>JBPEYE010000099.1:0-16711 GCA_052030825.1 Gammaproteobacteria bacterium | reverse complement strand
TCGATTCAGGTATCCGCCTCGTCCGCGGTATGCCCGACACGGTGGCGCTCGATCGCGTCGAGATAGCGATCGATCTCGTCGACGATGTGCCTGAGGTGGGTCGATTCGGGCTGTCGTTCCAGTCGCGGCGCGAGGATTTCGCGGGCTTCGTGCAATTGCGCCTCGGCGCGGTCGACGTCGCCGAGATGGACGCGCGACTTGCCTGCGATCAGCAGGCACGACCAGGTGAAGTTTTCGTTGAGATCGAGACTGAGCGCGCGCTCGGCGCGCTCGAGCGCGTCGCGGTAGCGCTCGTTACGCAGGTGCTTGCTGGCCTGGCCGACGACCAGGCTCGCGTGCAGCGATTCGAAGAACTTAAACATCGCGGTCCTCCAGTTCAGCGACGGCGCTTTGCGAAGCGGATGCCGTAATACAGCGCCGCGCCGACGAGTCCGGCATAGATGCAGAATTGGTGCAGTTGCGCAACATCGAGCAGCCCCAGCAGCGTGTTGCCGCCGGCGAACGGCGCCAGCGGTTCGAGGTCGGCGTGCATTATAGCGTCGAGCAGGACGTGACTGAACGTGCCGATGAACGCGCTCGCCCACGCGACCCACCACGCGATCCGGATCGGATCGTCGGCCGGCGAGATTCCGAGCACGCTCAGGCCGAACTCGGACAGCGGCTTACCCGACAGTGCCGCCACCGGCGCGATCAGCAGCGCGCCGAGCCAGGTATGCGTAGCACCGTGCAGGTGACCTTCGCCGCGCAGCAGCACGACGAGCGGCTGGATGTCGATCAGGATCTGCGCCCAGCCGAACACCATCAGGCTGAAGCCGCCGTGCAGCAGCGCCTTGATGAGGATCCCGGGACCCATGTGAAATGGCGTGAACGGCATTGCGACCGTTCAGCGCGCGAGGCGCCATTCGTACTCGGCATAGCGCTCGCCAAGCCGGCGCGCGCCGCTGCGCTTGAACAGCGCCCGTGCCGCCGCGTTGTCGAGTCCGGTGCCCGCCCAGACGAGGCGCACGCCGTCAGCGCGACAAAGATCGAGCAGCTGGCCGATCAGCGCGCGGCCGATGCCGCGATCGCGGTAAGCTGGCGTCACCGCGATATCGTAAAGGTAGACCAGCGGTCCACGCGTGCTCAGGCCCGTCAAGCGATAGGCGGCGAGCAGGCCGACCGGCCCTTCCAGGGCGAACGCGAGCAGGGCGTAGCAGGCATCGTCGCCGAGCGCGGCGTCGGCCTCGATGCCCGGCGGCCGGTTGTCGGGCAGCAGCGCGGCAATCGCGGCGCGCCATGGCGCGCCATCGATTGCCCGCGCTCGTCTGATATCGATGTTGGCGTCAAGTTCCGGCACGACTTACCAGCGCACGATTTCCCCGGCGTCGAACACGCGCCCGCCGTGCGCGGCACGCTGGTTGATGAAGATGTTGTCGCGCGCGACGCCCGCGCGCGCGGCGAGGCTGTCGGCGACCGCGTTCAGCATTCGCGCAACGTCTTCGTCGGTGTTGAAGTCCGGCGTGAGCAGGTCGACCAGCAGCGGGTGCGAGCCGGCGGGCTGTTCGCGCGCGGCCTGGCCACCGACCGCGTAATGCCCCGGCTCGAGCCACGTCCAGGTCGCGGTAACGTGCTCGACGCCGATGCCGGTCGCGGCGGCGAAGTCGACGCTCAGCTGTTCGAGCAGCGCGGCGGTGTCGGTTTCCTCCAACAACGGCAATGACTTGATGTGAATGAACGGCATGGCTCAGTCTCCAGGGTTCATGTCGGGTTCAGACCCAGACGTCGTTGTCGGCGGTCAGCTCGCCGCCGGCATTGCCGGTATTGACGACGCCTTTCGGCTCGATCAGCAGCAGCCGCGTTTCGCGCGCGGCATGCGGCCGGTGCTCGACGCCGCGCGGCACGACGTACATCTCGCCGGCGCCGAGGGTGATTTCGCCGTCGCGGAACTCGATGGTCAGCTCGCCATCGAGCACGATGAAGGCTTCGTCGGTGTCGGCGTGCGCGTGCCAGACGAAATCGCCGGAGACGCGCACGAGCTTGAACTGGTAGTCGTTCATCTGGGCGATCACGCGCGGCGCCCAGTGGTCGTTAAATCGGTCGAATTTGGTGTCGAAGTTGATGGCCTCGTAACTCATGCCGATTGCTCCTCGTCCCAGCGGTTGGCGCGTTCGGCGAAATCGCTGCGCTCGACCGGCACGACGCAGAAGCGGTGCCCGGTCGGCGCCTCGAGCACCCACCAGTCGCGAATCTTCTCGACGCGTACGGCGCCGAGTTTCTCGAGCCGGCGCACCTCGGCCTCGATGTCGTCGGCCTCGATGTCGAGGTGCACGCGGCTCGGGTGATCGACGCGCTGCAGCTCGATGTGCGGCTCGTCGGGCGCAGTGTCGAAGGTGACGTAGTTTTCATCGCCCGGTGCGGAGTGCGTCTGGTCGCGCACCGTATAGCCGAGTGCGCGGGTCCAGAACGCGGTGGCGGTGGCGAGATCGTCGGTTTCGCAGTCGATGATCAGGCCGCCGAGTCGGCTCTTGTGCATGTGGCCTCCGGCCGGCGGTCCTTTCGGGCGCCGGTCTGGTCGTCGTCCCCGTCGGGCGCGGCGACGAAGGTCGTCAGATACGGAAACGCGAGCACCCCGAGCGCGCCGAGAATCGCAATGTCGATGATAACGAAAATCCACGCCAGGTAGCCAATCGCACCGAGAAAGATCAGCAGGCCGACCGGCAGGCCGAAAGCGAGCCCGGTGAGCCGCTCGGCGCGCGCGTCGAAGCGCAGCGCGCGGCCGCAGGCGGGACAGGTCACGTTGACCAGCGGGCCGATGGCGAGCACGAAATAGCGGGGTATGCGCGCGCCGCAGCGTGGACAGCGGGCGACGATTCGCACCGGGTGAGTCTACTCGAGCGGGATGCCGAGCTGGCGCGCCTGCGCCGCGGCGTCGCGCGCGCCCCAGCGGCGTTTGATCTTGCCGTCTTCGATCTCAAACCATTCCATCGCGACGAGTTCGTAGGATTTGCCGGTCGGCTCGCGGCCGAAGGCCGGCGCGCGGAAAGTGCCGGTTTCGCGGTAGCGCGCGGCGACGCGATTACCCTCGGCGACGAGATCCTCGATTTCAAGCTGCATGCCGTAGCCGTCGATCAACTGGCGCCAGATCGGTTCGATCTTGTCGAACATGCCCTTGCCGAGCACGCCCTGGATTTCGGCTTCGTCAGCCAGCAAGTCGCGCAACGCGTCCATGTCGCCGCGGTTGAACGCGTCGACGTAATCGCGTACGACCTTTTTCGATACAGTCTCGTCCGCCATCTGGATACCCCCTGTCACAGGTCCGGTTTCGGCTTCAATTATACGATAGCGCCCGCCCTCGCAAAGCCGATCGCAGGGCGTGCTCGCTAGCCCGATTCGAAGTCGGCGCGCGCGAGATCGAGCAGTTCGTCATCGCCTCGTCGCTCGCCGGTCGCGCGCCAGCCGAGATGGCGGTAAAAGCCGTGAGCGCGCAGCGACGGATCGGGATTCGAGTACAGCCAGACCCGCGTATGCCTGGCGGCGAATAGCCAGGCGCAGACCCGATCGAGCACCATCTTGCCGATACCGCGACCTTCATAGTCGGGATGCACCGCGACGACCAGCACTTCACCGGTGTTGCGATCGCCCATTGCAAACCCGGCCACGCGCGTACCCGCTTCGCAGAGCCAGCCGCCGACATCGCCGGCGAGTGCCGCGGCGATCCCGGCCGGAGTGACACCATAGTCGCGCTCGAGCTCGGCGAGGGAAATCGGATTCTCGACGGTTGCGAAACGCGTCTCAAGTGCCGCCGGAACGTCTGCGGGCGTCATTTTTCGACAGACCAGCGACACGCTATTGCCCTCGTCGTTCGAGGAAGGCGGCCACCGTATCGCGCGCGTAGGCGTAGGCGCGCGGTTCGCCGCTGGCGCGCGGGCCGGCGAAGTTGAGCCGGTCGCCACGCAGGGTTGCGGCGAATTCGGCGATGCGCGCGGCGGCGCGTGTCACCGGCAGTTCGGTCGCGTCGATCAACAGGTAGGGTCGTTTTTCGGCGAGGCAGAATTCGAGCGTACGCTCGGTGCCGCCACTTGGTTGACCAAAGTAAATGATAACCGTGCCATCGGAATCCACGACGTTCTTGCGCGTGCGCTCGATATAGCCGCCGCCGTCGAGTTCGACGAGCGGATAGCGCGCGGGGATGACGCCGTCCTCGGCCTTGCGGCCCTGCGGACACCAGCCGCCGCAGGCAGCGCCGTGCGCGAGCGCGGCGTCGAGCGCACCGCGATCGACACCGGTCTGGCCACCCGAGACGACACGGGTTATCCGCCAATCCGGTGAATTCGGGCTCGACACGGATCTTGCTGCTTCGCCGCCAGCGTGTTGCCGATTTCCGCTGCTGCGCTACGGGTAGCCGACCGGCTCGACTCCGCTCCGGGCGGCAAGCCAGACGTCGGTCATCGGCGCGATATAGGTACTGTGTGCGATGTGCGGGAACAACCGGCCGACGAAGCGCTCGATTGCGGCCGATTCCTTGGCTTTCTCCAGCGTCTCCATCGAATCGAACACGGTGATGTGATAGTGGTGCAGCGGGTTGTCGTGATCCTGCAGCCACAGCGACAACTGCACTTCCGCCACTTCACTGGTGAAATATTCGACCTGTTCGGCCGCGGCCGCCTTGCCCTCGTCGAGATCGCCGTCGGGCTTGAAATCGTAATCGTTCACTACGGTAATGCTCATGGATCACCTCTCGCCCCGGCGACGCGCGCGGGCCCTGCCTCGAGTCGAACCGTCATTTTACGGCAGATGGCAGACCGCTTCGATATTGTGACCGTCGGGGTCGAGCACGAAGGCGCCATAATAGTTCGGATGGTATTCCGCGCGAATGCCCGGCGCGCCGTTGTCCTCGCCGCCGGCGGCAAGCGCGGCGGCATGAAACGCGTCGACCTGGGCCCGGTCGGCGGCGGCGAAGGCAACGTGGATCGGCCCCGGGGTCGGCGCGTCGACGTCGCCAAACCAGAAAGCCGGCGTACCGTCGCGGCCGAGCATCGCCCAGCCGTCGCCGTCGAGCACGACCTCGATGCCGAGCGGCGCGAGCGCCTGCAGGTAGAATTCGCGGCTGCGCGCGAAATCGCTGACGGTGAAACCGATGTGATCGAAAATCATGCGCTCCTCCCGGCCGATTCGGCCCGCTCGAGTTCTGGATTGACGAGTGCTAAATGGGGTTAGTTGCGTTCGCTTCAAAGGCTTGCCGCGTGATCCGGTAAACCACGCGACCGTGCGTGTCGGGCTCGGCATCCCGTCGGGCGCCGATCTTTTCGACCGCGCGCTGCGAGCGACGATTGTCGGGGCCGATACAAAACAGTACCCGATCGACGCAGCGGAAGGCATGATCGAGCATCAAACGCTTGAGCTCGCGGTTGTAGCTGCCGCCCCAGTAGGCGCGGCCGAGAAAAGTCCAGCCGATCTCGACCTCACGCCGAGCCGCATCGTAACCGTGGAAACGCGACGTGCCGATGATGCGGCCGCTGGCCCGTTCGATCACGACCAGCGCGCCGCCTGACGCGAGCGATTCGGCAAAGAAGCGATCGAATTCGGGCTCGGTATGGCGGTCGGGAACCGGGTGCTGCGCCCAGATCAGCGGATCGGCCGCGGCGGCGTACAGCGCGGCCTTGTCGTCGGCGCGCAGCGGTCGCAACGCCAGCCGCGGGCCCTCGAGGCACGGCTGAGGGTCGAAGGCCGGCGCGACGTCAGTCATGCCGCGAGCCGGAAATCCAGGCGCGAATCCAGGCGGCGACGAACCACGCGAGCAACAAACCGAGCGGAACGAAATAGGTTTCGATGCGAAACAGCGACGCGACGAACGACTCGCCGTCGATCTGGATTTCGAGCAGGACCTCGATGCCGATCGCGTCGAGGACGACGAGGCTGGCGACGAATGCCAGCGCCAGTTTGAACCACAGGGGCAGCCGGATGCCGTGGCCGGGCCCGATCATCGACTCGCCCCGGCCAACCGCGTTGATCGCCGTGTTTGCACGCGCAGGTCGGTCGCTTCGAACTCGACGACGTCGATCGTGCGGGTGTGGGTCATCAGCACGTATTTGCGTTCGTAGAATGCGAAGACCACGTAGACGCGCTCTAGCGACTCGCGCGCGCGGTACATTTCGAAGGCCTTGCGCGCCACCGTGGCGGCGAGTTCGCGCCGGGCCGCCGCGGTGCCGTCATTAACGGGCGCGTTGACGAGATTGACGGTGAGATGGATACCGTTGTGGATATGAACGCCGACGTCGTCGGCACGACTCAATTCGAGCACCGCGGTGCGAATTTCGAACATGTCGGTAAAACTCTCGCCGATTTCGGCGTCGCAGGCGGCGAGCAGCAGCGCGCCGCACAGGCAAGACGCCCGCGCAATCGCGCGCGTGGCGACGGATTCAGTCACCGTAGTCGCGCCAGGCCGGCAGCCCGAGCCGCAGGCGGTGAAAATACCAGCCGATCGCGAGCGACATCGCGGCGACGCCGCTCGCGATCGTCGCGACGAAGTGAAAGCTCAGCAACAGCGGCAGTCCGACCTGGGGGTAGAGCAACGGCCAGATCGCGATCAGCGCGGTCAGGCTGACGTCGACGACGATGAACACGAGCAGCATGTTGAACCACATCGGCTGAAAGGGTGGCGGCGGCAGCGGCAGGCCGGCACGGCGCAGTAGTCGCCAGAGTAACGGGTCCAGCAGGCCCAACGCCAGGCGCCGGCTTTCGATCTCGGCGTGAAAGCGGGCAATTTTCTCGTCAAAGGTCATACCCGGCCGCGCGTCGCGGTTACATTTGGTAATTGGTCAGGAACGACTCGAACGCATTCCAGGAATTTTCGAAGCCCGCGCGCGTGCGCGAACTGATCGTAAACAGCAGGAAGAATTCGCCCTCTTCGCCGTAGGCGACCTGTTCCCACAGCCCGTCGCCGACCGGCGTGAACGTCAGCGATCGCAACTCGTAGCCGTTGGCGGTTGCGAACGGAGCAGCCTCGGCGATCCTGACATCGGCGCCGGTGGCGTATTGCGCCTTGTCGTTGCTGATCAGATCGTCGACGTCGTAGAGGTAGGGGACGCTCGGCTTGAAGATTGCCTTGGCGTAGATCACCGTTTCGGCCTCCATGAAATCGTAGCCGTCGGGCGCCTGCGCGTTGCTGCGAAAATGGAGGCTGTTCTTGCGGTCGTGATGCCAGCCGTCGACTTTCGGCAGCACCGGCCAGGTGTAAACCTCGACCTGGTTACCCTCCTGGATTGCGAGCCGCAGGATGTCCGCGTGGGCGAGCCCGGGCAGAATCAGGAGTACTGGCAGAAAACGCTTGAGCATGAGCCCGCTATCTCCAACCGCAAGCCGCCGGTTGTTATCTGCAACAGCCGACACTCTAGTCAATTTGACCGGCGATGCCAAATATACGGCCCGCCGCTTCCGCCTGGTCTCGCAGTTGGCGGCAGGCTGAAGGCCGCCGGCTTATTTCCCGGCCGGCATCTCGCCGAGCTCCGAGACCTCGAGATTGCCGCCGAGCTCGAGGAAGGGACAGGCCCCGGCGATCGTCAATGCGGCATCCATCGAGTCAGCCTCGATCAGCGTGTAGCCGGACATCGTCGTCACCGCACCGTCGGTTATGCGACCGTCGGCGTGGATCGTATGCGTTGCGCGAAACGGGTTGGCCGGGCTCAACGCCGCATCGCCGAGCGACTGCAACCACTCGAGATAACGGCTGAAGTGGCGCTGGCCTTCCTCGGGGCTCGACGGCTGTTCGCCGCCGAGGTAAGCGATCAGGTATCTGGGCATGAGAACGTTCCTCTTTCGCTTGTGGATGATGACGCGACGCGTCGTTACCGGGTCAGCGCGTCGAGCGCCGCGATCGCCCGCTCGGCGTGCTCGCGCGGTACGAAGATGTGATCGTGGTGGAAAGCCGCGACCATGTTCGCGCTGATGCCGTGCGCGGTCAGTTGGGTGGCGACTGCCGCGGTCAGTCCGACCGCTTCGAGACTGGAGTGAACGCCGAGCGTGATCATCCGGTAGGCGGCAGAAGACGCCAGCGACCGCGCTTCGGCGATGGATTTCGGCACGATCAGCGTAAGCCCCTCGGGCTCGCTGACCGCCGCAACCGGCTGCAGGTCCGCGTGATCGCCGTAGACCGCATCCTCGAAGCTGCAGAATACGAATTCGCCTTCCGTCAACCGCGGCGCCAGCGAGGCGAGCAGAATGCCCAGATCGGATACGCCGGTCATCGATGAAATCTCTCGCCAGCGCGGGATGTCGACGGCGGATATCGAGCCGCTGCGCCGGGTGATCGGTGGCCCGCACGGACCCCGATTGGCGTCGCGCGACGCGCCTCCGGGTGTGGGGATAGTTGTCGGCCTGAAGATGGGTTGGCGTTGCGAACGTCAGGCGTGCGTTCGTCTAAGGGCAGGGGCTTGGCGGCGCGCGCGCCTGTCGGGCTGTGTTCCGTCTTCGGTGGGTTGCCGGTATTCATGAATTCCCTCGATTCGATTGTCGGTCCCGTCGCCTCGAACCGCTGCCCGGTGAAGGCCGGCGGCGGCGACGCGTGTCCCGGACTATACACCGGCGATCGGCAGATTTTGAGTCAACCGGGATCGGAGGGCGGTCTTGCGGCCTGCCCGCACGGCGCCGATGGCGACGTGATTCAGGCGCTTGAAACTTATCGGCCGGACGGCGCGGAAGGTGGCGTCAGCGGTCGCCGCGGGCAGGGGAGGTGATATCGAGGCGATCGCCGCGCGCGCGTTTTTCAGCGGCGGTCGCGTTCATCCCGATTGCGGAGACGGGCCCGGCTTTGCGCTTCGACTGATCTGTCTCGGACCGGCTGTCCCGTCATTGAAATTTTCGCGCCAGCAGGTCCACCTGTTGTGCGTCGACCAGTAGCCAGCCAACCGGCGCCTTGGTGTTGTCCAGCACCCTGACCCACCATTCGACTTTCGGCCATTCGTCCTGCTTTTCGAAATCGCTGGCGCGCGTGGCTTTCAGCGAACAAATCTCGTCGCCCACCCTGAACATACCCCAGCCCTCGTTCTCGAACTGGAGGAACTCGACCTTCAGGCCTGGCACGAGAATTCCGCAGGTACCCTTGCTGATCTCCTGTTTTACGGTCCAGGTGACGGATTTCCTGGTGATGACTTTCGACTGGTCCCAAACGATGAGCCATCCCGCCTTGTACTTCAATCGCCGGCTGTCAGACGCGGTATCGGTCGTTTTGTGCAGTACCAGTTCATTGCCTTTCGCGGCCAGCCGGGGCGTACCTTCGCCGGGCCAGCCGTCGCGGACGAATTCCTGGCCGGCGGCAACCGGCGATAACAGGAGAACTGTCGTGAATACGATGATTTGTCTGTTCATACGATTGTTGAGTTTAGGCGAAAAATTGCATTTGGTGACGGAGATGACGCAGCGTACGCGAGGCACCGCGCGAAGCATCGCTTCGACGCTGTTCCGACCGATGCCGCCCGGGTAACGGTGAAGCGTGCGCGCGGCGGAGACGACCGGCCGAAAGCGCTCGATATCCAGGCCTTATCCGAGCTCGAAAGATCCGGTGCGAAATTCCCGGGTCGGCCGATAAACGCTGTAGGTCACGCCCTTGCTGGTGCTCCGGGCGCCCATGAACGCATATCCCCTGGGCGACGCGAACGAATTGAACAGCCGCTTGCCGGTGCCGAGCGCGACGGGAAAGACAAACAGCCGATACTCGTCGATCAGATCGTGCTCGATCAGCGCCTGCGCCAGGCCGTGGCTGCCATGGACCTGCAGCTCGCCTTCAAACCGGCTTTTGATGGATTCGATCTCTCCGGGTATGTCCGCAACGTGGTTCGTATTGTTCCAGTCAAATTCGGATTTGGTACGCGATGCGACAAACTTCGGTAACGCGTTGAGCTTTGACGCGACCAGGTTGCCCGGGTCGGTCACTTTCGGCCAGTGAGCGGAAAAAATATCATAAGTGCCGCGTCCGAGCAGGAAGGCACTCGCCCTCGAGAAAATATCCAGCATGATGGCGCCGAGGTCCGGATCGAAATGCGGAACCACCCAGCCGCCATGCCGGAAATCTCCGCTCGGATCTTCGTTCGGCCCGCCCGGGGCCTGCATGACGCCGTCGACGGAAAGCAGCGCGGTTAGCGTGAGTTTGGCCATTTGATATCAGTACCCCCCGATGACGCCAGTGGGGATCGATGCATGGCGTCGCGCTGCATCCGCCGACCGATGCGCCTGGCCTGCGCTATTCATCGGCCGGCTCCTTTTCGATCCTGGTCATGCCCGAAAGGTCCTGGACCCAGGCCTGTGCCGAGCGCATCCAGAATTGCGTCTTCGGCACCAGCTGATCGCGTTGCTTTGCCGTCCCGACCCTGATACCAAAATATCCGCGTTCTCCCTGCGGGGGTGCGGAATAGAGGGGGCTGCCGCACTCGGGACAAAACGCCTGCAGTCGCTGCGTACCGTCTTCCGCGGTCTTCGCATAAAGCCTGGGTGAGCCGCAAAGCAATTCGAAGCTGTCCGGATCGGCGGGCACGACCGTTCGGTAGGCCGAGCCGGACAAGGTCTGGCAGTCGGTGCAATGACAGATTTCGACTTTCTCGGGATCCACGACGGCACGATACCTGATTTGTCCGCAGTGACATTCGCCTTCGATGTTCAAGGGTGAGCCTCCATTTGACGTATTTGCGAGTGCATCCAACGACCCGAATCAGCCGTCGGCCCGGGGCCGGCCGCGCCGATTGCGATGATCAGGCGTTCGGCTTGTTGGCATGGCGTCCGAATTTCAGATGAAACGACGCCATTACGACCAAAACGGTAACGGCCAACAGGAAGTATCCCATTTCCGATGAAACCGCGCCGCCAGTCTGAATTTTCAACCAAAGGTGGTTTCGATCCAGGAGGTAAATTGCGAACAGACCAAACAAGCCGCAAAGGGCCAATACGATTTGTATCGACAGGTAGCACGTGAGCTTTCTCTGGTACCAGAGCAGCAAACCGACCATGTTGGGGATCAGAAACAACAGCAACAGCGTCAGGCCGGTCGAAACGTCGTGGGCCATTGAGAGGATCGCGGCAATCAAAATCCACGCCGTTCCACCCAGCTGGCCGCCGAACCAGCCCCCCGCATTCCACTCGAGCGGCCTGTTCAACGCGTCAACCGGCGCCCGCCGGCGGCGGGTATTTCGTTCGCATGGCGGGTGTAGCGGTTGGCCCGCGAGTGGCTGCCGGGCGCACTACGCGTCGCATCGGTTGCGCAGTTGGATCGATGGACACTTGACCGATCCAAAAGAACAAAAAACACAGCAATCTCCCGCGTCTGGTTTCAAGACGGCGTGGCAGGATTCACATTGATAATAGTACAGGCACGCATCCGTGGGCATGGTTTCGGACTTACGATGACCGCACTCCGGGCAGGTCAGTATCGATTTCAGAACAGGTTGAAACATCGCTTTTCGCACACCGGAATCAACTCGGCGAATTGAATGCTCGCGTAGTCGTCAACTGCCTCGTTGCGTGCATCATCGCTTGCGCCGGCCGGTTTTCGCAAGTGCCCGGTTTCGTTGTGAAAAGCAAATGAGGGCGTGATGCTTGCGTACGGCATGTTTGGGCTGTCAACGCCTGCCAGCTGCCGGTCTCGTTGCGATCAGTTCGGATAGCCATCGGCGCGTCCGTCCGGATAATAACGTTCCCAGTTTTGCCCATCGAACCGGGTAACGTTCATTTTTTCGACGGTGCCGGGATCAAGGCAGCTTGCGTGAACGCTCACGCCGTCCGGATGTGACCGGGGGATATAAAATGACTTGATACCGCAATGTCGGCAAAACAGGTGCTTCGCCTCTCCGCTATCGAACGTGTACTCGGTAAGGCTCGCTTCACCGGATACCAGCGTGAATCGATCACGCGGAACGATCATGCCCAGATGTCCCGATTTCGAGCAAATACTGCAGTTACATTGGGATACATTGATCGTCGAAGATGCCCGCACTTCAAAGCGGACTCGCCCGCAGTGACAGCCGCCGGTGTGTTTGATCAGTTCTTTTGCCATTGCCGGGTCCCCGCATCAGCAAGCTGCTGATGGCCTTTCTCAAGTTTCGATTCGCCGTGGGTTCGAAAACACCTGTAGTCGCGCAGGGCCGGCGTCCAACTGCGGATGATACGCGTAGCGGCCCGGCTGTCCGGCGGCAGGCGATTGCTAGACGGTGCCATGGTCAGCTGATCGAACGAGCGACCGGAATCCGCCATAGACCATCCGTTCGGCAGCGAAGATCGGTCGCGATGAACCGGTTAAGGGCCTGGTCAGATCCGCTACTCGCGGATCCGCGGCGACGCGTTCATTTGCGCGGTCTCTGGCCTCACGGGATTCGAATGCGACCCAGCCAAAGATGACGGCCTCGTCCGGTTTTGCATTGGCGGCTTCGGTGAAAGATCGGGTGCCCTCCATCGTTGCGTCGTCGTCAACGAATTCCGAGTATGCGAGTGCACCGTGCTCTTTCCAGATCTCCGCGATCTTTTCAACAACCGCTTTGTACGTCTCCAGCCGATCGCGCGGTACCGGGAGAACGAAACCATCGATGTAGTGTGTCACGTTATTCTCCAATACTGCCACCCCGGTACGGACTCGAGCCGAATCGCACCGCGACCGGGGTAACTCGAAGCGACCGATGCCATTTTTTCGCCACCTGCCCGTGGGCCTTGGTACATGGCTGGTTGTTATACCGCAAACTCAACACCGGCCGTTAGCGAGATCGGTTTGTTGACTCATGATCCAGCCTGAAATTCCATGAAAATGAGTCGTAGTCGCAAATATCATTTCGAACGGGAGATCCTGAGCCTTGAGATATGATAGCCGGCTGCCAACAACAGCAGCCCGATGACCAGTATCACAATTGCCATGATTAAGGGTGGATGTTCTTCCCCAGCCTTCACCCGGCCCGTGAACAGGTAGTAAATCAGCACGGCTTGCCAGCCAACCAGGCTTGCGCCAAAGAGAGCCAACAGGGCTCCGAAAAACCCCCCGAGCCAATCGGATAGCTTACTCATTACAGTACGATCATAAAAAGCCGGCGCTCAATACGACAAGGCGCGTAACCGTGTGGCGGTCTGGCCGCGGCGTAGTACCAGGCTCAATCTTGCCATAGCTGCTTCGGATCCTTGTTGCGCCAATGCCGGTATCTCAAAAGGAAGCCGGCTTCGCACACATTCTCATGCAAGGGCTTGAGTCCGAACGAACAACTGTCCCGCCCGAATTCAAAATGATGCAAGCACTCGACGATTTCGTAGCTGATATTTTGCCCGCATCAAAAGTCACAATGAGTCGATCGTGTTTTTTTTCAGCTGCCTGGTAAAAATTCCTTCCAGCCTCGTTCTACATCATCGGCGGGATTCACTTCCATCGTTAGTTCGGCGCGAGATTTCTCGCGAACCACCAGGTCAATGAGTAATTCAGTTTCCGAAACCGCAGAAAAGTGCCCGTGAATTTCAAGGGCATTCGCGCTTGCAGCAGCTGCGGCCAGTGTGACGGCACAGAATATTTTCAAGGCCGCATTGATTGCCCGTGCCAGCGCTTCGTGCCCGGACGCTGCGAAAGCGGAGCGCAATAACCCGTCTCTCTGCTGCGGGTCGTTGCAGGGCGCTTTACTTTTTTCTCGGAAAGACGACCTTTTCATTGAACAGTACGACGACGCTGACCTGGGGGTTTCCGATAATTTCAACCTTGTAATACCAGCGATTCTTATAGTCCCAGGTCGGGAAGCTGGTAAGTGAGACCGACGCGATACCCTGTGGGTCGGATTTGTAATTTTCTCGGTATCTTTCGAGCGCGACGTCGATCGCGCGTTTCAGGGAAAGCGGCAACTCGTCTTCAGCGGGGTTAATTTTCGGCGCTGACTTGACGTCCTCGACGTCAACCTCCAGTACGAAGCTGCTGGTTACGCCGTCAACGGTATGCGAGCGATTTTCGATCGTCAGCACCTCGGCAGAGGCACCGAAGGAAAGCATATAGAGGAGGGTAAATGCGTAACGCTTTAGCATGGCTTGAGCCTCACAAGAATACGCTCGACATCAACCGTATCACTCACGACGCCAGTGAATCGGTCGGTCTGCAAGCGCCTGTTTCACATCGAAACTGACCTCATGTACCTGATTCCTTATGCGGTCTCGATTTCAGTCTTCTGTCAAGAATCGGTGAAACTCGTTGTTCCGCCAATAAAATACGTCTCTTTTTGCCGCGGAATAAATGCCCAAATACTGTAGTTCGAGGGTCTCGTCGGGACCCCTGATCTCACCGATCACCGGGTAAATGGCCTCTTCGATCCGGTTCTCGTCATAGTACTGGGCGTAGTTACGATCAAATAGCACGTAGTGGTCGAAGCCATTCTTGCTGCGCAAAAAAACCAACAGGGAAACGTAAGTTCCTCGATTTGTAGCAAGCAGTGCGATATCGATAATATGGTCGCCGTTGAAATCACCCATTAACTGGGTGTCCCCCCTCGGGGCCGCAGCGAGAAACTCCGGCAGCAGCCGATTTCTTTCGATTGGACGATATTCGACGTCAAGCGATTGCAAATATTCGATTAACTCGTCGGGAAGCGCCTGGCAGACGGTGGGCAGACTTGCCAACAACGCAATCCCGGCGATGAGTTTGTTGGTCGAAAATAGACAGCTCCGCATCGGTCCCGTTTCGTTCTCAGATGGTTACGGCCGTATCACCCCGGCGCCCAGGGTTTTCCGCTCACTGCCGTTGAGCAAACCCGACACTGCGTGGCGTGTGTACTGGCCACTGAATGAATATTGCTCACCGTAGAGAGAAGTTGCTGTCTCGAATGTGATTTTGTCTTCGTCGATAGTCCCGGTAAGCACCGCGCATGGCGGGTCGCCACACAACCCGTCTTCGACGCTCAAGAGTCCAGGGACTTGCTGCCCGGGTAACTGCCAAACCAGCACATCAATGCCGTAACAGTTACCGGTTTCAGATGATCGAACATCATCGAATGCGCCCGGGAATCTGATACCAGCTTCTGCGTAGGCACCAATCGAAACCGGTAAAAGCAGCAAAGCGGCAAACAGTTTCTGTATCATCGATCAAACCTGTAACGCTGCGCTCGGCACTAGACCGCCGCGGACGGAAGCGGCAGCGGGCAGCCCGGTTGCAACATCTTACTAGGAATCCTGTCCGGGGCCGAATTCAGCTATGACCTCGGCCTCCGTCAGTTCTCTCGTCTGATTCGCGAAATCGTAAAATGCGGGCTTGTTGTCCATATAGACTTGCAAGTCGAAATGGAAATGCTCCTGTGCATTGAATTGACCGACCAGCATCTGGTGAGCATTGTTCTTCTTGAGCCGATAGAAGAGGTGACTGCCGCAAATCTTGCAAAACGCCCGTTCCGCCCAGTCAGATGAGTCGTATACGGTAATGTTTTCCGCTCCTTTGAAAGTCACATCCGTCCGGCAATCGACAAACATCAAAGGCCCGCCGCCCCATCTTCGGCACATGCCACAATGACAAGTGTCCACGCTGTAATTCATTTTCTTGACCGTGAAACTTACGGCACCGCAGAGGCAGTGCCCATTTCCCTCGCTCATTTCTCCTCCGCTCATCAGGTTTCGACGACTGGATGACACCGGCATTCAGCCGCAGGCCGTTGCAAATGAAGCCTGCAGTGGGGCGCATCCCGGCAACATCTCGTCAGCTGCCTACAGCTCATATTCCTTGACGATAAATGCCGACGATTTTGAGTGATCAATAAAATTTCGCTCGTCTTCAAACAAGTCGGCTCCCAGCTTCTGGCACTCCGGCGAGCTCATGCCTTCGACAAGCGCCGCTTCCGAATCGAACCATACCTCGGCGACGCCATCGTATTCGGGACGCATGCTCCTGGAGGTTCGCAACCCTTCGTTGAGAGGGGTGTCAAGCGTATGAGACTGTACATATTTCCTGGCTCTCATCGCACTGGCGTTTTCCATGAAAAACGGACCGTGCTTGTTCGTCCAGTAGTCCCTGAATTCTTCTCGAGTCAGATCCGGATGTCTGGTAATGCACATTACAAACTTGATCAAATTCGTGTGCTCCCGTGATTTTTCGTTTAATCGAAGTCGCAGTTTTCAAGGGAATAACAGCTAACGCTGCACTCGGCGCCATACCGTTGCGAACCAATCGCGCAATGAGCGGTCCGGCCGCAGTGCCTTGTTAGACGGCATTATCCGTTCCATTCTGCCAGGGCATCATGAGATCGAAAGCCTACTAACTCCATCTCGTTTCCAAGGCTCCCCTTTGCAAGTGCAAAGGTTTCGTTGCATGGATCATAAAGCAACCAGTCTTCTCCTTCTCCTGCTACTGCAAACATTTCATATTGGTCGTCATGGAATTCTCCGTGTTCCTTCGCCCATTTGCTGGGATGAGCCGTGACTGGAACCGGGGTAATAATCAGCCTTTTCAATTTTTCTCGTTGCCTCGCCAGGAAAGACGCTCTGTCGGGCGAGCCGTAATCTGGTGTCGACGACGGCTCAGATAGAGAATTACGTAACGCTTTCTCGGGGTCCATTGTTGCCATGCTTTCTAATGCCTACCATCAGCCGCTGACTAAAAACGTAGCCTTTTGCGGTCGACCTGCATGCGTATGCTGGAAGGCAACCTGGCTCCAGGTGACGGCATCTAAATTAAGGGACGGTTTTTCCGATAAGAATTTTTCACCAGTATCTTTCCGTCTCGAAACGTGAAAATATCGCAGCCGGTAACCTCCGA
>JBPEYE010000098.1:0-2373 GCA_052030825.1 Gammaproteobacteria bacterium | reverse complement strand
GCAGGTCGACAACCTGATCCAGGTCGGCCGCGAACTGCTCAACCTCGACCCGGAATTCCGCCGCTTCGTGCGCGACATGCAGTAACGCCTTTGACTCGCCACCGCCGCCCCCCTATGATGGCGCGCGACCCGGCCGGCAACCAGGAGCAGGCATGAGCGATTCTCCCCGCGGCGAACTGACCACGCGCACGATGACGATGCCGGCCGATGCCAACCCGGCCGGCGACATCTTCGGCGGCTACGTGATGTCACAGATGGATATCGCCGGGGGCATTTGCGCGGCCGAGCGCGCGCAGGGCCGGGTGGTCACGGTGGCGGTCGAATCGATGCACTTCATCCTGCCGGTCAAGGTCGGCGACGTGCTGTGCGTCTACACCGAAGTCGAACGCATCGGCACGACTTCGCTCGACGTGCACGTCGAAGCCTGGGTGCAGCGCGACCGCTCGCGCAACCGGCACAAGGTTACCGAGGCCAAATTCCACTACGTCGCGCTCGGCGCCGACGGCCGCCCCACCCCGGTCCCCAGGTAATTCGAGAGACAGCTTACTTGGCTACCCTGCCCCTGAATTGCTTCTAATCCTGGTGACAGTCACCCTTATTTCGTGCCGACCGAATTCATCGGCCGAGCAACGCTGGACCGGACCGCCGGAAACGCAAGTCGGGACGACGAGAGTCAGGGTGACTATCCCCGCGGGTAACTGTCACCATAGTTCCAGGGTAACTGTCACCACAATGCCCGCGGGTAACTGTCACCATAGATCCCGAAACCGGTTGACTGATCGCTAATCGAGGGGATCGAGGGGTTCGGCCAGCGACGGGCAGGGCCCGCGCACGCGGGTCTGGTGCATGCGCCGGCGAAACTTGCCGGCGTCGTAGCCGCAGCCGCGGTGCAGGACGCAGCGATTGTCCCAGATCATCACGTCGCCAGGTTGCCAGCGGTGGCGGTGAACCGATTCGTCGCGGGTGACCTCGTCGATCAGCCGCTTGATCAGCGGCTTCGCCTTTTGCTCCGGCATGCCCTCGATCTGCTTGACGTGCGAGCCGACGTAGAGGTTCTTGTCGCGGGTCACCGGGTTTTGCCGCACCAGCCGCTGGCGCACCGGGTGCATGTAGGTCCGCTGGCTCAGGTTGACCGCATCCTCGCTGACCTTGGTGCGCGAATAGATGTAATCGTGAATACCGATGCGATCGTGGATCAGCTCGCGCGTCGCATCGTCGAGGCGCACCCAGGCCGCGCGCGCGCTCGCGAACTCGGTTTCGCCGCCCTCGTCGGGCACCTCGTAGGCGCACAGGATCGAGTACAGCGCCGGGATTTCGCGAAACGACGAATCCGAATGCCACATCTCGTTGCCGCGCGCCGAATGCACGCGCGGCGCCGGCACCTTTTCACCGTCGGCATCGACGTTGCCGACCAGCCCGATGTAGGTGATTTCGCCACGGCTGTAATAGGTCACGTGTTCCTCTTCGAGCGGCCCGAAGCGGCGGGTAAAGTCGAGCTGCGCGGCGTCGTTCATCGACTGGTCTTCGAACAGCAGGATCGAGTAGCGATTGATCGCGGTGTCGATCATCTCGAAAGTAGACTCATCGACTGGCTGCGACAAATCGACACCCACGACGCGCGCGCCGAACTCGGCATGCAGCGGGGCGATCGCGACGGTCGAGTCAGTCAATGTCTTCGGCGAAGTGGCAGGCGACGTGGTGCTCGCTCGACATTTCGCGCCACTCCGGCACCTCGGCGCGGCAGCGTTCCTGCGCGTAGCGGCAACGCGTGTGGAAACGACAACCGGACGGCGGGTTGATCGGACTCGGGATTTCGCCTTCGAGCTTTTGCGCCTGGCTCTGCGCGTCCGGATCGAGCGACGGGATCGCCGACAGCAGCGCCTTGGTGTACGGGTGCGCGGTCTCCGAGAACAGTTTGCGCGTCGGCGCGGCCTCGACGATATTGCCGAGATACATGACGGCAACAAAGTCGCAGGTGTGCGCGATCACCGACAGGTCGTGGCTGATGAACAGGAAGGTAATGCCGCTGTCTTCCTGGATCTTGTTGAGCAGGTTCAGCACGTCGGCCTGGATCGACACGTCGAGCGCGGCGACGCTTTCGTCGGCAACGATGAAGCGCGGCCCGGACACCAGCGCGCGCGCAATCGAGATGCGCTGGCGCTGGCCGCCGGAGAACGCGTGCGGAAAGCGTCGCAGATGCTCGAGGTTGAGCCGGCACATCGCCGCGATTTCGCGCACCCGCGCGTCGGTTTCGTCGCGGCTCGACGTCAACCCCATCACCTGCAGCGGCTCGGCAATGATGTCGCGCACCGTCATCCGCGGCGACAGCGCGGCATAGGGATCCTGGAAGATCAGCTGCGCGCGCTTGCGATA
>JBPEYE010000097.1:0-16133 GCA_052030825.1 Gammaproteobacteria bacterium | reverse complement strand
ACCGGGTCGGCGGCGGCAACCAGCTGGCCGTTGACGTAGACGCTGCGGCCGTTGATCGGGTCGTAGTTCGCGACCACGTGCTGCAGGCTCGATTGCACCAGCTCCTCGCCGCTGTCGCCGGTGGTGTAGAACGGTTCGCCGTTGAGCGACTGCGGGTCGGGATCGTCGATGCGGTTATAGAACCGGTAGTCGTACATGTTTTGCTCGAGCGTGAAGTTACGCGCCGAACCGCCGGTGTAGCCGAGAATGCTGGCGTCTTCCTGGGTCACGTTGGCGGGCACGACCCAGGCCTCGATCGCGTACTCGCCGGTCGATTCGATGAAGGTCTTGAGCTTTTCGCTGTCGAAGTTGTTGGCGAAGGCCCAGCCGTTGGCGAGGTCGAGCCCGTAGCCGCCGAGCCACTGGTAGGAGCCGTTCAACTGCAGCGTGACCGACGGGTCGATGCCGCTGGTGTCGAAGGCCTGGTTACCGCTGCCGGTGCGGAATTCCCACAGCGCGACGAGGTTGGCCTCGTGGCGGTTGCCGCCGGCGGCGATGATGCCGTCGCCGAGGTTCAACGCCATGCTGGTGACCAGCAGCGGATCGACCGGCGTCAACGGGATCGCGCCGGCAAATTGCGAGATCGCGTTTTCCATCGTCGTCGCATCGCTGGCGCAATCGGTCCAGCAGTTGTGGAACTCGGCGCCGAGACGCACGACGAAACGCGAGTTCGCCGGCGTGTCGATGTCCATTTTCGGCTTGGCCGCCTCGTAGGCGCTGTCGACGTCGTTACTGGCGAAAAACGGCGCGATCGGCAGCGGCTGCGCGGTTTCGGTGTGACAGCCCTGGCAGTTGGCGACCAGAATCGGGTGCACGCGGTTGGCAAAGCTGTCGGGCGCGTTGTCGGTCGCGCTGGCCGGAAACGACTTGGCGTCGCCGGGGCTCTTGATCGGCGGCGGCGTCAGCTGAATCTGGCGCCCCGACGTCACGTTCGAGTCGTTGGCCCAGTTGATGATCATTTGCTCGATGTTGGCGGCGCAGGCGGCGCCCGCGGACTGGCCGAGCCAGCAGTGGTGGCCGGTGGCCGCCTTGGCGACGATTTGCGAGCTCGCCGGGTCGATCAGGCTGACGTATTGAATCGCCACCGAGTAGGCCGCGTTGACGTCCGACTTGTCGACGAAGGTCGGCGTCTGGCCGCTGCCGTGACACTGGCCGCAGCGGTTGTCTTCCTTGAGGAAAGTCCAGAAATTGAGCTGAAACGAGCGGATGTCCTCGGTCTTCGCCGCCGGTCCGTTATAGCCGCCATCGCCGGTGGTCAGGTTGGGGTTCGCGACCGTGCCGGAACCGCCGTCGCAGGCCGCGGCAAGCACGGCGAGCGCAATGACGAGAATCCATTGGGGTAAGCGCTGTGCCGACATGATTAACTCCCTTTACAGTAGGCCGCGACATCGGTGAAAACCTCGCGCAGGTTGTAGCCGTAAGCACCCCGGAAAGCGTCGCGGATCGTATCCCGCTGCGCCCGGTCGGCGCTTTGCACGTTCGGGTCGCGCAGGCACATGGTTTCGAAGACCTTGTCGACCTGGCACTGCGCGAACGCGGTGCTGTTGGCGAGCTCCTGGCCGAGCGACTTGGCGCCAAACCCGGTCGCGTTGCCTTTGCCGTCGAGAGTGAGACCCGCATAGGCGTTCCAGCCGAGCAACCAGTTCTGGCCGTTGCGCCAGTAGTTGACCCAGCTGTCGTCGACGGTGATGTAGCCGTGCTCGAAATTATCGGGATTGATGTTGTGCTTGTTCGACACCGTACCCGGCGTATAGACGAGGTTGCCGTCGGACTTGTCGTTGGTGTAGTTCCATTCGTAGAACGCGAACGCGCCGGCCATGCCGTCCATGCCGGCGTGGCAGCCGACGCAATTGTTCAGAAAAATACGGCTGTCGCCGCCGGGGCTGCGCGAAACGTCGCGGCGCACGCGGTCGGGTATGCGCGAGACGTCCTTGATCGGCTCGAGGTCGGTACACAGGTGGTTCATCAGCGTGAACCGGAACATCGCGCGGTTGGTGCCGTCGGAGAAGTACGCCATCGACGCGGCGCGACTGGTCATGACGCCGGCGGTGGCGGTGCTTGTCAATCCGGTGATTGCCGACTGGGTAATGCCCTGGGAAGGACCCCGCAGGATCGACGGGTTCGACAGATCGCCCGCGATCGGTCCCAGCGCTTCGAGCTGTTCGTAGTGGTTGTTGTTGCTGTTCGAATAGGCCGGCACGCCGCTGGCGGGACCGACGTAGAGCAAATCGTCGTAGAGAACGCGGCGGAAATCGAGGCCGTCACGGACCGCGCCGACGATCGTCGCGCTGTAGTCGTTGAGCGGTGCGAACACCGTCTGTTCCTCGTTGGTCCACGGTGTGGCGAAGTTTTTCAGCGTGACGTTGTAGAAGTAGCGCGCGTTCGGGTTCTGCGCCGTGTCGATCGCGTACTGCGCCGCCGTCTTCCCGCAGAGCGGACCGGCGGGACAATTCGGATCGGCCAGGATCAGCGCTTCCATCGCGTCGATCGCCGCGTTGGTCGCGGTGACGCCGGTCAGACGGTCGTGGATGCGCTTGGCCTGGCGCCGTTCGGCGTCGCCGGCGAGGAGGGACTGGCTGAAGAGCAGCGAGCCAATGACCAGCGTGAGCGATATTTTTGGTTTCAAGTCCATGCTTTGCCTCTTCGAACTCCCTGTAAACCGCTGGTTTGGAGCTTATGGTTTTTCGCGAAATACGTGCAAAGGAATCTAGCACAGGCCGATAGCATCAGACAGGAATGCCAACCGGGAATAGTTCACAAAAGCGCAAAATCCCGACGAACGGTCGAATATTGCTGTTAAGCTCAGCCGTTAGGCGATGCCTGCTTGCGCGGCACCGGCGGTAACGCCGTTCAATCGGCGCGGACAAGCGGCGCCGCTACCGCTCGTACCGTAAAACCGCCCGCTTAAGCAGATATTGCGGCGACGGCGCGAAATCCCGAGACTACACTCGATATAACGACCGACGCGCGCCCACAGGACTTGAGACCAGTCAGGGAATGATGAACAAAAACGCGATAAATCCAGCAAAAAAGACGCTAAAATTGCGGAAATTGACGCGATCTTCGGCGAAATTGTCATTAGCGTTGCTGTTTTCGGCATTCTTTGCCGGCTGCGACACGAGTTCGTCGGGCAGCGGCATCGATCCGGGGGTCATCGAAATCCCGATCGCGTTCGTCAACCGTCCCATCCCGCTCGACAACATGGGTAACCCGGCGCAGGCCGACCTCCGCGACCCGCGCCTGTTCAGCGCCGGCGGCGATCTCTACCTGCGCGAAAGTTCGACCGCCGACGCGACGGTGATCAACATCACGAACTCGGTCACCGGCGGGACCGGCGACGTCAAGGGGCTCAACGCTTCGTATGACGGTGAAAAGCTGATTTTTTCGTTGCGCCTGTTCGATCCCGACCCGAATGACGATATCGTGCCGAGCTGGAACATCTACGAGTACGATCTTCCGACTTCGACGCTGCGGCGCATTATCACCAACCAGGCCATCGCCGAGCAGGGGGACGACCTGTTCCCGACCTACCTGCCCGACGGTCGCATCGTGTTCTCGTCGAGCCGCCAGCGCCAGTCACAAGGCAATCTCGTCAACGAGGGCAAGCAGATTTTTTCGGCGCTGACCGAAGACCGCCAGGTCGAGAGCATCGCGCTGGTGCTGCACATCATGAACCCGGACGGCTCCGACATTCGCCAGATCTCGATGAACCGCAGCCATGACCTCCATGCGCAGGTGCTCGAGCTCAACAACGGCGGTCAGATCCTGTTCACGCGCTGGGATCATGCCGGCGGCAACAACGCGATGCACCTGTACCGGATGAATCCGGACGGCAGTGACCTCGAGCTGGTTTACGGCGCGCACAGCCACGCGACCGGCACCGGCGGCGCCAACGTGCAGTTCAGCGGCGTGCGCGAGATGGAAAACGGCGATTTGCTGGCGATCGCGCGACCGTTCACCGGCAGCTTCGACGGCGGCGACCTGTGGATCATCGACGCCGCGCGCTTCGCCGATAACGATCGGCCGACCTGGCCATTCTCGGGCCTGTCCGGCCCGGCGCAGATCGACGCGACGGTCAACAACATCCCGACCGACGGCTCGATTTCGCGCGACGGGCGCTACAGCTCGGCGTTTCCCTTGCGCGACGGCAGCAATCGCATCCTCGTCAGCAAGTCGACCTGCCAGGTCGACGTCGGCGGTACCGTGCGCCCGTGCATCGAACCGTATTTTTCCGACCCCGGCGCGCAGGAGGTTTCGCCGGCCTACGCGATCTGGATCTACGACACCGACGTCGATACCGAAAAACCGATCGTACTGGCCGAGCCGGGACGGGTGATCACCGAGGCGATCGCGCTGCGACCGCGGCCGCGGCCGCCGGTCATTTTCGACAAGACCTCGCCCGAGCTCGACAGCGGCTGGGAGTCCGAAAATCTCGGCGTGATCAACATCAAGAGCGTCTACGACATGGCCGATACGACGTTCAACGGATGTTTCTTCAACGTTTGCACGCCGAACGGGGCGATCACCACGGTCGAGGACTTCGCCGATCCGCAGGTCAACCTGTCGGCGGCCGAACGCCCGGCGCGCTTCGTGCGGTTCGTCAAGCCGGTTGCGCTGCCGGACCCGGACGATCCGACGCTGGCCAATCCCCCCGATCTCGACAACACGGCCTTCGGCTTGCAGCTCAACCTCGGCATGCGCGAAATCGTCGGCTACGCGCCGGTCGAACCCGACGGATCGGTCAAGGTCAAGGTACCGGCCAACCTGCCGCTCGGCGTCGAGGTGCTCGACGGCGAGGGCCGGCGCATCGGTCCGCGCCACAACAACTGGTTCCAGGTGCGTCCCGGCGATACGCTGACCTGCAACGGTTGTCACACCCACGCGACCGGCGGCGCGACCCCCGAAGTCCACGGTCGCCGCGGCGCGGACACGGCGCCGTCGATCAACGGGGGTATCGGTCTGACGCTGCAGTTTCCGAATACCCAGATTCCCGGTACCGCGATTGCGTACTGGAGCACCAACCTCGGCGAAACCATGGCCGAGGTCCGCTTCGATCGCGTCGGCTCGGCGATCCCGCCGGCACCCGAGCCGCGACTGGCCGCCGACCTCGCCTATGTCGATTACTGGACCGACCCCGGGGTGCGCGCGCCGGACGCGCCCTATAGCTACAACTACGACGATCTCGACCCGTTGGTGTTCGCGCCGGCGGCGCCGGCGAAGCCGCTGCGCAACGCCAATTGCGATGCCACCAACCCGCCACAGACCTGGCAGCACAATTGTCGCGTCGCGATCAACTACCCGCGGCACATCCACGCGATCTGGCAACTGCCGCGCGGCGCGGCCGACAACTTCGCCCCGCTGGCTCCGGCCAACCCGGTCGATCCCGCCAATCCGACCGCGATGCCGCTGCTCGTCGACAACATGAATCCCGACGGGATTCCGGACGATACCTGCATCACCTGTCATACCACCGCCAACGGCACCCGGATTCCGTACGGCCAGCTCGATCTCACCACCGATCCGAACCAGGATCCGAACGATTTCTTCCGCGCCTTCCGTGATCTGCTACTCTCCAAGCAGGGCCAGGAGATCGACGGTGGCGGCAATCTCGTGAATATTCAGATTCCGGACGGCAACGGTGGCATGATTGATGACCCGGCCGCGCTGATCGCACCGCGCATGTCGTCGAACGGAGCGCGCTCCAGTTTCTTCGTCGAGAAGCTGACCGGAACCGAACTCGACGCCGGGCGCGCGCTTCCCGCCACCACCTACGATCATACCGGCCTGCTGACCGGCGCCGAACTCAAGCTGATCGCCGAATGGCTCGATCTCGGCGGGCAAAATTTCAACGATCCGTTTGACCCGGCCGCGCCGCAAAACTAAATTAGCGCCCGACTGAACAAGGGAATAATGGCTTGAATCCGTTCCAGGTGATCTTGGTGTCCTGTCTCATTCTCTTGCTCGCCGCCCTCCGACCCGCGTTCGCCGCGACCGAGGATACCGAAGTGGTTCGCGAATCAACCGCGTTCGACGCCAGCGACGGCGTGCGCGTGCGCATCGCCGACCCGTTCATCGAGATGCATACCGGCCCGGCCGCGGGCTACCCGATTTTTCACGTCGTCGATCGCGGCGAGGAAGTCGAGATTCTGCGGCGCAAGACCGACTGGTTCAAGCTGCGTACCGCCGACGGCAAGGAGGGCTGGGCGAGCCGCGCGCAGATGGTGCAGACGCTGCTGCCGGGCGGCGAACCGTTTCGCCTGACGGAACGGACCGAGGCCGATTTTCCCGAACGCAAGTGGGTCTTCGGCGTGACCGGCGGTGAATTCGAGTCGGCGCCGGTATTTACCTTTTTCGGCGCCTATGCGTTTACCCCGAACCTGTCGGGCGAGGTCCACTTCGGCCAGTCGGTCGGCGACGTCTCGAGCAGCACTTTTTACAAGGCCAACCTCGTCATGCAGCCGATGCCGGACGTCAAGTACTCGCCGTACCTGACGCTCGGCCTCGGCGAGATCGAGGTCAGCCCGAGCGCGACGCTGATCGTCGCCGGCGACGAAACCAATACCCTGGCCCAGTTCGGCATCGGTATTCAACGCTATATCAGCCGCAGCTTCATGCTGCGCTTCGAGGCCAACGAGTACGTCATTTTTTCCGCCAGCAATACCAGTGACGACAACGAGGAAGTAAACGAGTGGAAATTCGGATTCGCCGTATTTTTCTAGGTCTGGGCCTGTCATCCTGGTTCACGCTGGCGGCGCCGGCGTTCGCGCAAAGCGACGAGGTCGACGACGGCAGCCTGATCGAACCGCAGATCGAGCGCGTCGAGTTCGACGAGGCGCTCATCGAGTCCAATGATTTCGAGCTCGCCGCCTATACGGGCTACCTCGCGCTCGAGGACTTCGACACCAATTTCGTCGTCGGCGCCAAGCTCGGCTACCATATTTCCGAGGACTTCTTCGTCCAGGCTTCCTACGGCCGCAGCGATTCGGGTGAAACCAGCTTCGAGCGGCTCTCCGGCGGCGCGCCGCTGCTGTCCGACGACGAGCGCGAGGTCGAGTATTACCTCGTGACCCTCGGTTTCAACCTGCTGCCGGGGGAGGCATTCGTCACCGATTCGACTACATTCAATACTGTGTTTTACCTGACCGCCGGCGTCGGCACGACGACCTTCGCCGGCGACGACCGGTTCACCATCGCCTACGCGTTTGGTTACCGCACGCTGTTTACCGATGGGATCAGCATCGACATCGAGATGCGCGATTTGATCTTCGAGATGGATATCTTCGGCGAGACCGAGTCCACCAACAATCTCGAGTTCACGGTCGCGCTAAATTTGTTCTTCTAGTGGAGATATGGATATGAAAGTCACGATCAAACGATTTCTCAATGCGCTGGCCCTGGCCTGCATTGTCGGCGTCGCCGGCATCGGCGCGGCGGGCGCCGCATCGGTTTCGGGCCCGGCGCCGAACTTCACGCTGAAGGCGCTCGATGGCAAGAATCTCAAGCTCTCGGAGATGCGCGGCAACGTCATCCTGATCAACTTCTGGGCCTCGTGGTGCGGCCCGTGCCGCGAGGAAATGCCGTTGCTCAACGAACTGCACTCGAAGTACGAACCGCTCGGCTTTACCGTGCTCGGCGTCAACGTCGAAGAGCAGGAAAAGAACGCGCGCGGGTTCCTGAAGAACTTCCCGGTCGATTTCCCGATCCTGCTCGACAACCGTAACCAGGTCAGCAAGCTCTACGACGTGATCGCGATGCCGACCTCGGTGGTCGTCGATCGCGACGGTAACATGCGCTACCTGCACCGCGGCTACAAGTCCGGCGACGAAAACAAGTATCGCCAGGTCGTCAAGAAACTGATTCGGGAGTAATACCGTGACGCGTCCGCTGATGCTGCTGCTCGGCAGCCTGTTGCTCGCCGGTTGCGCGACCGAACCGTGGGTCAAGCCCTACGAGCGCGCCAACCTCGCCGACCCGATCATGAGTTTCGCCCGCGACCCGATTTCGGCCGGTTACCTGCACCACGTCTACGACTCGCGTGAAGGCGCGCGCGGCGCCGGCGTGGTATCGGGTGGCGGCTGCGGCTGTAATTGATGGTCACGATTCTGGCGGCCAGGCGAGCGTCGGAACCTAATTAGCCAATAGCCCACCGACCGTGTTGCGCCTCCCCATAATCTGTTTGCTGCTGCTGCTGGGCGCGACCGGAGTCGCGCAGGCGGCGGTGCTGCCGGAAGAGCGCGGCGATATCCTTTATCACAGTTATGACGGCGGCGGCGCGACGATCGACGGACCGTCGTTCCTGGTCCGCAAGAATTTCGGCGAGCGCCTCTCGGTCGGCCTCAATCACTACGTCGACAACGTCACCAGCGCATCGATCGACGTCGTCGTCAACGCCAGCGAGTACACCGAAAAGCGCGAGGAAAATACCCTGAGCTTCGACTACCTGCGGGACAAGACGACGATGAGTTTCGGTTACACCCGCAGTATCGAGAGCGACTACGACGCGACCACGCTGAGCATCGGCATTTCTCAGGACATGTTCGGCGATCTGACGACCGTCAGTCTCGGTTTCGCGCTCGGCGACAACATCGTCGGTCAGAACGGCAACGACGCGTTCGAGGAAGACACGCGGGTTCGCAGCTATCGCGTATCGGTATCGCAGATCCTGACCAAGAGCCTGGTGATGGCGCTCGCGCTGGAAACGATCACCGACGAGGGTTTTCTGAACAACCCCTACCGCTCGGTTCGCTACATCGATGGCACCAGCCCGGTCGGCTACAGTTTCCAGCCCGAGGTCTACCCCGGCACGCGCACCAGCAACGCGGTGGCGTTGCGCGCCAATTACTACCTCGAACAGCGCGCCGCGCTGCATGCCGGTTACCGCGTGTTCAGCGACAGCTGGGGGATCGACGCCGACATGATCGAACTCGGCTACACCCTGCCGTACGGCGACGACTGGATATTCGAAGCCAGCCTGCGCTTCTACGACCAGACCGAGGCCGAGTTCTACAGCGACCTGTTTCCGTTCCAGGACGCGCAAAACTACCTCGCGCGCGACAAGGAATTGAGCCAGTTTACCAGCGTGACGATCGGCGCCGGCGTCGCCTGGGAGTTCGGTCGTGCGTGGCAGGCGATCGACCGCGGCAGCCTGAACCTGAACGTCGACTGGATCGAGTTCGATTACGACAATTTTACCGATCTGACCGAAGGCGGGCCGGTCGGGAACGAACCGCTTTACAGTTTCGACGCAACGGTCATCCGTGCGTTTGCCTCGGTCTGGTTCTGACTGGCTGCTATGGCTCGTGCTCGCGGCCGGGCCGATTCTTGCCGGCGCCGATGATTGCCCGCAGCTCGCGCGCGTCGCGATCGACGAGACCCGCCTGCTGCCAATCGCCGAGCGTGAGCGCGTCTTCGACGCGGTGGTCGGACGCTGCATCGATCCGGCGCTGCTGCGCGAACTGTTGACGCGGTTGTCGAACGCCTACCTCGAACGCGGCTACGTGACCACGCGGCCGTATCTGCCCGAACAGGACATCAGCGATGGCAGCCTCGAGGTCGGAGTCGTGGTCGGTACCCTCGAAGCGGTCGTCGACGCGGCGACCGGGGCGTCCGATCGCCGGCTCGCGGCGGCGTTCGCCGGCGTCGGCGAAATCCTGAACCTGCGCCGCCTCGAAACCGCGCTGGAGACGCTCGAACGGGTCGCTTCGGTCAGCGCGAGCTTCGAGATTCGGCCCGGCGAGCGACCCGGCGCGAGCATCGTCGCGGTCGAGCTCGTCGAGACCCGACCCTGGCGGCTCGAGCTCGGCGTCAACGGGCAGACCGATCTCGACGATCGTCTGAGCCTGCTGTTTGCCGCCGACAACCTGCTCGAAATCAACGATACGCTGCGCGTCCAGGCCAACAGCGGGGAGGTGCGCGAAGCGCTGCAGACCAATCGCAGCGGCGAGATCGAGTATGCGCTCGGAATCGGCAGCTACTGGCTTGCACTCGCGCACGCCGAGGTCGACTTCGAGCAGCGGGTGCAGGGAATCAACGACAGTTTCCTGTCGACCGGCGAGTCGGTGACCGATACGCTGCGCGTCGGCCGGCTGCTCGCGCGCGGCCAGCGACACCGAATCGCGGCGAGCCTCGCGCTCGAACTGAAGGACTCGCGCAACTTTTTCGCCGGCCAGCTGCTCGACGTGTCGAGCTACCGCACCAGCCAGTTGCTGCTCGAACTCGACCACGACCATTACCCGGCCTGGGGTCGCTGGCGCACGCGCTACCGCCTGCACCGGGGCCTCGATCGCTATGGCGCGCGCGACGACGACTACTTCACGCCGGACCAGGGATTCGACAACCCGGCGCGACTCCAATTCGACAAGTTCGTGCTCGACAGCGCAGCCGAGATCGCGCTCGACGAGCAGGTGCTGCAAATCCAGTTGGTTCTGCAGTACAGCGATGACATCCTGTTTGCCGCCGACCAGCTGAGCCTCGGCAGCCCGTACACGGTGCGCGGATACTCATCGGCGCTGGCGGGCAGCAACGCGGGCTATCTGCGCGCCGACCTGGTCCGGCCGCTGCGCGCGGCGGGCAGGACGGCCGTGGGCAAGGCGCTGCAGGTATCGGTCGGGGTCGACTACGGCGAAGTGAAATGCGAGGCCGGCAACGACGACGTCTGCGGCGAAATCTACGGCGTCGGCGCGGGGCTCGCCTGGAGCGACGCCAACTTCGCCGGCCAGCTGCAGTGGGGGCACCCGCTGAAAGAACTCGCCGACGGCGTCGGCGACAAGGACCAGTTCCTGCTCGATTTGCGCTGGCGTTTCTAGCCGGCGTCGAACCCGGCTAAAGCTGACGCTCGGTGATGTCTTCCTGCTGGTCGAGGCGGCCGAGTTCGTGGCGCGCGGCGGCCTCGGCGTACTCGACCGACCCGAACGCGGTGTACTCGGCGATCGGCGTGCCGATCGGGCCGACGACGACGTGCGACATTTCGTCCGCGCCGATGCCGCGGCTCGAGCTGATGCGGAACATCGTCACCAGCAGCATCACCGCGAACACCGTGGCGATGCCCCAGAAGTAAAATTCGACGCCGACCAGGTCCATGAAAAACGAGACCGCGACCGGCCCGGTCATCAGGCCGATGCCGGCGATCATCACGAGGCTGCCGCTGGCGGCGACGATTTGCTCGGGCGCGAGGCGGTCGTTGGCGTGGGCGACGCACAGCGAGTACATCGGCATCGCCGCGCCGCCGAGCGCGACCATGACCGCGTAGAAGGCGATGCCGCCCGGCGGGATGACCAGCGCGGCGACGCAGCAGGCGACCGAAATTCCCGACAGCGCCGCCATCACCGCGCGGCGGCCGACCCGATCGGAGAGATAGCCGACTGGCCATTGCGTCAACAGGCTGCCGAGCAGGATACAGGCCATGAAGACCGAGATCGCCTTGATGTCGACGAGCACCGCGCGCGCGTAGATCGCGCCGAGGCCGAACAGCGTGCCGTGGGCCATGCCGGTCAGACAGTTGCCGATGACCGCCAGCGGCGACGCGCGATAGAGCTCGAACATCGACATCTTGGCCGAGGTCTCGAAGGCCGGCGCCGGCCGCGCGGTCAGCAACACCGGGATCAAGCCGGCGGATATGATGATCGAAATCAGGATGAACAGGTCGATCTGCTCGGGCGCGGCGACGTTCAGCAGGAACTGGCCGAGTCCCATGCCGCCGGTGACGATGACCATGTAGACCGACAGCACCTTGCCACGGGTTTCGTTGCTGGCGCGGTCGTTGAGCCAGCTCTCGGTGACGACATAGAAGCCGGCGAAGGCGATGCCGGTGACGACGCGCATCAGCCACCAGACGATCGGGTCGATGTAAACGCCGTGGAACAGGATCGAGATCGACGCCAGCGACGCGAGTGCCGAAAACACGCGGATGTGGCCGACGCGCTTGACCAGGATCGGCGCGACGAACGAGCCGATGAAGATGCCGATGAAGTAGCCGGCCATGACGATGCCGGTGGTGAAAGTCGAGAAACCCTCGATCATCGCGCGCACGCCGAGCAGCGTGCCTTGCAGGCCGTTGGCCAGCATCATGAAGCCGATGCCGAGCAGGATCGCCCAGGACGCGCCGAGATCGTGCCACATTTTGGTCATGCGGTGAGTCGCCCAGTGGCCCGTCGGGCCGGTTCGAAATGCCGCGCAGTTTAGTTGCGGGCGGCGAAAACGCAATGCTTATTGCAGGGTTTCGTAACCGGCGTCACGCGCCTCCCGTTCGAGCGCGAGAATCGACGCGTAGTCGTCGCGCGTCACCGCCGCGATGCCGGCGAGCCGCAGGCGCTGGCGCGCGTCCGCCGGCGTTGCGGCGCAGGCCGCGGCGAGCGCGTCGGCGAACCCTTCGACGGGCGCACCCGCCGGCACCACGAACGGCAGGCCGGCGCTGCGCGCGCTGCTGCCGATGACGCGCACGCGCGCGACCAGGTCCGGTTCGGCGTCGCCGAGCAGCGCCAGCGTCACGCAATCGATCGCGGCCAGTTCGGCGCGGCCGGCGATGACCGCCTCGATGCTGGCGCGATGACCCCCGCTGAGCTCGACCCGCGCGAAGAAGCGCTCGCCCGGATCGAGCCTGGCGATCGCGTGGCGCAATACGTTCATGCCGCTGTTGGAGTCGTGACTGTTGATCGCGACCACCCGCCCGCGGCAGGCGGCGAGCGAATCGAGGTCGGCGTCGGCGGCGACGATGAAGTGGCTCGAGTACAACGGCCCGTCGCAGCCGTCGGCGTCGAATACCGGCGCCGCGACCGGTTCGAGCGCGCCGGCATAGCGCGTCATCAGCGGATAGCCGCAGGTATGGCCGAGCAGCAGCGCGGGGTCGCGCAGCGTTGCCTCGCCAGCGTCGAAGACGAGCTCGGGCGCGATCGGCGCGGGCAGATCGAGCGTTTCGACGAAGCGGGTGAACAGCAATTGCCACGCGGCGCGCAGGTCGTCGCTGAACGCATACATGCCGCAGGCGATAAACTTGTCCTTCGCGGGCTCGGTTACCTTCATGACGCGTCACCGATAGACAAGCTTTTAAACGTCCAATAGTATCAGATTCCCGTTCACCGGAGCCACCCATGAGCCGCCGACGCAGCCGCCGACGCAGCCCGAACGCGGAAGCCCCGAGCAGGCCGCGGCTCGGACAGTTGTTCAATCCCTACGCGCCGATCGAAGCGCTCGACGAAGCCGGGCTCGACCGCATCCACGACGCCTCGATGCGCATTCTCGAGGAGCTCGGCCTCGAGGTGCTCAGCGAGCAGGCGCGCGGGCGCTACGAACAGGACGGCGCGCGCGTCGACCATGACGCGCAGCGCGTCTACCTCGATCGCGAGCAGGTCATGCGCCACGTCGCAACGGTGCCGTCGGAATTCACTTTCCATGCGCGCAATTCCGAGCGCAACCGGCTCATCGGGCGCAACGCGATCAATTTCACCACCGTCGCCAGCGCGCCGCACGCGTCGGACCTCGAGGGCGGCCGGCGCACCGGCAACTTCGAGGATTACTGCAACTTCATTCGTCTCGGCCACCACTACGACGCGATCGACTTTTTCAGCGGCTACCCGGTCGAGCCGGTCGACCTGCCGCCCGACACGCGCCACCTCGACGCGTCGCTCGCGGCCTATACGCTGTCCGACCGCGGGTTTTCGCTCTACTGCCTCGGCGGCGGCCGGGTCGGCGACGGCATCCGCATGGCGGCGATTGCGCGCGGCGTCGAGCTCGAGCAATTGAAATCCGAGCCCAGCGTCAACACGGTCGTCAATACCAATTCGCCGCTGCGCGTCGACGGGCCGATGGCCGACGGCCTGATCGAGATGGCCGAGCACGGCCAGCCGGTCATCGTCACGCCGTTTACGCTGGCCGGCGCGATGTGCCCGATCACGCTGGCCGGCGCGCTGGCGCAGCAAAACGCCGAGGCGCTCGGCGTGATCGCGCTGGCGCAAATCGTCAACCCGGGTGCGCCGATGGTCTACGGCGGCTTCACGTCGAACGCCGACATGCGCTCGGGCGCGCCGGCCTTCGGCACGCCCGAGTACACCCGCGCGGCCTGGGCCAGCGGCCAGCTCGCGCGGCGCTACAATCTGCCGTTTCGCTCGTCCAACACCAACGCGGCCAACTGCGTCGACGCGCAGGCTGCCTGGGAATCCGAGATGTCGCTGTGGGGCGCGGTGATGGGGCACGCCAACATCGTCAAGCATTCCGCCGGCTGGCTCGAGGGCGGGCTGTGCGCGTCGTTCGAAAAGTTCATCATCGATATCGACCTGGTGCAGATGATGCGCGAGACGCTCAAGCCGCTCGAGGTCAGCGACGAGACGCTCGCCATCGACGCGATTCGCGAGGCGGGCCACGGCGGCCATTTCTTCGGCACCGCGCATACCAGGGCGCGCTACCGCGATGCGTTCTACGAACCGCTGGTGTCGGACTGGAGCAATTTCGAGACCTGGGTCGAGGAGGGTTCGCTGAGCGCCTTCGACCGCGCCAACCGGATTTACCGGCAAACGCTCGCTGCCTTCGAGCCGCCCGATCTCGACGCGTCGATTCGCACCGAACTCGAGGCTTACGTCGCCGAGCGCCGGCGCGAAATCGAACTCGACCGCGGCCGGGCATGAGCCATTCGGAGACCCCGTCATGAGCAAGACCTACGACGCGCTGATCATCGGCGCCGGCATCATCGGCTGCGCGACCTCGCTGGCGCTCGCGCGCAAGGGCTGGAAAGTACTGAACCTCGACCGCCTGCCGGCCGCGGGTTACGGCTCGACCTCGGGCTCCTGCGCGATCATCCGGCCGTATTACTCGACGCTCGACGGCTCGGCGATGGCTTACGAATCGCACTTTTACTGGCAAGACTGGGCCGGTTATCTCGGCGGTGCCGACGTCGACGAGCGCGGTCTGATCGTCTACCACAACGTCGGCTCGCTGGTCATGAAGACCGCGGCTAACGACTACCTGCGGCCGACGATGGCGTTGATGGACCAGTTGAATTCGCCCTACAGCGAGTTGTCGCCGGATGAAATACGCGAGAAATTACCGGCCTGGAACAGCGAGTCCTTCTACCCGGTCAAGCGCCCCGAAGACCCGGATTTCGGCGTCGCCAACCCGGAGCCGTTGCCGGGCGCGGTGCTGTTTCACGCCGCCGGCTACGTCTCCGACCCGCAGCTCGCGACCCACAACGTCATGCGCGCGGCCGAGCGCGAGGGCAGCGCGTTTCGCTACAACGCCGAGGTCGTCGAGATTCGTCGCCAGGGCGGCCGCGTCGCCGGCGTGACGCTTGCCGATGGCGAGCAGATCGATTGCCCGGTGGTCGTCAACGTCGCCGGGCCGCACTCGTCGAAGGTCAACCGCATCGCCGGGGTCGAGGACGGCATGACGGTCAAGACCCGCGCGCTGCGCCAGGAAGTCGCGCACGTGCCGCTGCCGCCGGGTTACGACCTCGCCACCGGCTGCGTCACGTCGGACAGCGACATCGGCATCTATACGCGCCCGGAGCAGGGCGACAGCCTGCTGATCGGCAGCGAGGACCCGCCCTGCGATGCGCACGAATGGGTGGATCCGGACGACTACGACCGCGATTTCACCGAGCAGTGGACCGCGCAGGTGTTGCGCGTCTGCCAGCGCGTGCCCGAGCTCGCGGTGCCCAACCGCAAGCGCGGTGTGGTCGATCTTTACGACGTCACCGACGACTGGATCCCGATATACGACGTATCCGATCTGCCCGGCTTTTACCTCGCGATCGGCACCAGCGGCAACCAGTTCAAGAATGCGCCGATCGCGGGCGAGCTGATGGCCGAGATCATCGCCGCGAGCGAGGCCGGCAACGACCAGGACGCGAACCCGATCGATTTTCACCTGAAGCACATCGATTACAGCTTTTCGAGCGGTTTTTACTCGCGCCGCCGCGAGGTCAACCAGGACAGCAGCTTCTCGGTGCTGGGGTAGCATATGAATAGTCATGCCGAGCGATCCCTCTCGGCGCACCTGGATTCGGGGATTTGCAGGTCATTGCGAGGAGGCGTCAGCCGACGAAGCAACCTCCCGGGACTTGCCCGATCCGGGGAGATTGCTTCGCTGCTATGCAGCTCGCAATGACG
>JBPEYE010000096.1:0-5352 GCA_052030825.1 Gammaproteobacteria bacterium | reverse complement strand
CGCTGGATCAGCAGGTCGATGATCTGCATGCTGACGGTCGGCTTGGTCAGCAGCGTGTCCATGAAGGTCTGCCGCGAAATAATGCCGAAGGTCGAATCCTCGGTGGTGATGATACTCGCCTGCCGCGGGATGCCGCCGAGCGGCGCCAGCTCACCGAAAGCCTCGCCGGCGCCGAGCGTGTTGATGATGATTTCCTTGCCCTTGTCGTTGTGCAGGAAAACGTCGACCTTGCCTTGCAAAATGACGTAAAACGAGTCGGTTTCGTCGCCCTGGCTGACAATAACGGTGTTTTTCGGGAACTGACGAATCACCGTCTGCGAGGCGACCTTTTCGATGTCGTCTTCGCTCATTCCGCGAAACAGCGTAATGTCTTCGAGCGTTTCGGTCAGGTTGTTCATTTTTTTCTAATCGCGCAGTGCAATCCCCATAATTACTCTTATTATCGTTTATAATCAAGCAGTTTTCGATAAAACGTCACGTATTACCGATCGGCCGGTCATCGCCTCGGGCGGCGTCATTCCCATCAGCTGCAGCACCGTCGGCGCTATCGACGACAGATTCTCGCCGTCGACGAGTGCCGCGACCTCGGGATCGATGACCAGGCAAGGTACCGGATGCCTGGAATGCTGGGTGTGCGGTTTACCGGTTTCCGGGTCCACCATTTCGTCGCAATTGCCGTGATCGGCGGTCAGGACCACCGAGTAGCCGTGCTCGACCGCGGCGTCGAGCACGCGCCCGACCTCGCGGTCGAGGGCTTCGACCGCGGCGATGATCGCGTCGCGCACCGCGGTATGCCCGACCATATCGCCGTTGGCGAAGTTGACGACAATGAAATCGTGCTCACCGGCGGTAAGCGCGTTGACCACCGCGTCGGCGACCCCGGGCGCGCTCATCTCCGGTTGCAGATCGTAGGTTGCCACTTTCGGCGAGTCGATCAGGACCCGGTCTTCGTTGAGGTACGGCGGTTCGCGTCCGCCGTTGAAGAAAAACGTCACGTGGGCGTATTTTTCGGTCTCGGCGCAGTGCAGCTGGCGCAAACCGGCATCGGCAATGACGCTGCCGAGCGTCGTTTCGGGTCGCACCGGGCGATAGGCAATCGGTGCGTGCAGGCTGCCGTCGTAGTAAGTCATCGTCGTGACCGTGATCGGGCGAAAGTCCGGACCGCGCTCGAAGGGCTCGAAATGCTCGTGCACCAGCGCGGCGCAAATCTGGCGCACGCGGTCGTTACGGAAGTTGAAGCAAATCATTTCGTCGCCGAGTTCGACCGGCACCAGCGACGGCAGATGACTCGGCAAAATGAACTCGTCGCCCTTGCCCGCCGCATAGCTTTGTTCGATCGCGGCCATCGCCGTTTCCGCGTCGACGCCGCGGCCGTGCACGAGGCAGTCGAAGGCGAGCTTGACCCGGTCCCAGCGCTGATCCCGGTCCATCGCGTAGTAACGCCCCATCACGCTGCCGATGTGACCGCCATGCTCGGCGAGCAGTGCCTCGAGCTCGGCCAGGTAATCGATCGCCGCCTGCGGCGCGGTGTCACGACCATCGGTGATCATGTGGACCTGCGGCACGACCTGATGCTGCCCGCACAGTCGGATCAGCGCGAACAGGTGATCGATGTGGCTGTGAACGCCGCCATCCGATACCAGACCGATCAGGTGTAGTGGCCGCCCGGCGTCGCGGGCGCCCTCCACCGCGCTCACCAGCGCCGGGTTTTCGTAAAAACTGCCGTCTTCGATCGCGTCATCGATGCGCACCAGGTCCTGCTTGACGATGGCGCCACAGCCGATGGTCATGTGGCCGACCTCGGAGTTACCCATTTGCCCGGCGGGCAGGCCGACGCCGCGCCCCGAAGCCTCGAGCGTGGTCAGCGGATAGCGTTCGAAGTAACGGTCGAAATTCGGTGTCTCCGCCTGCAGGATGGCATTGTGGGTCGGATCCGGATTGACTCCGAATCCGTCGAGAATTACCAGTAGGACGGGGCGCCGTGGCGCCCGGGGAGAGCGGTTCATCGGGTTGTGGAATGCGGCTGCTGAAATGGCGCCGCATGATACCGTAATTCGTCGCGCGGGTTAAGAATCGTACTCCGGCAGCTTATCGCAGCAACCGCGCGCCACTTGCCCGACTACCCGGGAGTTCGCCTTGCCGCGCTCGCCATGACGGCAACTTTCGGGAAAATGCTTTTCCCGGCCCGCTCCGGCCGCGGCTCGGAGGTCGGGGCAGGCTCCGGTCGAGACTTACAGTGGCAGCGTTTGGCGGAGCGCTAGACCTTGATATCGAGAATCGTGCCGAGCACGTCGTTGGCGGTTTCGAGCGCGCGTGCATTGGCCTTGACCGCGCGCGCGATTTCGCTTTGTTCGACCAGCGCCCGGATCGGGAAATCGCCGTCGAGCGGTTCGCCACGCGCAATCTCGGCGACGTTGCGATCGAGCCGTTCGAGCTGGGTCTGAATCCCTTCGACCGCGCTGCGGTTCGCGGCGGGAATCGCGGTGATCGATTTGACTGGGCCGGATACGTCCATCGGCTGTTTTTCCTGTATCGCCAGTTGTCAGGACTCGATCGGCCGGCAATCACGAATCCCGAGCGCGCCGCGACCAGCGGTAGTGAAACGCCGACCAGCGGCGCTCAATAGACCGAGTAGGCCGGTGGTTCGTCGCCGCGATCGACGGTGGCCGCGCGTTCCGCCTGCAGCGCGGCGAGATTCCGCGGCACGACATAGCTCAGGCGCACGCGGTAGCGGTGCCAATCGGCGGCGAGCTCGATCTCGACGCCGTCGCGTTGCCAGCGGTACCGGCGATCCGTCAGGTAGCGGCCGCCGCGCGCCTCGGGCGTTCCGTACTTGGCGCTGAGTTCGGCGAGCATCGGTTGCGCGTCGAGCCCGACGAATTCGTACTCGGCGAAGGCGAAACGCGCATCGGCCTTGACGAAGCCGAGATAGAGCCGATAGGAACCGGGCAGCACCGCCGCGGAGTCGTAGATATCGAACCATGCCTCGTCGCCGCCTTCACGAATCAGCTCGACGCCGGCCTCTTTGACCGCGGCACGCAACGCGTCACGGTCAGTGGCTTCGAGGTCGACGCCGAACAGTTCGAGCGCCGCTGCCGGAGCTGCCACCGACAGCAGGCACATCCCTATAATAAGGTGTCGCCAAAATTCAGCCATGTCCGTGTTATCGGTTTCGCGCGCAAAAATTTGAATCGGTTTTTTGCCTGCCCGCCATGGCCAACCGGCGACGAGTCGATTCGCTGACAATGATTTCGGGTCGAAAACTCGCGGGCTAACGACGAATTCCGGTATTCGGGATCTGCAAACGGTCGCGGGGAAGCGCGCGCGGCGACCGGCTTCGACCAACCGCGTCCGCGCGCAACGCGAGCGCAACGCCCGATCAGGTCTTGTTATCGAGGTCGCGCTCGTCGGCTTCGGCGCGATCGAGTTCGGCGTTCAACTCGGCGTCGGTCAACCCGCCATCGCCGCCCGGGTTACCGGGCGGGGGCGGCGTCGCATCCGGAGTCGCGGCGGCCGGCTGGTCGTCGTACTCGTCCCATTCGCGATCTTTGAAAATGATCTTCGACGCGATCAGGCCGGCCTCGAACAGCAACCACACCGGCAACGCCAGCAAGACCTGCGAGATGACGTCGGGCGGCGTCAGCAGCATGCCGACGACGAACGCGCCGACGATCACATAGGGGCGCTTCTCGGCGAGCTTTTTCGGCGTCGTGAAGCCGATCGCGACGAGAATGATGGTCGCGATCGGCACCTCGAAGGCGAGACCGAAACCGAAGAACAGCGCCAGCACGAAATCGAGATAGCGGCCGATGTCGGTCGAGATATTGACGATCTCGGGACCGATGCTGGTAAAGAATCCGAACACCAGCGGGAACACGATGAAATAGGCAAAAGCAACGCCGGCGTAGAACAGCAGGATACTCGAGACCAACAGCGGACCGGCGATGCGCTTTTCATTGGCGTAGAGCCCCGGCGCAACGAAAGCCCAGCACTGGTAGAGAATGTACGGCATCGCCAGGAACACCGCGACCATCAGCACCAGCTTGAACGGCGTCAGGAACGGCGACGCGACATCGATCGCGATCATGTTGGCGCCCTCGGGCAGGTGGCGCGTCAGCGGCTCGGCGAGGAAGATGTATATATCGTTGGCCCAGTAGAACAGGCCGAGGAAGATGATCAGTACCGCGAGCACCATGCGCACCACGCGGTCGCGCAACTCGACCAGGTGCGACATCAGCGTACCGCTCCGGCTTTGATCGAGCTCGGAATCGTCGCTCATGATTTGACTTGCTTGACCGCGGTTTCGTCGTCGCCGGCGGGCGCGGCCCGGGCCTCGCTTTCGTCGCCGACCACCGCGCTCGGGTCAGTATCGGTCGAGGACCCGGCGGTCGTGTCGTCGGGGACCGCGCTCGCGGCCGCTTCGTCGACGCTGTGCGCCATTGCCTCGCCGGCCTTGCCGATCGCGCCCGCCTCCTTCTCGAGTTCGTGACCGGCATCGGAGATCGTGTCCCGCAGCGAGTCGAGTTCGCGTTGCTGCTTGGCGAGGATTTCGCGCAGCTCGTCGGCGCGCAGTTCCTGCTCGACATCGGCCTTGACGCTGGTGACGAAGCGCTTGAGGCGGCCGAAATACTTGCCGGCCGTGCGCGCGACGCCCGGCAAGCGCTCGGGCCCGATAACGATCAGCGCGACGATGCCGATCAGCATCATCTCGGTGAAGCCCATGTCGAACATCGGCGTACTCCGGCGAAGACCTGCGCGAGGCTAGACCTTGTCTTTTTCCTCGCTGACCTTGCCTTCGATCACCTGCCCTTCCGCGGGCGGCTCGCTGCCGTCCTGTTTGGCGGCCTCTTCGTCCTTGACCGACTTCTTGAAATTCTTGATCGCGCTGCCGAGATCGCCGCCGACGTTGCGCAGTTTCTTGGTTCCGAACAGCAGGATCACGATCGCCAGGATCAACAGCAGCGACCAGATACTAATTCCACCAAAACCCATGTTTCACCTCATTTCGCTTGTTCACGCGCGGCTTTCTCTTCGACCCCGGATACACCGAAACGTTGCTCCAGCTCGTCCAGCACGCGCCGCGCATCGATATCCTGATGCGCCAGCAACACCAGGCAATGAAACCACAGGTCGGCGGTTTCGTGCACGATTTGCTGCGGGTCGCCGGATTTCGCGGCGATGATCGTTTCGGCCGATTCTTCCCCGATTTTCTTCAGGATCGAATCCAGCCCCTTCCGATACAGGCCCGCCACGTAAGAAGTTTCGGGGTCCGCGCCCTTGCGCGACGCGAGTACAGCCATCAGGCGCTGGAGTATATCATCACTCATCGATAAATCTCGTCGGGATTTTTGA
>JBPEYE010000095.1:0-16637 GCA_052030825.1 Gammaproteobacteria bacterium | reverse complement strand
CGGCCTGCGGGTCGCGACCCGCGATGCTATACTGAAGCGCGACACGACCCCGCAGGGTAAATCATGAACGACAGCCGAGATGCCGAGTCCGCGGCGGTAACCCCGCTCGATACCGCCCGCGTCGACAATGACGAGGGTTCGACCGACGACAGCCTCGCGAGCCGCGAGCTCGATCGCATGGAAGTCATTCGCCGCTTCGAAAACGGACTCTACCCGTACCCGGACAAGATGGGGCGCGCCGAGTACGAGCGCGACAAGGCCGATTTACAGGTCGAATTACTCAAGGTACAGAAATGGGTCAAGCAGTCGGGGCGCAAGATCGTCGTACTGTTCGAGGGCCGCGACGCGGCCGGCAAGGGCGGGACGATCAAGCGCTTCATGGAACATCTGAATCCGCGCGGCGCGCGCGTCGTCGCGCTCGAAAAACCGACCGTTGCCGAGCAGACCCAGTGGTACTTCCAGCGCTACGTCAACCATTTGCCGTCGGCCGGCGAGATCGTGCTGTTCGACCGCTCGTGGTACAACCGCGCCGGGGTCGAGCGCGTGATGGGCTTTTGCGAACCCGGTGCTTACCTCGAGTTCATGCGCCAGTGCCCCGAAATCGAGCGCATGCTCGTGCGCTCGGGCATCCTGCTGTTCAAGTACTGGTTCTCCGTCACCCGCGACGAACAGCGCCGGCGTTTCGAATCGCGCAAGGGCGATCCGCTCAAGCAATGGAAGCTGTCGCCGATCGACCAGGCCTCGATCGACAAGTGGGACGATTACACCGAGGCCAAGGAAGCGATGTTCTTCTACACCGACACCGCCGACGCGCCCTGGACGATCGTCAAGTCGGACGACAAGAAGCGCGCGCGCATCAACTGCATGCGGCATTTCCTGTCGACGCTCATCTACGACGGCAAGAACGAAGCAACCATCGGCGAGCCCGACCCGTTCATCGTCACCTCGAGCGACCACGCGATCGGCAACAGCGAACACATTCTCGGCAAGAGCCTGCATCCCGAGCAGCGACGCAAGCGCAAATGAGGGCGCCGGGTCGGCGGCACCCGGCCCGCCGCGTCTGATCCGATCATCGCGGTCGGGCGTAACCCGGTCATGGAACGCTCAACGACCCGCGACGATAACCGTCAACCGCCCCAACGCGAACGCTTGCCGCTGGCGCCGATCGTGCTGGCCTTGCTGTTGCCGCTGCAAGCCGGCTGCAGCCTGTTCGGCATCCGCACCGCCGAGGAAGCGGAATACGCATTGATCGAGCGTGACGGCCGCTTCGAGCTGCGCGAATATGCGCCGCGGATCGTCGCCGAAACCCGGGTCGACGCCGGCTTCGACGAGGCCGGCAACACCGCCTTCCGTCGCCTGTTCGCGTATATCTCGGGCGCCAATGTCGCCGGCCGCGAGATCGCGATGACCGCGCCGGTGGTCGCAGGCCAGGATCTTGCCGGCGCCGCGACCGAAATCGACATGACCGCTCCGGTCATCGGCGAAGCCGACGAACGCGGCTGGCGTTTTGCCTTCGTGCTGCCGTCCACGTTTACCGCCGACACCGCGCCGCAACCGACCGACGCCACGGTCCGGCTCGCCGCCGAGCCGCGGCGCACCGTTGCCGCGGTGCGCTACAGCGGTCGCTGGCTCGAGCGCAGTTATCGCCGCGAGCTCGCCGGCCTCGAGGACTGGATGCGCGCGCGCGGCCTCGAAGCGGCGTCGACTGCGCGCGTCCTGGCCTATGACCCGCCGTGGACGCTGCCGTTCCTGCGCCGCAACGAAATCACGATCGACATCGATCTTTGATGACACGACACGAGCCGTCGGCATCGGTCAGCCGAGCGTGCCGCGAAGCCTAAAGCCCGAATATTTATTTAAAATTCCTATTGATTTATTAGGAATAAAAAATTTTAACTATTTAATAAACACACCCATATCACACCCAGCTTTATTCAAACCGTTGAAAAAGGAGATCCCTGATGCAAAGCAAAGAAAGCCAGCCCGTACCCCAGGTTACTTTCCGCACCCGCCGCGACCACGAGTGGGTCGACGTCACCAGCGACGAAGTTTTCAAGGGCAAGACCGTCGTCGTCTTTTCCCTCCCCGGCGCGTTTACGCCGACCTGCTCATCGACCCACGTGCCGCGCTATAACCAGCTCGCGCCGGTCTTCAAGCGCCACGGCGTCGATGACATCGTCTGCATTTCGGTCAATGACTGTTTCGTCATGAACGAGTGGCAGCGCGAGCAGCATGCCGACAATCTGACCTTCCTGCCCGACGGCAACGGTGAATTCACCGCCGCGATGGGCATGCTCGTCGACAAGCAGGACCTCGGTTTCGGTCAGCGCTCGTGGCGCTACTCGATGCTGGTCAAGGACGGCGTCGTCGAGAAAATGTTCATCGAGCCCGATCTCCCGGGCGACCCGTTCGAGGTTTCCGACGCCGACACGATGCTGGCCTACATCGCGCCGCTGGCGGAAAAACCGCGCGACGTCAGCATCTTCACCCGCAAGGGGTGCGAATTCTGCGTGCGCGCCAAGGGGATGCTGCGCGATGCCGGCATCGACTTCGAGGAACTCGTGCTCAACCGCGACTATACCGAGGCGACGCTGCGCGCGCTGTCGGGCAAGTCGACGGTGCCGCAAGTCTTTGTCAACGGCACGCTGATCGGCGGTTCCGAAGAGCTCGAGCGCTATCTCGCCGCCGACCTCGCGGCCTGATCGTCAACCCGCCGATGACGCGGGCGGCCACCACCCGGCCGCCCGCCGGCGACCTCCGGAGGACAACATGCAATCACGGCATTACGACGCCATCGTCATCGGCGGTGGCAGCGGCGGACTCGCGTTCGCCGAGCGCGCCGCCGAATACGGCCGGCGCGTTGCGCTGATCGAAGCGCGCGACCTCGGCGGCACCTGCGTCAATAACGGTTGCGTGCCGAAGAAAGTCATGTGGTACGCAGCACAGATCGCGCACGCGGTCGACGATGCCCGCGCCTGGGGCATCGACGCCGAGCGCGGCGCCACCGACTGGCGCGACCTCGTCCAGCGCCGCGACGCCTACATCGACGGCATTCGCGAGTACTGGAACGATCACGTCGCCGCGCGCGGCATCGACCATATCCGGGGTCTTGCCCGCTTCGTCGACGCGCGCACCGTTGCCGTCGACGGACAGCGGTTCCGCGCCGACCGCATCGTCATTGCCACCGGCGGTCGGCCGGTCGTGCCCGCCATCCCCGGAGCGGAGCTCGGCATGACCTCCGACGGCTTCTTCGCCCTCGCCGAACAACCGCGTCGCGTCGCCATCGTCGGCGCGGGTTACATCGGCGTCGAGCTTGCCGGGATGCTGCACGCCCTCGGTTCCGAGGTTTCGCTGCTGGCGATGGAAGACCGCGCGCTGGCGCACTTCGACCCGATGATCGGCGACGTGCTCGGCAGGGAAATGCGGGCTCAGGGCATCGATTTGCGAACCGACTTCCGGGTGTCCGCGGTCGAACGCGCCGACGGCGCGCTGCGCGTCCACGACGCCGGCAGCGAGTCGCTCGAAGGCTTCGACGCGCTGATCTGGGCGGTCGGACGGCGCGGCAACGTCGATGGACTCGACCTCGGCAATATCGGCATCGAGGTATCGCCCGGGGGCATCATCGCGGTCGACGATTACGAAAATACCGCCGTGCCGGGCATCCACGCGATTGGCGACGTCACCGGCAAGGCGGCGCTGACGCCGGTCGCGATCGCGGCCGGCCGGCGACTCGCGGCGCGCCTTTACGCCGACCAGCCGCAAAGCCGTGTCGATTACGCCAACATCCCCAGCGTGGTCTTCGCGCATCCGCCGGTCGGCAGCGTTGGCCTCACCGAAGACCAGGCGCGGACGCGCTATGCGGACGACCAGCTGACCGTTTACACCAGCGAATTCACGCCGATGCGCTACGCGCTGTCGGCGCACGGCGCGACCACGGCGATGAAACTGATCTGCGCCGGCGCAGACGAAACCGTCGTCGGCATTCATCTCGTCGGCGACCAGGTCGACGAAATCCTGCAGGGGTTCGCCGTCGCGCTCAGGCTCGGTGCGACCAAGGCCGATCTCGACGCGACGATCGCGATTCATCCGACCAGCGCCGAGGAGCTGGTGACGATGCGGGGCGCCGCGGCCGTCGAAGGCGAGGCCGATGCGGGCTGGCGCGAAGCCAGCTAACAGGTCCCCGCGCGCAGCCGGCCAGGTTGGGTCACGACTCCTCTTTTCAAACCGGCGCGCAGGCTCTAGGATAGGCCGCATTTCGACCGGCTCGCGCGGCGCCTCACGGCGCCGTGCGGCGAGGTTGTGATTTTGACAAGGCTCGCGCGTTTCCGGCCGTCGCCGGACCGGGCTTCAAATCGAGATGGCGCTGAATCCACACCCAACGGGCCGCCACGGGACCGCCGCATGACGACGGCCCATCCGGCGAAACAGGACCTCGGCAAGCATACGCCGATGATGCAGCAGTACCTGCGGCTGAAGGCAGACTATCCCGACACGCTGCTGTTTTACCGGATGGGCGATTTCTACGAGCTGTTCTACGACGACGCGCGCAAGGCCGCGGGCCTGCTCGACATCACGCTGACGAAGCGCGGCCAGTCGTCGGGCGAACCGATTCCGATGTGCGGCGTCCCCTATCACGCCGTCGACAGCTATCTCGGCAAGCTGGTGCGCGCCGGCGAGGCGGTCGCGATCTGCGAGCAAATCGGCGATCCGGCGGCGAGCAAGGGGCCGGTCGAGCGCAAAGTCGTGCGCGTGGTGACGCCCGGAACGCTGACCGACGAAGCCCTGCTGCGGGATCGTCGCGAGAACCTGCTGTGCTGCATCCAGCAGCGTGCCGGGCGCTGGGGGCTGGCTGCGCTCGAGGCCAGCTCCGGCCGTTTCAGCCTCGCCGAACTCGACGGCGACGGCGAACTCGACAACGAAATCGCGCGCCTCGCGCCGGCCGAGATCCTCTACCGCGAGGATGAGGATCCACCGCTGCGCGCGGAATTCGGCGCCTGCGCGCACCCGCGGCCGCCGTGGCATTTCGAGCTCGACAGCGCGACGCGACGCCTGTGTGCGCAATTCGGCACGCGCGATCTCGAAGGCTTCGGCATCGCCGACGCGAAACTCGCACTCGGCGCCGCCGGCTGCCTGCTGCAGTATCTCGACGCGACGCTCAAATCCGACCTCGTCCACCTCCAGCCGCCGCGGCTCGAACGCACCGACGACGCGCTCGTCATCGATACCAATAGCCGACGTAATCTCGAACTGGTGCGCCCGATCAGCGGGCAATCACCGAACCACAGCCTGCTCGGCATCGTCGATTATTGCCGCACCGCGATGGGTCACCGCGAGCTGGCGCGCTGGATCCAGCGGCCGCTGCGCGATCATGACGCGGTCCGCCGCCGCCATCACGCGGTCGCGAGCCTGCTCGACAATCGTGAATACGATGCCTTCGGCGACCGTCTCGCCGCGATCGGCGACATCGAGCGCATTCTCGCGCGCATCGGCCTGCGCTCGGCGCGCCCGCGCGACCTGACGACGCTGTCGGCGACACTCGAGCTGCTGCCGCAGTTGCAAACGCTGCTGGCGCGGCGCGACAGCCCGCTGCTCGGCGAACTGGCCGCCGAAATCGGCACCCACCCCGAAGTCGTCGCCCTGCTCGACGCGGCCATCGTCGACGATCCGCCGATGCTGATTCGCGACGGCGGCGTCGTGCGTACCGGTTTCGACCCCGAGCTCGACGAGCTGCGCGAACTTTCCGCCAATGCCGACCAGTTCCTGCTCGATCTCGAAGCGCAGGAGCAGCAAAAGACCGGAATCCAGTCGCTCAAGGTCGCCTACAACCGCGTGCATGGTTTCTATATCGAGGTCAGCAAGGCGCAGAGCGGCGCGGTCCCCGACGAGTACGTCCGCCGGCAGACGCTGAAAGCGGCTGAACGCTACATTACCCCCGAACTCAAGGCATTCGAGGACAAGGTGCTGAGCGCGCGCGAGCGTGCGCTGGCCCGCGAGAAGCATCTTTACGAGGTGCTGCTCGGGCAGCTGGGCGAGAATCTCGCGCCGCTGCAGCGGGCGGCGCGGGCGCTGGCACAGCTCGACGTGCTCGTCGCTTTCGCCCAATGCGCCGACCTGCGCGACTGGCATCCGCCCGAGCTGTCGCCGGAACCGCTGCTCGACATCGAGGCCGGCCGTCATCCGGTGGTCGAGGCGGCGCTCGACGAACCCTTCGTCGCCAACGACCTGCGGCTCGACGACAGCCGGCGCATGCTGCTGATTACCGGTCCCAACATGGGCGGCAAGTCGACCTACATGCGCCAGGTCGCGCTGATCGTGATCCTCGCCTGCATGGGCAGTTACGTACCGGCACGGCGGGCGCGGCTGGGTCCGATCGACCAGATCTTCACCCGCATCGGCGCCAGCGACGACCTCGCCGGCGGGCGCTCGACCTTCATGGTCGAAATGACCGAGGCCGCCAGTATCCTGAACAACGCCGGCGCCTCGAGCCTGGTTTTGATGGACGAAATCGGCCGCGGCACCAGCACCTTCGACGGACTCGCGCTGGCCTGGGCCTGCGCCGATCATCTCGCGCAACGCAATCGCGCCTTCACGCTGTTCGCGACCCATTACTTCGAACTGACCCTGCTGCCCGAGCAGTACGACCCGATCGCCAACGTGCATCTCGACGCGGTCGAGCACGGTGACGACATCATTTTCCTGCACGCGGTCAAGCCCGGTCCGGCGAACCAGAGTTACGGTCTGCAGGTCGCCCGCCTGGCTGGTATCCCGGCGTCCGCGATCCGGCTCGCGCGGCACAGGCTCGCGCTGCTCGAGCAGCAGTCGACCCAGGCCCAGGGCGACCTGTTCGCAACGGCGCCGGCACCGGAAATGGCGCCCGCCGACGCGCTCGCCGACGCGCTCGACGCGGTCGACCCCGACGAGCTGACACCGCGCGAAGCGCTCGAGCTGCTCTATCGGCTCAAACGGCTCGCACGCGAGTGAAGCGGCGAGTCGACAATCCGCTTGATTTTTAGCTTTTGCAATTTAGACTGCGATCACACGTTTTGAAGCCCGGAGGGCCTCGATGACATTCGTCGTTCTGGAAAACTGCATTCGCTGCAAGTACATGGACTGCGTCGACGTGTGCCCGGTGGACTGTTTTCACGAGGGGCCCAATTTCCTCGTCATTGATCCCGAGGAATGCATCGACTGCACGCTGTGCGAGCCCGAGTGCCCGGTCGAAGCGATCGTTTCCGAGGACGACATTCCCGAAGGCCAGGAAAATTTCCTCGAACTCAACGAGGAACTGTCGCAGATCTGGCCGGTCATCACGGCGAGCAAGCCGCCGCCCGACGACGCCGACGAGTGGGACGGCGTACCCGACAAGCTCAAGTACCTCGAGCGCTAGCGGGCCGATAACCGCATCGGCCGCCGTTTTGACTTTGAAAATGACGGCCCCTAGAATCGACTCACCATCGCACCCGGATAATAACGAAGGCGCTCGAGTCGCTTGATTCGAGAAGAAGGGCATCATGGTCGATTGCAGGTACTACTCGTTTTACGCGCTCGCCAGGATCAACGACCCCGAGCAGCTCTACCTCGCGCTGCAGCAACAGATCGCACCGGGTCACGCCGACGAGATCGAGATCGAGGTCTTCGAGCGCAGCGATGGCCGCTGGCAGCGGTTGTCGCCGAGCGGCGGTCTCGAACCGAATCTCGATCCCGCGATCGGGCAAACCCTCACGCAGCGTTTCGATGCCGACGATGCGCCAGGCTGGTACTACGATGCCGGGCACGAAGCCTGGTTTTGCCAGTACAAGCCGCTGACGAGCAAACACTTCGTCCTGCTGGTTCGCTGCGCCGACCCCGACCAGCTGATCGAGGAAGAGTACCTGCAGTTCCTGTTTCACTTTTACTGCCACCAGCTGCAAATGCTGCAGGGCACTTACCGCGATGCGCTCACCGGGCTGTACAACCGGCGCGCGTTCAACGAAAAGCTCGCGCAGTTGCTCGAACGCGACCCCGAGCAGCAGCGGCGCGCGGTCGATTCGTTGCCGACCGTCTTCGTCATGCTCGACATCGATCGGTTCAAGGCGATCAACGACAGCCTGGGGCATCTGTTCGGCGACGAAGTCCTGCTGCTGCTGGCAGAGCTGATGATCGATTCGTTTCGCGATAACGACCTGCTGTTCCGCTACGGTGGCGAAGAGTTCGCGCTGGTGCTGATGGACGTCGCGCCGGAGCAGGCGCGGCAGACGCTCGAGCGGTTTCGTGAAAAGGTCGCGACCCACGAGTTCCCGGCGGTCGAGCAGGTCACGGTCAGCATCGGTTTCACCCGGTTCGATCGCGAGCTGCCGCTCGATGCGCTGATCGGCCAGGCCGACGACGCGCTCTACCACGCCAAGTCGTCGGGGCGCAACGCGGTTTACGGTTACCCGGATCTCGTCGAGCAGGGCCTGATTCCGCTCGAGCGCGCGTCCGACGCCGAGACCTCCTGAATCCGGACCGCAGCCGATACCTCTAGCCGGAGAGTGAATCCTCGAGAAACTTCCCGACCACCGGCGAAAATTGCGCGTCGTCGATCAGGAAGGCGTCGTGGCCGTTGACCGAATCGATCTCGACGAATTCGACGTTGGTGCCGGTCTCACGCATCAGCGCGGCAATCTCGCGCTGCTGGCGCAGCGGGAACAGGATATCGGTGGTCACGCCGACGACCAGCGCGCGCTGCACGTCGAGCCGGGCGAGACCGTCGGCAATCGACTCGCCGTGTTCGGCAATGTCGAACCAGTCCATCGCGCGCGACAGGTAGAGATAGCTGTTCGGGTCGAAGGAGTGGATGAATTTCTGCGCGTTGTATTCGAGATAGTTTTCGATCTCGAACTCGTGGGCGAAGCGCTTGCCGCTGCGTTTCTCCGGCGGCAGGCGGCTGCGATCGAACTTGGTATTCCATTCGTCGGCGGCGCGATACGAAACCAGGCCGAGTTTGCGTGCGAGCGACATGCCGGAAAGCGGCTTGCGCTCGTCGCTGTACTGACCGTCGTTCCAGTCCGGGTCGCTGCGGATGATCTCGCGCTGCAGCGAGCGTAACGCGATCGTCAGCGGCAGTGCCTGCGTCGCCGCCGAGATCGAGATCAGGTAGGAAAGTTCGCCCGGATACATCATGCCGTAGGCGATTGACGACATGCCGCCCATCGACGAACCCACCGCGGCGTGCAGTTTCTCGACACCGAGTTCGCGCATCAGGTAGTAGCCCGAGCTGGCGATGTCCTCGACCGTCAGGTCGGGAAAGTCGGCGCCGTACTTGCGCCCGCTGCGGGGATCGATCGACCCGGGCCCGGTGCTGCCGTAACAGCCGCCGAGCGAATTGGCGCAGACGACGAAGAAACGATCGGTATCGATTGCCTTGCCCGGACCGATCATGTATTCCCACCAGCCCGGCGACGGATCGGCCGGCGACGACGCCGCGTGCGCGCTCGGCGACAGGCCGGTGAAGATCAGCACCGCGTTGTCGGCGGCGGGCGACAGTTCGCCCCAGCATTCGTAGGCCAGCGTAACCTCGGGCAGCACCCCGCCGCGCCACATTTTGAGCCCCTCGCCGCCGAGGCAGGTCAGATCGATATGCCGCGTCGCCGCGGTCGTGAAACTGTAGGCATTTTCTTCGTCAGCCATAGGCGCGGACTTTGACGACTGACGGAATGATTGTCAATTGCGCTCAGGTATCGGCTTGCGGCTTGCGCAGGCGTATCGACAGCTCGCGCAGCTGGCGTTCACCAACCGCGGCCGGTGCCCGCGTCAGCAGGCACGACGCGGTTTGCGTTTTCGGAAACGCCATGACGTCGCGAATCGATTGTGCGCCGGCCATCAACATGACCAGGCGATCGAGGCCAAAGGCGATGCCCCCGTGCGGCGGGCAGCCATAGCGCAGCGCGCTCAGCAGAAAGCCGAATTTTTCCTCCGCCTCGGCGGCGCCGATACCGAGAATTTCGAACGCGCGCTGCTGCATCTCCATGCGGTGAATGCGCACCGAGCCCCCGCCGAGTTCGGTGCCGTTCAGCACCATGTCGTAGGCCCGCGACAGCATGCCCCCGGGGTCGGCCGCAAGTGCGTCGGGATCGTCGGTCGCCGGCGCGGTGAACGGGTGGTGCAAGGCGTTCCAGCGATTGTCGCGCTCGTCGAATTCGAACATCGGGAAATCGACGACCCACAGGAAGCGCCATCCGGGTTCGACGAGCCCGCGATCCTCGCCGAGGCGCACGCGCAGGGCGCCGAGCGACTCGTTGACCACGCGCGCCTTGTCGGCGCCGAAGAATATCAGGTCGCCGGACTCGGCGCCGGTGCGCTCGAGAATGGCATCGATCGCCGCGTCCGGCAGGAATTTGAGGATCGGCGACTGCAGGCCATCGCGACCCGCGGCGACGTCGTTACACTTGACGTAGGCAAGCCCCCTGGCACCGTAGCGGCCGACGAAATCCGTGTAGTCGTCGATTTCCTTGCGGGTCAGCCCGTTACCGCCCGGGACGCGCAACGCCGCAACGCGACCGGCCGGGTCGTTTGCGGGGCCGGCGAACACCTTGAACTCGACGTCACCGAGCAGGTCGGAAATCGTGACCAGCTCGAGCGGGATGCGCAAATCGGGCTTGTCCGAGCCGTAGCGTTCCATCGCCTCGCCGTAGCTCATGCGCGGAAACGGTTCGTCGACCTCGACCTCGAGCACTTCCGTGAACAGGCCTCGCATCATCTCTTCCATCAGGCCGGTAATGCCGGCCTCGTCGAGAAACGAGACCTCGATGTCGAGCTGGGTGAACTCGGGCTGGCGGTCGGCGCGCAGGTCTTCGTCGCGAAAACAGCGTACGATCTGGTAATAGCGATCCATCCCCGACATCATCAGCAACTGCTTGAACAGCTGGGGCGACTGCGGCAATGCGAAAAACTCGCCCGGATGCGTGCGGCTCGGCACGAGGTAGTCGCGCGCGCCCTCTGGCGTCGCCCGCGTCAGCATCGGCGTCTCGATATCGAGGAAATCGTGGCGCTCGAGCCAGCTGCGCAGGAAGTGGGTGACGCGCGCGCGCAGCCGCAGGCGCTGCTGCATATCGGGGCGGCGCAAATCGATGTAGCGATAGCGCAACCGGTTGTCTTCGTGAACGTCCTCGTCGTCGAGCTGGAACGGCGGGGTTTCCGCCGGGTTCAGGATTTCGAGCGCGTCGGCGACGAGTTCGACCTCGCCAGTCGGCATCTCCGGGTTGAAGGTCCCTTCCGGCCGCACCCGCAGCTTGCCCTCGGCCTGCAGCACGAACTCGTTGCGCAGGGTTTCGGCGCGGGCAAACATTTCCGGATCGTCGGGATCGAAGACAACCTGCAAAATGCCGTGGTGGTCGCGCAAATCGACAAAAATGACGCCGCCGTGGTCGCGGCGGCGATTGACCCAGCCGCAGACGCGAATCCTCTCATCGACGTGTCGCCGGTCGAGATCGCCACAGTAATGCGTGCGCATTGGAAAGATCCGGTTCGATTTATCGAATGCCTGCGGCGAATTCCGGCGCCGCGCGCCTAGGCCGCCGCGTCCTTGGCGGCCTTCGCGCCGCCGGAGGTCTTGCTCTCGGCGGCCTTGTCGCCGCCGTCCTTGCCGCTCTTGGCGGGCTTGTCGCCGCCGTCCTTGTCGCTTGTGGCGGGCTTGTCGTCACCCGAATCCGACTTCGCCTTCGACTTGTTCTTGAAGTCGGTCTCGTACCAGCCCGAGCCGGTCAGGCGAAATCCGGCGGCGGAAATCCGCTTTTTCAGCGCCGGCCGCGCGCATGCGGGACAATCCGAAAGCGGTGCGTCGCTCATTTTTTGCAAGGCCTCGAGTTCGTGCCCACACTCGCTACAAACATACTCGTAGATTGGCATTATCAGTCTCCATCAAGCCGTTCGGGCCGCAGGGCGAAACTCGGGCACGCCCCCAAAAAGGCCCGGGATTTTATAATAGACTCGTTCATTTTCCAACCAGCCCCTGGAAATACGACCGGTTGTTCGCGTCGAGATCGATACCCGGCCGGATCCGCCCGTAGCGACTGCAAAACGGCGCGATCAACGCTGCCGATACACGCAGGCAGGTAAGCACGGCGACGACGACGAGGCTCGGTTGGACCGCCGTCGCTTTCAGCCGGGTGCGCAGAAGGTTACAGTCGAATATCATCGCCACAACCAGCCCTTTTTCGAGTATTCCAGCGGGAAATATGGATTCGGATTTTCGAAATTACAAGGTCGAAACCGCGCACAATTCGATGACCCTGCACCGCGCGGGCAAGCTGCTCGAACTGCGCAGCCGGGACGGTGCGCTGCAAAGCCGTATCGATTGCGATGCGCCCCACCGGCTCGCGCTGAAGAACCTCGAATACCTGCTCGGAATCTTGCTGTTCGTGCCGCCACCGCGGCGCATACTGTTGCTCGGGGTTGCCGCCGGCAGCCTGATCCATTTCCTGCGTCACCATCTCGACGCCGAGATTACCGCGGTCGATATCGACGCCGAGCTCGTCGAACGATTGATCGGCTTCGGCATCCTGCCGCCGGCGGATACCCGCCTGACCTATGCCTACGCCGATGCCCGGCACTGGATCGGCGGCGACGGGGCGCGCTACGACCTCGTGCTGGTCGACCTGTTCAGCGGCGCGCACTCGCCACGCTGGCTGCTCGACAAGCCGGTACTCGGCGACCTGCGTCGGTTGCTGACCGCAGACGGCGCGCTGGCATTCAACCTGGTGATCGCTAGCGAAAACGATTTTACCCGCTTTTACCGCGATCTGCGCCTCGTGTTCGAACGCCGAACCCTGTGCCTGCCGGTGGCCGGCTTCGACAATCTCATCGCTTACGCCTTCGCAGGCGTACCGCCACGGCGCGACCTGTCGGTCCACCGCGAACAGGCACAAGCATTGCAATCCGAATTCGAAATCGAGCTGACGCGCGTACTCGCCGCCATTTACAACACCAACCCGCTCGGTGGCGGCGTGCTCTAGGTCGCGCGGCGCTTACTGGTTGCGGCCACCCCCGCGGCACTTCGGCGAATCGGCGACGACGCCGCCGCGTTCCTGCCATTCGCTCGGGGTCAGGGTGTGCAACGCCAGCGCGTGAATCTGCCCGAGCTCGTCGCGCAGCGCTTCGTTGACGAGACGGTGGCGCTTGATCAACATTTGCTCGTTGAACGCGTCGCTGACGATCGTCACCTTGAAATGCGACTCCGATCCCGGCGCGACGTTGTGCCGGTGGCTCTCGTTTTCGACCGCCAGGTAGGCGGGCTCGAAATGGCGGGTGAGTTTGCGTTCGATGACCTGCTGCATCGAGGTTGCGCCGTCGCTCATGGCCTGGCCTCGGCAAGGACTTCGCCAATCGCGGCAGCGACCTCCTCCATCGTCTGAAACCGGTCCTCGAGCTCGACCGCCATCATCTTCTGTACCAGCTGACCGACCTGCGGGCCGATTTCGGGGTTGACCTCGTGGACCGGCGGCGCCTTGCCCTCGAGATGCTGGAACAACAGCGACATGGGCTCGCCGCTGTAGGGGAGCTTGCCGGCGAGCATGCCGTAGGCAATGATACCGAGGGCATAGATATCGCTGCGATGATCGGCTTCCTGGCCCTTGGCACGTTCCGGCGACAGGTAGGCCGGGGTGCCGATGATCGAGCCGGTCTTGGTCAGCGATGCGTCGGCCTGCGAACCGGCGGAGGCGATACCGAAATCGACGATCTTGACCAGGCCCTTGTCGTTCATCAGGATATTGCTCGGCTTCAGGTCGCGGTGGATGACATCCTGGGCATGCGCCGCCGCCATGCCGTTGGCGACCTGCAGCAAAACCCCGAGGCCTTCGACCGCGTCGAAGGATTTTCGTTCGCGCAGGATCTCGTCGATGCCGCGGCTTTCGAAGTACTCCATCGAGATCGCGCTCAGCAGGTTCTGGCTGAGCAGGTCGTGGATCCGGATCACGTTCGGGTGGCTGACCTTGCGCGAGTACCGCACCTCGCGCAGAAACCTTTCGTGCGACCCCGGTTCCGACGTCAGCTCGGGATGCATGAACTTGAGAATCAGCGGTTCGCCGACCATCTTGTCCTCGGCCAGCATGACGCGACCCATCGCGCCGCGTCCGATTTCGCGACCGATCAGGTAGCGATTCATCCACACGTCGCCTTCCTTGAATTCCTCGATGCGCTGGTACAGTTCGGTCGCGTCCTCGGGGCGCCGGGTCCGGGCCTCGCCGGTATTCCGATCGACCATTTGCGTCGCTTCCTCGATCTTGGTCAGGCGAGTCTCGAAGAAAGTTTCCTGGTCGACATTGAGCGCCGGCAGCTCGAATTCCTCGGTCAGGCGATTGACGACCTCGCCGGCAGTATCGCGCACCGTGGCCTGTAACTTCGGCACTTTCTCGATGAGTTTGTCGCGCACCGCGCGCGCATACTGCGGCGTCACCAGCTTGCCGATGGTCTCGATCGCCTCGCGCTGTACCAGCGCTTCCGGCATGCGCAGCACGCCGAAAGCAATCTCGAGGCCCTTGCCGAAGCCGAGTTCGCCGAGCGCTTTCAGCACCGCCACCGCGGATTCCGGATATTGCTTGACGACCTGACGCAATACCTTGACCGATTCGCGGTTGCCGGAACGGCCCAGCGCTTCGACCGCGGCGTCGCGCACCTGCCAGTTTTCGTGCATCGCGTTGTCCCACAACGCCTTCAGGTCGGCCGGGTCGGAGCTACGCGCGGCCAGCTGCTGGGCCTGGTCGCGGATGAAATCATTTTCGTGTTCGGCGAGTTTGGTGGCCGCGGCGAACAGCTTGTCGGTGGCGAAACGCTGCAGCGTCTTGAGCGCCTGCTCTTTGCCGTACCATTCCTGCTCGTCGAGCCGCAGCAGGAATTTTTCCAGCGCCTCGGGGGTTACGTGACGAATCAGCAGCTTGATGAAAACTTCGCGCACCTGGTCGGATTTTCCGCAGGCCCAGGGCGCAAACTTGGCCACCAGATCGCTGTCGGCCTGCGCCTTGATGATCTCGAGCGCCATGTCGCGCTCGACCTCGGAGAGGGTTTCGACATGCGGCAGAATAACGGAGGCATCGAAACCGACCGGCAGTTTCTTGAGCGCCTTGAGGGCCTCGATGACGACGGTGCGATTCGTGTCGCTGATGAAACGGCTGATCAGGTGCGCGACCTCCGGCTGATCGACCGTCGACAGGTAACGCAACAGAATGATCTTCAGCGTCGGGCTCTCGATCGATTCGGGCTCGAGATGCAGCATTTCCAGGTCGAGCGGTTTTTTCGAGTCTTTCGCCAACTCGAGCAACTTCTCGGCGTGGGATTTGTCGAGCTTGAGCGCGTTGGTGATGATTTGCTCGGGGCTCAGGTGTTCGCGTTGAAAGGCGAGAATGTCGATGATCTCGGTACGCGAGGACTCCGATTCGTGCAGCTTCTTGAACAGCTTGCTCGGGTTGACCTGCGCCGACCGGCCGAGAATATCGGCCGCGGTCGCGCGGATCGTCGTCGCGGTATTGTCGAGGCTGTCGAGAAACAGCTCCTCGGTACCGATTCCGACGTTTTCGAGGCAGATTTCGTTGAGCACCGCGCGGTGCATGCCCTCGGTATCGGGAATGACCTCGATCAGGGCCGGTAGCGAATCCTTCGACGACTCGCGCAGTTTCTCGACCAGCGCAACGCCTTTCTCGCTCTCGAGGTCGTCGCAGTCGAGAAATTTCTTCAGCGTTCGCTTGAACAGGATCGAGCCGAGAACCGCCATATTGTTGTCAAATCGCCAGATTTCCGCGGGGCTTCCGCGGCTAGCCTAGGATTATAGCCGCAAAACCGGAAAATAGTGGCAGCCCGGCCCCGTTTTTGTGAGGCCGGGCACGGGTTTATCCGCTATTTCTCGAATTAGTGTACGCTTTGCTTGGCGAAGCTGAACTGGCGGCCGTCGTCGATGTCGACCGCGATCAGATCGCCGGGTTCGAATTCGCCCGACAGGATCGAACGCGCCAGCGGATTTTCGATGGCCTGCTGGATTTCCCGCTTGAGCGGGCGCGCCCCGTAAACCGGGTCGAAACCGAGCTCGCCGAGCGTATCCAGCGCGGCATCGCTGATCGAGATGCCGATGTCCTTGTCCTTCAGCCGCGCCATCAGGCCGCGCAGCTGAATCTGCGCGATCGCGCGGATCTGCGCTTGCGTCAGCGGATGGAATACGACGATTTCGTCGATCCGGTTGACGAACTCGGGGCGGAAATGCTGCCCCACCTGCGCCATCGCCGCCTGCTTGATCTGCGCGTAGTTCTGCTCGCCGGCAAGGGCCTGGATTTCGCTCGAGCCGAGGTTCGAAGTCATGACGATCACGCAGTTACGGAAATCGACGGTGCGACCCTGGCCGTCGGTCAGGCGACCGTCATCGAGCACCTGCAGCAAGATGTTGAAAACGTCCGGGTGCGCCTTTTCGATCTCGTCGAGCAGGATCACCGAATACGGACGCCGCCGTACCGCTTCGGTCAGGTACCCGCCTTCCTCGTAGCCGACGTAGCCCGGCGGTGCACCGACCAGTCGCGCGACGCTGTGTTTTTCCATGAACTCGGACATGTCGATGCGCACCATCGCGTCTTCGGTGTCGAACAGGAACTGCGCCAGCGCCTTGGTCAGCTCGGTCTTGCCGACCCCGGTCGGGCCGA
>JBPEYE010000094.1:0-4037 GCA_052030825.1 Gammaproteobacteria bacterium | reverse complement strand
ACTCGTCGGGTTCGACCGGCCGCCCCAAGGGCACCGTGCACACCCACGCGAACCCGTACTGGACTTCCGAGCTCTACGGCAAGGGCGTGCTCGGCATCGAGGAAAGCGATGTCTGCTTTTCCGCCGCTAAGCTGTTCTTCGCCTACGGCCTCGGCAACGCGCTGACCTTTCCGCTTTGCGTCGGCGCAAGCAGCGTGCTGCTCGGCGGCCGGCCGACGCCGGACGCGATCTTCGCGAAGCTCGCCGAACGCCGGCCGACGATATTTTTCGGCGCGCCGACCGGCTACGTCGGCCTGCTCGCGTCGCCCGATCTGCCGGACGCAAAGCAACTGTCGCTGCGGCTCGCGGTATCGGCCGGCGAGGCGCTGCCGAAGGAACTCGCGCAGCGCTTCAGCAAGCATTTCGGCATCGACATCCTCGACGGCATCGGCTCCACCGAAATGCTGCATATCTTCATTTCCAACGTGCCGGGCAGGGTGCGTTACGGCTCGAGCGGTTTCCCGGTGCCCGGTTACGACATCGAGCTGCGCGGCGACGACGGCCAGCCGATCGCCGACGGCGAAATCGGCGACCTCTATATCGGTGGCCCGAGCGCCGCGCTGATGTACTGGGGCAACCGCGCCAAGACCCGCGAGACTTTCCAGGGCGAGTGGACCCGGAGCGGCGACAAGTACGTTCGCAACGACGACGGCAGTTATACCTGTTCGGGCCGCAGCGACGACATGCTGCGCGTCAGCGGCATGTACGTGTCGCCGTTCGAGGTCGAGGCGACGCTGCTCGAACACGACGCGGTGCTCGAATCGGCGGTGATCGGCGTCACCGACACCGAGGGACTGACCAAGACCAAGGCCTTCGTCGTGCTGAAGGAAGGACAGCAAGCCGACGCCGACGAACTCAAGGCCTTCGTCAAGGACCGGCTCGCGCCGTACAAGTACCCGCGCCTGATCGAGTTCGTCGACGAATTGCCGAAGACCGCGACCGGCAAGATCCAGCGTTTTCGTTTGCGCGAGCGCGAAGGCGAGCAGTGAGCGGCGACGTCGACTTCGTCGACGTGCCCTGGGACGGGCGCCGGGTCCGCATCGAGCACCAGTGGATCGGCGCTGCCGGTGCCGCGCCGCTGCTCGTGTTCCTGCACGAGGGTCTCGGCTCGTGCGCGATGTGGAAGGACTTTCCGGCGCGCCTGTGCGCCGCCGCCGGTTGCCGCGGGCTGGTCTACTCGCGTCCCGGCTACGGCCGCTCGACACCGCGCGCAGGCGCCGAACGCTGGGCGCCCGATTTCATGCACCGCCAGGCCGACGAATTGCTGCCGGGCCTGCTGGCCACGCTCGGCGTCGACGCCGCCGCCGCGCCGCCGTGGTTATTCGGCCACAGCGACGGCGGCTCGATCGCGCTGCTGTTCGCCGCGCGCTACCCGGAGCGTTGTGCCGGCCTGATTGCGGTGTCGCCGCACATTCGGGTCGAGAACGTGACCATCGCGAGTATCGAACGCGCCCGCGAGACCTATGCGCAAACCGACCTGCGGGAACGCCTCGCGCGTTATCACGACGACCCGGATTCGGCCTTTCGCGGCTGGAACGACGCCTGGCTCGACCCGGCCTTCCGCGACTGGACGATCGAGACCGACCTCGAGGCGATCAGTTGTCCGGTGCTTGCGATCCAGGGTGTCGACGACGACTACGGCACGCTCGAACAAATCCGCGGTATCGCCCGGCGCGCGCCGCAAACCGAACTGCTCGAACTGCCCGACTGCGGGCACTCGGCGCAGCGCGATCAGCCTGACACATTGATCAGCGCGGCGGCACGCTTCATCGCCGCGCACGACCCGTCGAGGCGAAGGCTCGCGGGCGCCGGTTAAACGGGTGTTCTTATCGGCGCGGTAGCGATATAGTAAGCGCCATCGCCGCGCGGCAGCATTCGTCTCCGGTTCGGTCGAACGAAGGGACCGTGCAATTGCCGCGGGCAGGGTGACATAAACGGGCGCGCCGCGCCCGGACAATAACCCGGTGGCCGGGCCACCGATAACTGAAGAGACTCCAGAGGAGAACAAGATGTTTAACAAGACACTCCGAACCTTTCTGATCGCCTGCGCCGTGTTCGCGACCGGCGCCGCCCAGGCCGCCGCCGTCAAGATCGGTTTCATCACGACGCTGACGACGCCGGCCAGCGTCATCGGCGAGGACATGAAGCGCTCGGTCGAACTCGCGCTTGAGCACATCGGCTACAAGATGGGCCCGCTCGACGTCGAGATCATCTTCGAGGATGACGGCTTCAAGCCCGACATTGGCAAGCAGAAGACCGACAAGCTGGTCAAGCAGGACGACGTCGATTTCGTCGTCGGTTACATCTGGTCGCACGTGCTGCTGGCGTCGATGAAATCGGTGACCGACGCCGACAAGTTTCTGATCAGCGCCAACGCCGGGCCGTCACAAATTGCCGGCACGCGCTGCCACCCGAACTTCTTCTCGACCTCGTGGCAGAACGACCAGACGCCGATGGCGATGGGTGAGCACCTGAACCAGCAGGGCGTCAAGTCGATCTACATCATGGCGCCGAACTACGCCGCCGGCAAGGACATGGTCGCCGGCGTCGAGAACACCTTCAAGGGCAAGGTGCTCGGCAAGGACCTGACCAAGTGGGGCGCCGACGCACAGCTCGACTTTTCCGCCGAGCTGGCCAAGGCCAAGGCCTCGGGCGCCGAGGCGCTGTACGTGTTCTACCCGGGCAAGGCCGGCGGCGCGTTCATCAAGCAGTACCAGCAGGCCGGCCTGCAGGATTCGATGCCGCTGTACTCGGTGTTCACGGTCGACTCGATCGCGCTGCCGAAGCTGCAGGCCGCGGGCCTGACCGGCGTACTTGGCTCGAAGAACACGCAACAGTGGTCGCCGGATATTCTGAACGCCGCCAACCAGCGCTTCGTCGGCGATTACCTGAAAAAGCACGGCGTCTACCCGTCGTTCTACGGCGCGCAGTCCTACGACTCGATCATGCTGATCAAGAGCGCGATCGAGAAAGTGAACGGCAACCTGAAAGACAAGGACGCATTGCGTGCGGCGCTGAAGCAGGCCGATTTCGACTCGGTACGCGGCAAGTACAAGTACGGCAACAACCACATGCCGATCCAGAACTTTTACCTGCGCGAAGTCGTGGTCGACGGTGAAGGTCGCTGGACGACCAAGATCGTTTCCCGCGTGTTCGAGAACCACCAGGATCCACACGCGAAAAAGTGCAAGATGAAGTAATCGTTTACGGGCAAGGCCCGGCTCCCGCCCGCGGGAGTCGGGCCTTTTTGTTTCGCGCCTGAATCCCCGGCATGGACTGGAATCTGCTGATCACGCAATTGATGAACGGGGTGCAGCTCGGCCTGCTGCTGTTCCTGCTCGCCTCGGGCCTGACGCTGATCTTCGGCATCATGGATTTCATCAACCTGTCGCACGGCTCGTTCTACATGATCGGCGCCTATTTCTGCGGCACGGTGGTGGCGCACAGCGGCTCGTTCCTGCTCGGCATTGTGGTCGGGCTCGTTGGCATGTTCGTCGTCGGTGCGCTGGTCGAGTGGTTCATTGCGCGCAAGCTCTACCGCGAGGATCACCTCGATCACGTTCTCGTGACCTTTGGCCTGATCCTGATCTTCGACACCCTCGTGCACCTGATCTGGGGCGCGCAGGGCATGGCGATTCCGCTGCCCGATATCCTGAATGGCCAGATCACGCTCGGCACGCTGGTGCTGCCGACCTACCGACTGCTGATCATCGTCTCCGGCCTCGCGGTCGCCGGAATCCTGTACTTCCTCGTCGCGCGCACGCGCCTGGGCATGCTGATTCGCGCCGGCGCGTCGAACCGGACGATGGTCGAGGCGCTCGGCATCAACATCAACCGGCTGTTCCTGTTCGTGTTCGCGCTCGGCGCGGCGATGGCGGGTTTTGCCGGCATGCTGATCGCGCCGATCACCGAGGCCAGCATCGGCATGGGCAACGACATCATCATCATCGCCTTCGTCGTCGTCATCGTCGGCGGCATCGGCTCGATCAAGGGCGCGT
>JBPEYE010000093.1:0-5495 GCA_052030825.1 Gammaproteobacteria bacterium | reverse complement strand
CGAGCTCGCCGAGACCGCGCAGCAGACGATCGAAGCCGAACTCGAGGCCGAGCCGGAACCGCTGCCGGAACCCGAACCGGTCGCCCAGCCCGAGCCGGAACCCGAGCCCGAACCCGAACCGGAACCGCAGCCGCAATATGTCGACAAGGCCGATCCGTTCCGCGACCGGCTCAAGTCGGGCGGTCGCGGTCCGCTGATGATCGCGCTGCCGGGTGGCAGTTTTCGCATGGGCGGGCCGTCGGCGCTGATCGCGACCGACGAGGTGCCGCGCCACACGGTCAGGGTCAAGCCGTTCATGATGTCGGTCCACGAAATCACCTTCGAGGAGTATTACCGCTTCGCCAACGCGACCGGTCGGCGCAAGCCGAAGAGCAACGGCTGGGACATCAAAACCCACCCGGTGGTCGACGTGTCATGGGACGACGCGGTCGCCTACGTCCGCTGGTTGAGCAAGGAAACCGGCAAGCGTTATCGTTTGCCCTCGGAAGCCGAATGGGAATACGCCGCGCGCGGCGGCAAGACGACGTCGTACTGGTGGGGGCCGAAGCCCGGCACCAATAACGCGCATTGCTTCGACTGCAAGAGCGATTTGAGCACCGCGAAACCGGCCAAGGTCGGCTCATACAAACCCAATCCTTTCGGCCTCTACGACACCGCCGGCAACGTCTGGGAGTGGGTGCACGATTGCTATCACTCGAATTACACCGATGCGCCGGACGACGGCTCGGTCTGGGAGGGTGGCAATTGCGACGTGCGCGTCGTGCGCGGCGGTGCTTTCCGCAGCCCGGCGAGCTCGATGCGGGTCGAGAACCGCGAGAAGTTCAAGAGCGACAAAGGCCAGTATAACGTCGGGATCCGGGTCGTCCGCGAACCGTGATCGACTGGGCGCAGATCGAGACGGTGCTGCTGGACATGGACGGCACGCTGCTCGACCTGCACTTCGACAACTTCTTCTGGCAGGAGTACCTGCCCCGGCGATACGCCGAAATCAAGGGCATCGAGGCCGAGGCCGCCCGCGAGATGATCGTCGCGCGCACCCGCGCGATCGAAGGCAGCCTCAACTGGTACTCGACCGACTACTGGAGCAGCGAACTCGAACTCGACGTCGTCGAACTCAAGCACGAAGTCAGTCACAAGGTTGCGATTCGTCCCCACTGCATTGATTTCCTCGATGCGCTGCGCGCCGCGCGCAAGGGCGTCGTGCTCGTAACCAACGCGCATCACGATGCGCTGTCGCTGAAAATGGAGCGCACCCGGCTTGCGGCCAAGTTCGACCGGCTGATCACGGTGCACGAATTTGCATTGCCGAAGGAAGATCCCGGGTGCTGGCACGAGGTGCACCGCCGGCACCCGTTCACGGCCGACCGAACCCTGTTGATCGACGATAACCTGCGTGCGCTCGACTCGGCGCGCGAGTACGGAATTGGCCACCTGCTCGCGATCTGGCAACCGGATTCGCGCCAGCCGCGGCGCGAAATCAGTGGCTACGACGCGATTCACAGTTTTGCCGACATCATGCCGGTTGCGGAGGTAAGCGATGAACGCGACGCCTGACGAAGGCTACACCGGCGGCTGCCTGTGCGGCGGCGTGCGCTACCGGTTGGCGGGGCCCTGCCGCGACATCATCGTCTGTCACTGCGAGAATTGTCGCCGTACCCATGGTCACGTCGCCGCTTATACCGCGTTGCCGAAATCGCGGTTCGAGTTGCTCGCCGATACGACGCTGGCGTGGTACCACGATGTCTCGCCCGGCACCCGGCGCGGTTTCTGCCAGCGCTGCGGCGCGAGCCTGTTCTGGGAAGCGGGTGACGGCGCGGAACGAATATCGATTGCGGCCGGGAGCCTCGACGACAGTCGCGGGCTGAAAACCGTGGGACATATTTTTCTCGCCGAGGCCGGCAAATACTACACCGTCGACGACGACCTGCCGCAGTTTGCGCACGGCAGCGGCGGCGCGCTGGAGCCGGGTGGTGGCGGTTGACCTCGATCTTCGAATGGGTTAAAAGTTTTGAAGCACAACTATTGTTGCCGATTCCCCGGGCCCGGCCCGATGACTCAAGGGTGTTGCTAACGACCCGCAACCTGCCGATATCACGGACTTCTGCATGCAAAAACCGGAAAAATTCGATCCCCTTCGGCGCTCGGTCGGCCACATTCTCGACATCATTGGCGAGGGCTGGTCGATCCTGATCATTCGCGAAGCGTTTCTCGGCACCCGCCGCTTCGAGGAGTTCCAGGGCCGCCTCGGTATTGCCCGCAACATCCTGACCACGCGGCTGAAAAAACTCTGCGCCAACGAGATTCTCGCGCGCGTGCCGGTCAAGGAGGGCGCCAAGCGGCACGAGTACCGGCTCACGACCAAGGGACGCGACATGATGCCGTTGTTGATATCGCTGAGCCAATGGGGCGACAAGTGGGTGTTCGGCAAGGGCCGGGAGCCGGTGATTTTTATCGATCGCGAACACGGCGAACCGATCGCGCCGGTCGAAGTCTACTCGGCGCGCGGCGAAGCCTTGAGGCCGCGCGACGTCGTCGTGCGCGCCGGACCCGGCGCCGCGCCCGAGGCGAGACAGCGCATCGAAGAACTGAGCGAGCATGAGTAGCGCCGACGAAACGCCGCGGTGCCCGGTTGGCGAGCCGAGTTGTGAATGGCTCGACGAGGTCGGCCAGCTGCGTCAGCAGATCGACGAACTGTCGGAGCTGGTGTCGACGGACGCGTTAACCGGCCTGTTCAACTTTCGTCACTTCAAGACCGTGTTGCAGGCCGAGATGGATCGGTCCAAGCGCAGCGGCATTCCGACCAGCCTGGTGTTGCTCGATCTCGATCACTTCAAGGCGGTCAACGACAGTCACGGCCACGAGGTCGGCAATCTCGCGCTCAAGCACCTGGCGAATATCCTGACCAGCGAAGTGCGCACCACCGACATCGTCTGCCGCTACGGCGGCGAGGAATTCGCGATGATCTTTCCCGAAACCCACCTCAACCTCGCGGTCAAGGTCGCCGAGCGTATTCGCCTCGAAATCCAGAACAACCCGGTACCGCTCGACGACGGCGAGATCAAACTGACCGCGAGCATGGGCGCGAGCGTTTACATGAAGACCAGCGTGCTCGACATCGACGATTTTGTCGACTCGGTCGACAAGTACCTCTACGAGGCCAAGCAATCGGGCCGCAATTGCATCTGCCACATCGATTATTCGGATCTGCGCGCGGTCACCGAAGTCGGCGTCGACGAACGCGCGATGCTGTTTGCCAAGGACTGACCCGCAAGCACCAAAATCGGGGGACAGTATACCTATTTCCCGGCGCGTATCGCGCGGCCGGGACCGGTTTCGAAATAGGTATGCTGTCCCCCTGAAGTGCGCCGTGTTGCTACAGCGGAATAGGTATACTGTCCCCGTATTTCAGGATCTGGATTCGCGCTTGTAGCGCTCGACGCTTTCGATGATTTCGCGCTTGGCGTCCTCGAGGTCGCCCCAGCCCTCGATCGTGACGAACTTGCCGACCTCGAGATCTTTGTAGTGATCGAAGAAATGCGCGATCGAGTCGAGCAGCGCCTTCGGCAGATCGCGCACCGAATCCATGCCCGTGTAGATGTTCGACAGCTTGTCGATCGGCACGCCGATGATCTTGGCGTCGGGGCCGGCCTCGTCGGTCATGTTGAGCATACCGAGCGGACGCACGCGCATCACCGATCCGCTGATGACCGGAATCGGCGTGACCACCAGAACGTCGACCGGGTCGCCGTCCTCGGACAGCGTCTGCGGTACGTAGCCGTAGTTGCACGGGTAGTGCATGGCCGTGCCCATGAAACGGTCGACGAACAGCGCGCCGGTGTCCTTGTCGACCTCGTACTTGATCGGGTCGCTGTGCGCCGGGATTTCGATGACGACGTTGATATCGTTGGGAATATTCTTGCCGCTGCTGACGCGATCGAGAATCATGCTGGCCGCCCGATTGCCTGAAAACCGCTAGTATAGCCGAGCTGCGGCGACGGCAAAACGCCGCGTGTTCGACCGGCAGTCATTCGAGGATTGCCGTCAGAGTTCGAAGGCCGGCAGTTGCTTCTCGAGCAGCCGGTTTTGCAGCGTCACGTAGCGCGGCATCCCGTTGGCGTCGTAGTCCGGGTAAGCTTCACCGCGAATCAACGGGTAGAGATATTCGCGGCAGCGGTCGGTGATGCCGAATCCGTCGTCGCTGATGAAATCGAGCGGCATCGTCTTTTCGACGTTGGCGACGTCACCCAGGTCGGCGGTGCCGATGCGCCACTCGTAGGGGTCGTTCGATACCCGCTCGATGGTCGGCATGATCGAGTTCCGGCCATCCAGCGCGAGTTCGACCGCGGCCTTGCCGACCGCGTAGGCCTGCTCGACGTCGGTCGCCGATGCAATATGGCGCGCGGCGCGTTGCAGGTAATCGGCAACCGCCCAGTGGTACTTGTAACCGAGCGCTTCGCGCACGATGTTGGCGACCACCGGTGCGACGCCGCCGAGCTGGGCGTGGCCGAAGGCGTCGCGCGTGCCCTGCTCGGCGAGGAAGCCGCCGTCGGGGTCGCGGGCACCTTCGGAAACGACGACGGTGCAGTAGCCGTGATTTTCGACCCTGTCCCGCACCGCGGCAACGAACTTGTCGCGATCGAAATCGATCTCGGGCAGCAGCAGCAGTACCGGTACGCCGTAATCCGCGATCAGCCCGCCGGCCGCCGCGATCCAGCCGGCGTGACGACCCATGACCTCGAGAATGAAAACCTTGGTCGAGGTCTTGGCCATCGACGCGACGTCGAAAGAGGCTTCGAGCGCCGACACCGCAACGTACTTCGCGACCGAACCGAAACCGGGGCAGACGTCGGTGATCGGCAGATCGTTGTCGACGGTTTTCGGCACGTGGATCGCTTGCACCGGAAAACCCATGGTCTCGGACAATTGCGACACCTTGAAGCAGGTGTCGGCGGAATCGCCGCCGCCGTTGTAGAAAAAGTAACCGATATCGTGTGCCTTGAACACGTCGATCAGGCGCTCGTACTCGCGCTGGTTTTCGTCGAGCCCCTTGAGCTTGAAGCGACACGAGCCGAATGCCCCCGACGGGGTTTTCTTGAGCGCCGCGATGTCGGCATCCGACTCCAGCGAGGTATCGATCAATTCCTCGGTCAACGCGCCGATGATGCCGTTCAACCCGGCATAGACCTTGCCGATCCGATCGCCGTTGGCGCGGCAGGTTTCGATGACGCCGCAGGCGCTGGCGTTGATGACCGACGTGACGCCGCCGGACTGGGCATAGAAGGCGTTTTTGATGCTCATGGTCTCGATCCGATCGATTGCCGGGTTTGGTTGAAGCGGCATCGCAGAATAACCCAATTGCGGTTAAATTTCAGGCGCGACCGGGTAAAAAAAAGGCGGTGCAAGCACCGCCCGCGAGAAGCGTTGTGCGATCAGCCGAGCAGCGGCGCGATGACCAGGCTGACGATCGCCATGACGTTGATCAGGATGTTCATCGA
>JBPEYE010000092.1:0-2858 GCA_052030825.1 Gammaproteobacteria bacterium | reverse complement strand
CCAGAATTTCTCGCTGGTCGGCGCGCCGCACGTGGCTTTGCACCCAGGTGATCGCGACCAGGCGTTCACCGGATTCGACCGGCGCGACCGCGTGGTAGTGCGAGGCCGGGTAGAGCAGGGCATGGCCGGCCGGCAGCTTGTAGGCAGACGCGCCCTGCGGCGATTCGACCTGCAGCTCGCCGCCGGCGTAGTCGTCCGGTGCGCTGAGGAACACGGTAATCGCGATATCGCTGCGGTAGCGCGCGCCGGGTGGCCCCATGAGCGGGTCGTCGATGTGCGAGTCGTAGGCCATGCCGGCGGTATAGCGTGCGTAGATCGGCGCGGCAATGCGCGCCGGCAGCGCGGTTTGCAGGTAGCGCGGATGCCGCACGAGGCGCGTCATGACGACATCGTTGAGCGCGGTGAAGCGGTCCTCGTCGGGCGCGAGTTCCTCGTTGCGCTTGCCGCTCGCGGCATCGCGTCCGGCGCTCAGCCGGCCGTCGACGAAATGGCCCTGGCGTAGCACCGAGCGGACCGCGTCGAGTTCGGTGGGGCCGAGCAGGTCGGGGATGGTGACGATCATGTTAGTAAAGGTACGATGAAGATTAAGGTCGAATTCGATGATAAGAGCATCGAGCTGGATGTGCCACCGGCGTTACCGGTCGAGGCGGCGGATTTCTTCGTCCGGATGGACGAGGACATGAATTGCGGCTGGCAAATGAGCCGCTGGTGGGTGCCCGATCCGGATCGGCTGCAGCGCTGTCAGATCGTCGCCGACAAGCTGCTGACCGCGCTGCACAACGACAACCGCGAGGCCGCATTGATGATGTGCGCCTACATTATGAACGCGATGCCGGACACCCGCCGCATTCACATCAACACCGACGGCGAGATCCAGGGTACCGAATTTTTCGACGACTGACCGCGGCGAAGGTGACCCGCGTCGGGCGTCCCGGCCATTCAATTCGCCTCAAAGCGGGCGTATGATGCCGACATGGCGAACCATTCCCCGAAGGAGACGCCGGACGAAACGCTGGCCCGGGTGCGCAACGTGATATTGGGCGGCGGCAGCCTGCTGCTCGATCGCATGACCGAAGACGAACTGGTCGCGATGCAGGACATGTTGTTATACGGCGAGGCCGAGATCGTCAATTCCGCCTGCCGCCCCTACCTGATCGCCAGGCTCGACCACACGATCATCTGACGCGTTTGCGGCGAAATTCACGGCGGCCGATTCTACGACGACTTGGTTGCGGATCGATCTGCCGCTCTATCGATTAGCCAAAGCGTCCGAAGAGTTGCGCCCGCTGCGCGCAATTTAGTCGGTTGCCCCGTTATAATCGGGTGTCTTCCGGAATCGGTACTTTTCGATGCGCCTTTGGCAACAGGCCCGGGAACTCGCGGCGCAAACGCCGCCGCAGCGCAATCGATATGTCGATTTCCTGCGCGCGGTCTCGATCCTGGTCGTCATATTCGGCCATTGGCTGGCGACGACCGTGCACGTTGTCGACGGTTCGCTCACGGTAGGTCACCTGTTCAAGTCGCAGCCGTGGACCCAGTGGCTGACCTGGCTTTTCCAGGTCATGCCGGTGTTCTTCATCGTCGGCGGTTACGCCAACGCGGTCTCGCTCGACAGCGCCGCGCGCAAGGGGATCGGCTATGCCGGTTGGCTGGCCGGGCGCCTGCATCGATTGGTCGTGCCGCTGCTCGTGCTGTTGCTGGCCTGGGCGGTGCTCGGCGGGGTCATGCTGGCGCTCGGTGCCGCGCCGGCGACGCTGCGTCTAGCGTCGCAAGCGGCTCTGATCCCGACCTGGTTTCTCGCGATTTACATCATGCTCGTGGTCATGGCGCCGCCGATGTATGCGTTGTGGCGGCGCCACGGGTTTTTATCTTTCTGGCTGTTGGTCGCGCTGGCGGTGTCGATGGATTTCTTCTATTTCGCGCTGGACCTTCGCTGGTTCGGCTGGAGCAACTACTTCTGGGTCTGGCTCGCGATTCACGCACTCGGCTTCGCCTGGCGCGATGTGCGACTCGGCGGCGTCGGACGCCAGGTGCTGTTGTCGGCGGCGGGCCTCGCGATCCTTTGGGCGCTGGTCCATTTCGGCCCCTATCCGCTGGCGATGGTCGGCTCGCCCGGGCAGGTCGTGTCGAACAACACGCCGCCAAAGATTACCCTGCTGGCGCTGGCGATTTTCCAGTTCGGCCTGCTGCTCGCGCTCGAACGCCCGCTCAGGTCGGCGCTCGAAAACCTGCGGTTGTGGACGCTGACGGTGTTGATCAACAGCATGATCATGAGCGTCTATTTGTGGCACATGACGGTCATGATCGTGTTCATCGGCGTGCTCAACCTGGTTGCGGGGCTGGGTCTCGGTCTCGAGCCGGGCAGCGCTGCCTGGTGGTGGTCGCGCCCGCTGTGGCTCGCGCTGTTGCTCGGCCTGTTGCTGCCGCTGGCGCTGGTAATATCGCCGCTCGAGCGCAGTGCGCCGCCGGCAGGCGCGCGGGTCGCGTCGCCGCCACGGCAGGTGATCGGTGCCATGATGATATGCCTGGGTATCGCGCTGCTGGCGCTCTTCGGCATCGGCGGCGGGCCGCTGCCGCGACTGGATCTCGCGTCCCTGGTGCTGGTATTCGGCGGTGCCGGCGTAGCCGGCCTGTTACCCGGGTTACGTTGACTCGGGTTGCATTACGCGCAGTTCTCGAGCACGCGGTCGCCGATCGGCCCGCGCGCCTCAGGCGAAGACGACCCAGGTCGTGGCGATGTATTTGCGCCCGCTCGTGAGCTCGGCGCCGCGGTGGCGGTGAGTCCAGAATGGCGGGAACAACAGCAGTTTGCCGGCCTCGGGGATGACGCTGACGCCCTGGTATTCGAACTCGGTCGC
>JBPEYE010000091.1:0-8700 GCA_052030825.1 Gammaproteobacteria bacterium | reverse complement strand
GCGAATCTTGCCTGTTTTGAGTGACGATTCGCCCGGTCCAGGCACAGGGGCGCTATTGCGGCGCGTTACGCGGTAGCCCGGCCTTGCCGAGATCGTTACGCAGCTGCCGGACGATTGCCTTGTCGCGGTAGAACTCGATACCGAGGAAGCCGTTGACCGAAAAATTCGGGTGGGCAATCAATAACTCGTCAGTGGCTTTTCGCAAAGCGTCAGCGTCGTCCAGCTGGCTCAATGCCGCGACTCGATAGGCGTGTGCGCGGATGGACTTGTGCAGGAGTTGAGATACGACGCTTACGGTCTGTCGATAATTACCGAGCAGGTAATGCGCGGCTGCCTCGAGTTCACGGCAGTAAGTCGGTAGCAGCGGATCCAGCGCCCTGGCCCGGTTTTGATATTCGAGCGCCTTCTCCGCGTCGCCGAGATACAGGTAAAGCGCACCGAGCCGGCCGACGATGTACACATTGTTCGGGTTCAGTTCGAGTGCACGCTGAAAATGATACTCCGATTTTTCGTAGTCCCGAACGTAGAGCGCGATCGTGCCGACGATGCGATGGCTTTCCGCTTCGTTGTCGTCGAGCTCCAGCGCCCGCTGCCCGAGCGCCACGCATTCGTCCCAGTGATCTTCCCCGGACCACTCGTCGAGGGTCGATATGGCGCAAGCCAGCCAGGCATGTGCGCGACCGTATTGCGGGTCTTTTTCAACGGCTAAGCGGAACCAGTGCGCCGCCTGCTCGGCGTCTTCGCGAGTCACGCCGCCGAGTCGATGGTGCTCGAGCCCGCGCAACAGGCAATCGTAGGCATACATATCCGCCGGAAGTTTTTTCTTGGCCGCTACCAGGCTCTCGTGCTCCAGGCGTCCGGCCACGGCGACAACGATCGCCTCCGCCAGTTCGTCCTGTACTTCGAACAGATCGGACAACGCACGATCGTACTTGTTCGCCCAGACGTGATTGCCGCTCGCGGTATTGATCAGTTGGCAGTTCAGACGAATTTGCTCGCCCATTTTGCGCACGCTGCCCTCGAGGCAATAGGCAACGCCGAGTTCTTTGCCGATCTGGCGCGGATCGACATGCCGACCCTTGAAGGCAAAACTGGCGTTGCGCGAGGTCACGAACAGCTCGTTGAAACGAGATAACTCGGTTATCAGATCCTCGGTAAAGCCATCGGCGAAGTATTCCTGCTCGCTGTCATCGGCAAAAACCGCGAACGGTAAAACGGCCAGAGAGTTGGGAAGGCGGGGCGGCGGCTCCTGCGCGTGATCGCTGTCGGGAATCCCGGAGATGCAGCTGTGGTGCGATTGTTCGCCGACGACCCGGTAGGCGTGGATCGGTTCCGCGATATTTTTGAGGGTGATTTCGCCCTGGCTTTCGAAGGTCAGCTGGGCGTTGCGCTTGACTCGATCGTAGACCGACTGAGATATCAAGATCGAGCCCGGGTCGGCCCTTGCCTCCAGTCTCGCGGCAACATTGACGTCATCGCCATAGATATCCTCGTCGTCCCACAGGATATCGCCCAGATTGACGCCGATGCGAAACTGCATACGCCGATCTTCGGGCTGCTCGATGATCCGGGGTTCGATTCGACGCTGGATATCATAGGCCGCCAGCACCGCGTTGGTGGCCGAGGCGAATTCGGCGAGGAAACCGTCCCCGGTGTGTTTGACGATTCGACCGGAATACTCGCCGACTACGGGATCGACGATTTCACGGCGATAAGTCCACCAGGTATCCATCGTGCCGGCTTCATCAGCCTGCATCAACCGGGTATAGCCCGCGACATCGGCTGCCAGAACGGCAGCCAATCTCCGTTGTGCTTGCTGTTCCATGGTATCTTGCCCGACGAATGACGTCGCGAGATCCAAGTATGATTGCTTGGACCGTCGATGGCAACGCCCCGCTTGCCGCTCAGGCTCGCGTTTGGCGGACGGGAATACCGGGAAGATTCGCGATTCGCGGCGTTACTTGCGCAGCAGGTCGCGAATCTCGGTCAGCAGCAATTCCTCGGCACTCGGCTTCGGCGGCTCGGGCGGCGGCGCTGCCTCTTCCTTCTTCTTGGTCGCGTTCATCGCCTTGATCACGAGGAAGATCGCGAACGCGATGATGACGAAATCGACGACGGTCTGGATAAATACCCCGTAATTGATCGCCACCGCCGGCTGGTCGCCGACCGCGGCCTGGATCGTCAGCGCCAGATCGCGAAAATCGACGCCACCGAGCAGCAAGCCGATTGGCGGCATCAGCACGTCGGCGACGAACGACGATACGATCTTGCCGAAGGCGGCACCGATGACAATACCGACCGCCATGTCGACGACGTTGCCGCGCATCGCGAAATCCTTGAATTCACTTACCATGCCCATCTTGTTGTTTCCTTTTGGTGATTGAAAAACTCGGGTCTTTAACCATTTTTCGTTAGTATGCGCAAGTAATTTATTGTGCCGGGGTCGAGGCTGGTCTGCCGTCGACCCGGCATCCAGGGGAGAAACCAAATGCCGATCATCGAGCGCGATCCGTGGCGGATGCAGTATTTCGAGGACGTCGCCTGTCCGGACGACGTCAGCATCCCGACCGACGACGAACACGCCTACGAGCTCTATCCCGACCATCGCTGGATTTACAACAAGCTGCTGGTCTCGGATACGCAGGGCTTCGGCGGCGCGCCGCACGGCGTGCCGCCACCGTCGTTCCCGGTTTTCAGCAAGCCGATCTACAACATGCACGGCATGGGGGTCGGCGGGCGCATCATTCACAGCGAGGCCGAGCTCGCCGAAAACATGCACGCCGGCCACATGTGGATGTCGCTCGCCGACGGCGAACACGTCAGCACCGATGTCGTGCTGATCGGCGGCGAGGCGCAGTGGTGGCGCCACTGCGTCGGCAAGACGCTCGGCGACGGCGTGTTCGACTACTGGACCGTGCTGGCCGAAGAGCGCCCCGACATCGAAACCTACTGCGGCAACTGGTTGCGCAAGCACCTCAAGGGCTACAGCGGCGCGGCCAATCTCGAAACCATCGGCGGCAAGATCATCGAGGTGCACCTGCGCTTCGCCGACCAGTGGCCGGATCTATACGGCGACGGCTGGATCGACGCGATCGTCGAACTCTACGCGAAGCGGCGCTGGCGCTACGCCGACGCCGATCGTCGCGAGGGTTACAGCGTCGTGCTGTTCGGCGCGCACGGCGTGCCCTACCGGCATCCGCCGCGCGAGCTGGTCGACGAGATCGCCGCGCGCGACGGCATTACCAGCGTGCAGGTCACGTTCCACGAAGACAAGCCGCCGGAACAGCACGCGATGCCGCCGGGCGGGTTTCGCCTCGCGATCGTCAACTGCTGGTCGCTCGAAGCGGGACTCAAGGCGCGCGAGGATCTCGCGCTCGCGTTCTGGTCGACGCAGGCGCTCGGCGGCGGGCGCCGCATCGGCGCCGACGGCTGACGCGGCACGATGGCGACCGACCCGCGCCGCCGGCCGGTGCGTGAAATCGAGAACGTCTTCATCCCGCTTGCCGACGGCACGCGGCTCGCCGCGCGCATCTGGCTGCCCGCGGACGCCAGCGCGGATCCGGTTCCCGCAATTCTCGAATATATTCCGTATCGCAAGCGCGATTTCATGCGCCGCCGCGACGAGCCGATTCATCGCTACTACGCGATGCACGGCTACGCCGCGGTGCGCGTCGACCTGCGCGGCTCGGGCGATTCCGACGGTGTGCTCGACGACGAGTACCTGCCGCGGGAACAGGCGGACGCGGTCGAGGTCATCGCCTGGCTCGCGGCGCAGCCGTGGTGCAGCGGCAAGGTCGGCATGACCGGCATTTCCTGGGGCGGCTTCAACGCGCTGCAGGTCGCCGCGCGGCGGCCGCCCGAACTGGGCGCGATCATCACGCTGTGCGCGAGTGACGACCGTTATGCCGACGACGCCCATTACATGGGCGGCTGCCTGCTCAACGAAAACCAGATCTGGGGCACGGTGCTGTTCGCGTTGAACGCGCTGCCGCCCGATCCCGAAATCGTCGGCGAGCGCTGGCGCGAGCTGTGGCGGCAGCGGCTCGAGGCCAACCGGCCGTTCCCGGCGCTGTGGCTGCGCCATCAGCGGCGCGACGAATACTGGCAACAGGGCTCGGTGTGCGAGGATTTCGCGCGCATCGAATGTCCGGTCTACGCGATCGGCGGCTGGGCCGACGGTTACTCCAACGCGGTGCCGCGCCTGCTCGCCGGGCTCGCGGGCACGCGCAAGGGCCTGATCGGACCCTGGGCGCACCTGTTCCCGCACGACGGCGTGCCCGGGCCGGCAATCGGTTACCTGCAGGAGGCGCTGCGCTGGTGGGATCGCTGGCTCAAGGGCATCGATACCGGCATTACCGACGAACCGATGCTGCGTATCTGGCTGCAGGATTACACCGCCCCCGAACCGTTCGTGGAGCAATCGCCCGGCCGCTGGGTCGCCGAGCGCGACTGGCCGAGCGCGCGAATTAAGCCGCGCACCTGGTACTTCACCGGCGGCGCCGGGCTCGAGGACGCGCCGGCGCCGGCGGCAACGCTGAGATTCGGCTCGCCGCAAACCACCGGGCTTGCCGCCGGCAACTGGTGCGGGTTCGGTGGCGACGGCGATGCGCCGCTCGACCAGCGCAGCGACGACGGGCGATCGCTGGTGTTCGACTCGGCGCCGCTCGCCGCGGGCTTCGACATCTGCGGCAGCCCGGTGGTCGAGCTGAGCGTCGCCAGCGACCGGCCGACCGCGCTGGTCGCGGTGCGCCTGAACGATGTCGCGCCAGACGGGACCTCGGCGCGGGTGAGCTATGGTCTGTTGAACCTGACCCACCGCGACGGTCACGCCGAACCCACGCCGCTGGAGCCGGGTCGACGCTATCGAATCCGCGTCGAACTCAACGCGATCGCGCATCGCTTTGCGCCGGGGCACGCGCTGCGCGTCGCGATCTCGACCGCCTACTGGCCGCTGGCGTGGCCGTCGCCGGCACCGGTTGCGCTCGAACTCGACACCGCCGGTTGCCGGCTCGAGCTGCCGCTGCGCCCACCCGATCCGGCCGACGCTTCGCTGGCGCCATTCGCGCCGCCCGAGTCGGGCGACGCGACGACCACGCACACGCCGCTCGAGCCGCCGCGGCTCAAGCGCTCGATCGAGCGCGATCTGGTCGGCAACCGCGTCGGCTACCACCTGGTCAATGCCGGCGGCGATCTCGCCGACGCCGCACGGCTGCGGATCGAGGAGATCGGCCTCGAGCTCGGCCATCACGTCGAGCGGCATTTCACGATCGACGATCGCGATCCGCTCTCCGCGCACAGCGAGATCGTCGAGGCGCTGCAAATGCGCCGCGACGACTGGCAAATCGACGTGCGCGCGCGCACCGAGCTGACCGCCGACGCGACCCACTTTCGCCTGCGCGCGTGGCTCGAGGCCGACGAGAACGGCGAGGCGGCGTTTCGCCGCGAATGGGACGAGCGGATCGAGCGCGACCTGGTCTGAATGAAGTGCGGGTCCGGTGAGTTACTTGCCGTAGCCGAGGCGCAGCTGCGGCGGTACCTGGCGGCCGACGATTTCCTCGAGCAGTTGTAGCTCTTCGTTGCTGTGATTGATGATCGGCGCCGGGCGAATGCGCGTTCCCTGCGCGGCCCGTGCGCTGATGTAGCGCGGGCTTTCGTGTTTGGTCGTCGTGATCAGTTCGCGGTCGGCCGGATCGTCGGCGGCGCCGAGCGCCGCCTGGCCGTAACAGGTACACACGTAGGTCAGGTCGGGTTCGGATTCGACGTAGATCCCGGTGCCGCGAATGCCGATGGTCGCGGTCGGCGTGCGCATGGACACGGGCCGGGTCGCCGGTCGCGCGGCAAATACCGACAGCAGGCGGCCGGTCAGGAGGCGCAGGCTGTCGAGCAGGAATCCCGAGCCGCCGGTCTCGAGTTCGCTGTCGCCGCGCAGCAGGAACGAGTCGCCGCCGACGACGAAGACGATTTCGCTGCGCGGGCCGGTCCGGATCCTGTCGCCCGCGCGAATCCGGCTGCGCTTGTCGGCGCCGCGGCCGTTGACGTCGACGTCGCCGCGCACGCTCAGCACCGAGCGATCGGCGGCGAGCTTGCGCGATCTTTTCGCGAACCAGAATGCTCCGGCCGGTGTCGACGCCAGCGTGCCGGAGCACAACAGCCACAGCAGGTAGGCCCGGCGGCGCGGGTTGTCCAGCTGCCAGCGATTGTCCGCCTTCATCCGGATTCCGGAACCGCGCCGAAACAGCGGCGCCGGGCGGCGTCGACGATCAACCGCAGCAGTCCGCTGTGACGCAGGCCGCGCAGCCCCGCCATGTGCGCGAGCTTGCCGTCCCAGCACCAGGCCGGGTTCGGATTGACTTCCATCAGCTTGATTGCGCCCTGCGCGTCGGCGCGGAAGTCGAAGCGCGCGTAGTCGCGCAGACCGAGGCGCGCGAACAGCGCCGCACAGTGGGCGCGCATTTGCGCCTGGGTCGTCGCGTCGAGCCGCGCCTCGCGATAGCGCACGTCGGTCCAGTACGGCGATTCGGGATCGGTCTTGGAGCCGTAGTCGAGCAGCCGCGGCAGCCCCGGGTCGAGCGCGGAGTAATCGACTTCGAGCACCGGTAGCGATTCGAAGCCGTCGCCGGGATTGCCGATGACGCCGACCCCGTACTCGTCGCCGGAGAGAAATTCCTGCACCAGGATCGACGTGCCCGGCAAGCTGTCCTGCAGCTCGGCGACGTAGGCCTCGGCCGCGGCGCGGTCGTGAACGAGGCTGCGCGTCGTGATGCCGACGCTGCCGTCGCCGCGGTTGGGCTTGATGAAAGCGGGTAACGGGATCTCGGGCAACGAATCGTTGCCGCCGAGGAGGATTTCGTCCGGCACCGGCACGCCGACCGACTGCGCCGCGGCGCGCACCAGCGACTTGTCGTAGCACAGTGCGAGCGCCGCCGGGCCATTGCCGCTATACGGGATGCCGAGCATCTCGAGCAGCGCGGCGACATGGGCCTCGAGCGCCGCGTCGTTGCGAAAACCGGTGTCGCAGAAATTGAGCACGAACTCGGGCGGCTTCGCGCGCAGATCGTCGAGCAGGGTCCCGTGGTCGTTCAGGTAGGCAAAGTCGAAAGCTTCGAGTTCGGCGAGCGCCGCCTTCAGCCGCTCAACCTGGTCGAGGTCATCGGCGGTAAAGCGGCCACCTGGTTTGCTGCGGTCCGGCATGTCGGGATCGCCGAGCAGCACCGTGATCAGCGGTTTGGCCATGGGTGTCGATCAGCGCCCGGTTTTGACCTTGATCACGGCGTCGTGCCAGTCGGCGAGCAGGCGCGCGCGCTCGGCGTGCTCCATCCGCGGTTCGAACTCGCGTTCGGCCTGCCACTTGTGCGCGATGTCGTCGAGCGTGCCGAAGACGCCGGCCTCGAGGCCGGCGAGGTAAGCCGCGCCGAGCGCGGTGGTCTCGGTCTCGACCGGGCGCTCGACGACGATGTCGAGCAGGTCGGCGAGGAAGCCGCACAGCCAGTTGTTGCGGACCATGCCGCCATCGACCCGCAGCCGCGTCGGCGCGATGCCGTCGCGGCGCTTGGCCTCGAGCAGGTCGAAGGTCTGGTAGCAGACCGATTCCAGCGTCGCGCGCACGAAGTGCGCCGGGCGCGTGTCGCGGGTAATGCCGAAGATCGCGCCGCGCGCGTCGGGATCCCAGTGCGGCGCGCCGAGCCCGGTAAAGGCCGGCACCAGGTAGACGCCGGCGTTGGATTCGAGCGCCGCGGCGAGCGCCTCGGTCTCGGCCGCGCTCTTGATGATACCGATACCGTCGCGCAGCCACTGCACCGCGGCGCCGGCGACGAAAATCGAACCCTCGAGGGCGTAGGTGGTCTTGCCGTTCAGGCGATAGCCGACCGTGGTCAGCAGCTTGTTGCTGGATTTCAGCGCCTCGCTACCGGTGTTGAGCACCATGAAGCAGCCGGTGCCGTAGGTGCTCTTGATCATGCCGGTTTCGAAACAGGCCTGGCCGACCAGCGCCGCCTGCTGATCGCCGGCGACGCCGGCGATCGGGATTTCGGCGCCGATTGCATCCTTGCTGGTGGTGCCATAGTCGGCGGCGCAGTCGCGCACGTCGGGCAGCAGCGCGGCCGGCAGGTCGAGCAAGGCGAGCAACTCGTCGTCCCAGCGCTGCTCGTGGATATTGAACAGCAGCGTACGCGAGGCATTGGTTGCATCGGTCGCGTGCACCTGGCCGCCGGTCAGGCGCCAGATCAGGAAACAATCGATCGTACCGAAGGCGAGCTCGCCGCGTTTGGCACGCTCGCGCGCGCCCTTGACGTTATCGAGAATCCAGCGAACCTTGGTTCCGGAAAAGTACGGGTCGAGCAGCAGCCCGGTCTTCGCCGTCGCCATGTCCTCGTGGCCGTCGGCGCGCAGCCCGTCGCAGAACTCGGCGGTGCGCCGGTCCTGCCAGACGATCGCGTGGTAGACCGGTTCGCCGGTCTTGCGGTCCCAGACGACGGTGGTTTCGCGCTGGTTGGTGATGCCGATTGCAAGGACTTTGGCGCCATCCGCCTTCGCCTTGTCGAGCGCCTCGCGCACGACCGTGAGCGTCGTCTCCCAGATTTCGTCGGCATCGTGCTCGACCCAGCCGTCGCGCGGAAAGTGCTGGGTGAATTCGCGCTGCGCAGTAAACGCTGCGCGGCCGTCGCTGTCGAACAGCATCGCCCGCGAGCTGGTCGTCCCCTG
>JBPEYE010000090.1:0-2418 GCA_052030825.1 Gammaproteobacteria bacterium | reverse complement strand
ATCGCGATCATGACCGGCATCTCGGCGAGTCGATAAATCTCGATGCCGACCACCGACAGATCGACGTCGATCCGGGTGAAGCCGACCATTGCCGCCAGCGCGATGACGACGAATAGCGGCGTGCGCAATAACGCCAGTAGCAACAGCAGTGGCGTCGCCAGACTCATCCCCCGGTCTCGTCGCCGGCGGCAGCGGGTCGACCGAACAGCGCGATCATCGAACGCAGCAGGAATCGCAGCCCGATGATCGCGAATGCGATCGGCACGATCGACTCGACCAGCCAGGCCGGAACCGTGCCGAAGGCGGTCAGGCCGTCGGCATAATCGAAACGAACCCAGCGCAGGCTGAACCACGCAACCGCAAAACAGGTCCAGCCGCTCAGCTGATCGATGGCCGCCGCAAGCCAGCGTTCGGCGCGCGCGCCGAGGTGCCGCGACAGCAGATCGATCCGAATATGCCGGTCCTGGCGGGTGGCCACGGCCGCGCCGAGCAGGCCGAGCCAGAGCACCATGATCCGCAACAGCGGTTCGATCCACAGCAGCCCGGCATCGAAAAAATTACGCAACAGAATCTGCAGGCCCGCGAGCACGATCATCGCGCACAGCAGGCCGGCCAGCAGCGAGTCCTCGACGCGGTGCAGCAGCTTGATCCAGGCCCGCATCGGTTACTGCTGTTCGCGAAAGCTCTTGATATACCCCTTGAGCCGGTTGACGACTTCGGCCGAGATCAGGCCGTTGGCGATCATCGTTTCGATCGCGGCGTCGGAAATCGATTGCCAGCGTTCGAACTCGCCGGGTTCCGGTTCGACGAACTCGATGCCCAGCGCGGCAAGCGCCGCGAGCGCGGCCTCGTTGTCTTCGCGGTTGAGCTGGTCCATGCGCGCGAAGGCGGCGCCCATTTCCTCGCGCACGATGGACTGATCGGAAGCCGACAGCCGATTGAACGCTTTCTTGTCGACCGCGAGGACGCCGATGATGTAGGACAAGGGTACCGACGTCATGTAGGCGGTGCTGCTATGCCACTGGAACGCGATCGCGCCGGTGGGATTGACCGTCACCGTCTCGATGAGCCCGGTTTGCAGGCCGGTAAAGACGTCCGAGATCGGCAGTGCGATCGGATTAATGCCCAGCGCCTCGAACAATACCTGCCCCAGCACGTCGCCCTCGGGAATCCAGACTTTGCTCGCGCGGATGGTTTCGAGGTCGCGCATCGGTCGTTTCGACAGGATGCGCACGAATCCGCCCTCGGAGATGCCGAGCACGACGAAACCATTGGCTTCCATCGCTCCGGCGATCAGCGGGTCCATGCGTTCGCGCACGTAGTCGACCTCGGCCAGGGAGCGAAACAGCAGCGGCAGCCCGAGCGACTGGATCGTCTGGTCGACCTGCGCGAGGCCGCCGGGGGTGAAGGCGCCGCCGTGGAGCTGGCCGACACGGATCTTGCGGTGCACGCTGCGATCGTTACCCATCACGCCGCCGGGATAGAATTTGAGCCGCACGCGATCGGCGGTGCGTTCGCGGATCCGCTCGGCGCCGCGCTGCATTTCCTCCATCCAGGTCGTGCCGGCCGGCGCCAACGTGGCGATCTTGAGCGTCTTCGCATCGGCCCCGGTCGCCATCAGGATCGACACGACCAGCAGACTGATTGTCCGGATTGTCATGTTCATGATGCTATCGCAATGTTCCGGTCGAAACCGGTTAATTACCTCTCAGTTGGGTCAAAAATATTCGCCGGATTCGGCGAGCAACCGACCGGCCTCGCGCTTGGCGAGCATGTTGATCAGCGTATACCCGGGATATTCGGCTTCCGCCTCGATAACTGTAGTCAACAGTTCGTCGTGCAACTCGCGATCGAAGACCGCGCGCGCGTAGTGCTCGGCCATCAACACGCGCACCATCAGATTGCGACCGGCCGAGATTTCGAGCGCACGCTCGAAGTGCGCGCGCGCCTCGTCGGGCTTGCCGCCGAGCGCCGGAGGCAACAGCGACTTGACCACGCCGAGGTAGAGATGCGCGCCGCCGCCGTCCCAGGTTTCGTCGAGCTCGAGACAGCGTTCGAACAGCGCGGCCATTTTCGAAACGCGGGCGATCGCGTTCCAGTCGCGCGCGTTGACCTCGATCCATCCCGCCCAGGCCGCGGCGAAGCCGTAGAGCACCTTCAGGTCACCGCGGTCGGTCGCGGCAAGGCTTTGGCGAAACCCGGCCAACTTTTCGTCGAGCGCCGCGCACACCGCCGCGACCTCGACGCACAGCGCTTGCTGCGCGTAGGCCAGCGCACGCTCGGCGAGTCGCCGCGCGCGCTCGGGATCGTCGATGAATGCGGTGGTGTAGGAACCATACAGCTTGGCACCGCTCACCAACAGGTCGGCATCCCCGGGAGCGCCGGCGATCAGGCCGTCGATCATCAGCATGTAGGCCG
>JBPEYE010000009.1:0-1791 GCA_052030825.1 Gammaproteobacteria bacterium | reverse complement strand
ACGATCCTGCTGTTCGACTCGCACTGGTTTACGACCGTCGAGTTCGTCGTCACCGCGCACGCGCGCCGCCGCGGCAAGTTCACGTCGGAGGAATTACCGCGCGGCATGGCGCAGGTGCCCTACGACCTCGCCGGCAATCCAGAGTTCGCCAGGCTCGTCGCCGAGCACGTCAACGCGCAGGGCGTGCGCGCTTACGCCTGCGACGACGATTACCTGCCGCTCAACTACCCGACCGTCAACACCGCGCATTATCTGAATCGCGGCGAGGCGTGGCTGTCGATGGGCGTCTGCCAGACCGCGCAGATGCACAATTTTCTCGCCGTCGGCGCAGGCGTCGCAGCCGCGGTCGCGGCCGCCGACGCGCGCGTCGTGCTGATCGCGAGCGGCGGCATGAGCCACCGCTTCTGGCCGCTCGACGAGCTCGAACGGCATGAGGCGTCGGATCCGGCGCACATCGTCACGCCCGAGGCGCGTGCCGCCGACGAGGCGCGCATCGGCTGGTGGCAGGCCGGCGAGCACGCGCGCGTGATCGATACGATGGATGCCTACCGCGAGCACAAGCCCGAGGGCGGGTTCGGCCACTACCTGATGATGGTCGGCGCGCTCGGCGGGCGCGACTGCAAGGCGCGCGGGCGGCTTTTCAGCGACTACGAGAACGCGACCGGCACCGGCCAGGTGCACGTCTGGTTCGACCGGCCGGTCGACGGCTGGCACGGATAGCGAAGATTGGCCGATCGCACCGGCGGCGTTATCATCGCGGCAAAAGCCGGGATCACAACCACTGGAGGAGAGATGAAAAAATTCGCGCTGGCCCTGTTCGCGGGGCTGTCCCTGATTGCCTTCGGCGCCAATGCCGAGTACCCGGACAAGCCGGTCACCTTCGTCGTGCCGTTCCCGCCAGGCGACCTCGAGGATGTGTTGACCCGCCTGATCGCCGACGAGTTCCAGGCCGAGTACGGCGTGCCGGCCGCGGTCGTCAACAAGCCCGGCGGTGGCGGCGGGCCGTTCCCCGGTGCGATGGAAGTCGCCAACGGCCCGTCGGATGGTTCGATGGTCGGCTCCTTCGTCATCGGCGTGCCGGTCGTCGGCCCGTACATCGGCATCGACGGGCTGACCGAGACGACCTTCGAGTCGATCGGCATTTTCCTGACTTACCCGTTCGTTATCGCCGCGAGCAAGAACGCGCCGTACCAGAACATGCAGGAGCTCGCCGAACACGCCAAAACCAATAAAATCGCGCTCGGCCATTTTGGCGCGCCGCTGGCGCCGACCCAGGTCACGCTCGCGCTGGCCAAGCAAATGGGGTTCGAGTGGGGCTCGGACGCGGCCTTCGACGCGCTCGACTGCAACACGCTCGCGTCGGGCGACGCCGACGTCATCAACACGACGATCCAGCTGATTCTGCCGTGCCTCGATCAGGTCAATGTGCTCGCGGCGGTCACCAACGAGCGCATCAGCAAGGTGCCGAATGCGCCGACCGTCGGCGAGATCGCGCCGACCCTGAACCTGTCGCTGTGGAACGGCCTGTTCGTCAAGGCCGACGTCAAGTCCGACGTGCGCGCCAAGCTGCGCAAGGTCGCCAAGCGCGCCGTCGAAGGCGCGAAGGCGCAGCAGATCGCGCGCGATACCGGCGCGCTGATCTACTGGAAGGAAGGCGACGCGTCGGACCGCCAGATCGCCGCGGATCGCAAGACGATGCAGGCGATCTGGAAGATGCTCGAGTAACGGCCATTCGCGGGCGCCCGCGCGCCGATGTCGCCGACCGACGCCAATCGCCAGCGTATCTTCGCG
>JBPEYE010000089.1:0-2939 GCA_052030825.1 Gammaproteobacteria bacterium | reverse complement strand
CCGGCATGCTGCTCGGCAACTTCGCCGGCTTCATCAGCCCCGACATGATGAGCTGGCCGCGCTCGGGCGAGCTGATCTTCATGGTCATCATCGGCGGCGTCGCGACCTTCTTCGGCCCGCTGGTCGGCACCATCGCGTTCGTGCTGCTCGAGGAATTCCTGTCGGCGATCACGATCTACTGGCACCTGATCTTCGGCGCGCTGCTGGTCGCGCTGGTGCTGTTCGGCAAGGGCGGCATCCACGGCTGGCTTGCCCGGCTCGACCGCAAGGGGGCAAGGCATGGCTGACGCGTTGCTCCGGATCACCCGTCTCAACAAGAATTTCGGCGGTGTCGTTGCGACCGTAAACGTCGATCTCGACGTCGAGCAGGGCCTGATTCACGCGATGATCGGCCCCAATGGCGCCGGCAAGACGACGCTGATCGCGCAGCTTTCGGGTCAATTGAAGCCCGACAGCGGCGACATCGAATTCGCCGGCCGCAGCATCGTGCACGAGAGCCCGGCGCGGCGCGCGCACCTCGGACTCGCGCGCTCGTTCCAGATCACCAGCGTGCTGATGCCGATGACGCTGCTCGAAAACGTCATGCTCGCGGTGCAGGGAAACAGCGGGCATTCGTTTCATTTCTGGAAGCCGGCGCGCGAAGATCGCGCGATGCGCGACGCGGCGATGGCGGCGCTCGCCGAGGTCGGCCTCGACGACCGCGCCGACCGCGTCGCCGCCAACGTCTCGCACGGCGAGCAGCGCCAGCTCGAAGTCGCGATGGCGCTGGCGATGCAGCCGCGCATGCTGCTGCTCGACGAGCCGATGGCCGGCATGGGCAAGGAAGAGACCGCGATGATGATCGGGATCCTCGACAAGCTCAGGGGCGACAAGACGATCCTGCTGGTCGAGCACGACATGGACGCCGTTTTCAGCCTCGCCGACCGGCTGTCGGTGCTGGTCGACGGCCACGTCATCGCGACCGATACGGTCGAGGCCATCCGCGACAACGTCGAGGTGCAAAAGGCTTATCTCGGGGACAGCCATGCTTGAGCTCGATGGCGTCGAGACCTTTTACGGCACGATCCAGGCGCTGTTCGGCATGACCATGAAATGCGAGGCGGGGCAGGTGACGACGCTGCTCGGGCGCAACGGCATGGGCAAGACGACGACGGTCGGCTCGATCGTCGGCACGGTGCCGAGCCGCGCCGGCACGATTCGCTTCGACGGCGAGGTCATCAGCGGCAAGCCGGCCTACGAGGTCGCGCAGCGCGGCATCGGTCTCGTGCCCGAGGGCCGGCAGGTGTTTCCGAATCTCAGCGTGCGCGAGAACCTGATCGCGACCGCGGCCAATTACAGCGGCAGCGACGACCCGTGGACGCTCGAGCGCGTGCTCGATTTCTTCCCGCGGCTGGCCGAGCGGCTGCACAACCAGGGCGCACAATTGTCGGGCGGCGAGCAGCAAATGCTCGCGATCGGCCGCGCGCTGATGCTGAACCCGCGGCTGTTGATTCTCGACGAGGCGACCGAGGGCCTCGCGCCGCTGATCCGCCAGGAAATCTGGCGCCGGCTCGAGGAACTGAAGCGGACCGGGCTCACGATCCTGCTGATCGACAAGAACATCGACGAGCTGACCCACATCGCCGACCGCCACTACATTATCGAGAAAGGCGAAGTCGTCTGGAACGGCGGCTCGGACGAGCTCGCCGGCGACGACGAGCTCAAGGCGCGTTACCTCGGCATCTGACCCGTCGCCGGTATCGTGGATTCGACCCATGGTCAAACTCGATCGCATCGAAATCGTCGGCGCCGGGCCTGCCGGGCTGTATAGCGGCATCCTGCTGAAAACGGCCTGGCCGGACGCGCACGTGCGGGTAACCGAGCAGAACCCGGCCGATGCGACCTTCGGCTTCGGCGTCGTGTTCTCCGACCAGGCGCTCGATTTTCTCGCCCACGACGATCCGGCGACGCACGCGCTGATCACGCCGCGGATGGAACGCTGGCGCGACATGACGCTCGACGTGCTCGGCGAACACATGACCCTCGACGGCATCGGTTTCGCCGCGATCGGGCGACTCGAATTGCTGCAAATCTTGCAACGACGCGCCGCCGACGTCGGCGTCGAACTGCGCTTCGACACATTAATCGACTCGGTGGAGGATCTCGATGCCGATCTGGTCGTCGGCGCCGACGGCCTGAACTCGCTGGTGCGCCGCAGCGACGAGGCCGCGTTCGCGCCGACGCTCGATCATTTCGCCAACCATTTTGCCTGGTTCGGCACTCCGCGCGCATTCCCGAGGCTGACGCAAACATTCATCGATGGACCGAAAGGGCCGCTGAATGCGCATCATTATCGCTACGCGCCGTCGCGCAGTACCTTCATCGTCGAATGCGATCCCCGGAGCTTCGACGCCTACGGCTTCGCCGACATGGACGAACACGAGAGCGCGCGGGTTTGCGGTGAACTGTTTTTCGCCGTGCTCGACGAAGCGCCGCTGCTGACCAACCGGTCGCACTGGCGACGATTCCCGCGCCTGTGGTGCGAGCGCTGGGTTGCCGGCAACCGCGTGCTGCTCGGCGACGCCGCGCACACCGCACATTTCTCGATCGGCTCGGGCACGCGACTCGCGCTCGAGGACGCGATTGCGCTGGCGAAAGCGTTGCAACAGGAAAGCGATCTCGCCGCGGCGCTCGCCGCCTATGAAGTCGCGCGCCAGCCGATCGCGAAAAAACTGGTCGACGGCGCCAACACGTCGGCGCGCTGGTACGACGATTTCGCCGCGCACCTCGAGCTGCCGCCGTTCGAGTTCGCCTACAGCTACCTGACGCGCTCGGGAAGGATTGACGATGCGCGCCTGCGGCGTTTGTCGCCGCACTTCATGGCCGCTTACGACGCGTATCGCCGCGGCGGAAAGTGAGGGCGCACCCGGTCAGATGATCGCGTGGCGGATCTTCGCCGA
>JBPEYE010000088.1:0-15334 GCA_052030825.1 Gammaproteobacteria bacterium | reverse complement strand
CGGGCCGGTGGCGAGCGCCAGCGCAAACATGACGGCAAGCGCCGCCAGCAGGATCGGGTACAACAGCCGCGCATCGAGCGCCGTCGGAATCATCGGCGCGCTGCCATCAATTCGATCGCGTCGACCACCATCGGCCCGGCGCAGATGCGCAACGGCGTCGGGATGTCGAGCAGTTCGCGCCGCCCGGCAAGCCGCGCCAGCGCCGGGTGCTCGAGTCGCGCGCTCGCGAGCGATGCCTCGGCCGACAGGCGGCGGTCGATCTCGAGCACGTCCGGGTCGGCCGCGAGCACGGCCTCGAGCGATATCGGCCGAAATCCGGTAATACCCATTTCGGCGGCCAGATTGCGATACCCGGCGTGCACGAACAGCGCGTGCTCGAGCGTGCCGCGGCCGACGGTGTAGCCGTTCGGCGCATAACGAATGACTCGCTTGACCGGGCGGTCGGCGTAGCGATCGCGAATCGTCGCCAACCGCTCGCGCATCGTCGCGATCACTTCGGCGGCGCGCTCCGGGTTGCCGATCCAGTCGCCGACGGTTTCGAGTTGCCGGTAAATTTCATCGATCGACGTTGCCACCGGCAGGCGACGGATGTCGAATCCCAATCGCTGCAACAGGCGCAAGGCGTCGCCGCCGGCGAACTCGCTGGCGATGATGAGATCCGGTTTCAAATCGATGATCTCCTCGGCCGAGGCGTTGTTGAGCGGGATGTCATCGACCGCGCTCGCGAGGTAAGACATTTCGGGATCGGCAGCCCAGACTGACAGCGACGCGATCTGTTCGCGATCGGCCAACAGCAACAGCAACTGGTCGGTACACAGCCCGAGTGACACGATCCGTTCCGGCGTCGCCGGCGCCATCGGCGGCGCGGCGAAGAGCAACGCGAGCGTCAGCGCGCGAGCGGTATGCAGCATGAGTCGGGTGGCCTGGATTCGATTCGCGCCATTCTTCCGGATAACGCGATGCCAGTAAAGCCTGGGCGCCGCTGACCGGCGGCTCTGATTCAGGCGTTATGACCGACAAACGGTAGCAAAATCGGTATGGGCGGTCGGCTGGCGAGACCATAAACAACTATGCTTTGAAGTGGTGCCGGGAATCTTGTGAATCGGATCACAGTGCCGGCCAGACATTGTGAACCGCGTCAACCATCCGCGACGGAATCGCGGGGAAGACAAGCGGCTCCCGGGATACGAACAGGATCAAGATGGCGGTACCCAAACTCGAAGTGGTCAGCTCCGGCACAGGTGCTCAAAACGTTTACAAATCGGTTCGGCGATTTGCGCTCGACGGTTTGAACGATCTCGTACGGGTTTTGATGGAGAGCGTCGACGACGCGCTTTTCGAATTGTCGGACAAGGTCGCCAACGATCGCGAGCGCAACATGTATTTCGAGGCGATGCGCGAAATCCGCATCAAGCGCGACGGCGTGCAAAAACACTTCGCCTACGAAATGCAGCAGCGTTTCGATCGCTGCATCAAGGGCAAGCCCAGCAGCGAAACCGATGACGAAGAAGAAGAACTGACGCTGGTCGAGCTCGACGATCTCGAGGACAACATCGCGATCGACAACATGGTTTCGCGCGCGCGTCCTCATTTCGAGGACGACCTGTTCGCGGTTACCGAGCGTCTCAAGGTCGTGCTGCAACGCAAGGAAATCGGCGAAGACGAGAATCCGCTCGATCCCCGGGCCATCTGCGACAGCTTCCACGAAGCCTCCGAGCTGCTCGACACCGACATCCAGGTCAAGCTGATCTTCTACAAGCTGTTCGAGCGCTACGTCATGAACCACCTCGGGCACTTCTACAAGGAAGTCAACGCGCTGTTCGTCAAGAAGGGCGTGCTGCCCGAGTTCAGCGCCGACCAGGAACGCCAGCGGCAGACCACGCGTTTCATGGCCAACCGCATCAAGAACGCCAGCGAAAAAGTGCCCACCTCGGTCGCCCTCGGGACGACCGGGGCGCCGGCCGGTGCCCCGGCGGCCGGCGCGGTCGTCGACGGCGGTAATCTGTTCGCCACCTTGCAGCAGGCGGTCGCAACCGTCCCGGGCGCCGCTGCCGGCGGAATGCCCGTCGCGGGCGGCGGCCAGGGCGGCGTTGCCGCGGGCGGCGCGGCTGGCGGCGGTGGCGCGGCTGGCGGCGGTGGCGTGGCCGGCGGCGGTGTAGCCGGCGGCGGTGGCGTAGCTGGCGGCGGCGTAGCCGGCGGCATCCCGGGCGGCGTGGCGGGCGGCACCGGTTTCATCGCCGCGCTGACCGACCTGCAGGCGACGGCGATCCCGTCGCAATCGCCAACCGCGATCGATCCTGCGGCCCTCAAAGCCGCCACGCAACAGCAGCTGGTCGCCTTTCGCGAGCAAAACGAACACCACGTCGACGCCGCCGACGGTCAGACGATCGACGTCGTATCGATGCTGTTCGACTTCTTCTTCGACGACGAAGCCTTACCCGATCCGATCAAGGTGCTGATCGGGCGGCTGCAGATTCCGATTCTCAAGGTCGCGATCCTCGACAAGGAATTCTTCAACCAGAAAAAGCACCCGGCGCGCAAACTGCTCGACAGCATCTCGCGCGCGTCGCTCGGCTGGGGCGATAACCACAAGGACGAATCCGGGCTGATCGACAAGATCGAGGAAGTCGTCAACCTGCTGATCAACGAATTCGAAGAAGACGTGGCAGTCTTCGAAGAAGCCTACATCAACTTCGAAAACTTCCTGCGCGCCGAGTCGAAACAAATCGAACAGGCCGAGCAGGCGTTGTGGCAGCAGGAGGAGCAAAAGGAAAAACAAATCGAGCATGCGCAGGAAGCCGCGGCAGCGCTGATTCACAAGCTCACCGGCGGGCGCGAACTCAGCTTCGAGGTCATCGACTTTCTCGAGACGACCTGGACCCAGGTGCTGTTCAACGCTTACCTGTCGCTGGGCGAAAATTCCAATCACTGGCGCAATCTCAAGCGCATTTCGACGACCTTCGTCTGGACCCTGATACCGAAATACAGCGAAGAGGATCGCGCCAAGATCATCAAGACGATCCCGGCGCTGCTGCGCGCGTTGTCCAAAGGCATGGACCTGATCAAAATCAACACCGACGTGCAAAACCGGATCTTCCAGCTGCTCGCCCAGGAGCACGCCAAGATCGTCAAGCAGACGTCGAAGAACATCGTTACCCGGGTCGACGATACCACCGTCTGGCCCGATGGCCAGCCCGGCAGCGCCGTCGATTTCGAATTCCCCGCGGACGACACGGGCGACATCGAGGTCGAGGAAATCAACCTCGGCGAGGATTCGATTACGATCATCGACGCGACCGAAACCAGCGAAGTCATCGAAGATCTGAACCGCTTCGCCGCCGGTGTCAAGCAGGGCAAGATCAAGGTCGACGAGGAAATCGTCCTCGGCTCCGATGAACCGGAAGATTTTTCGCAGATCGAAGCCGACGACGATTGTCTGGAACAGGCGCGCGCGCTCGAAATCGGATCCTGGGTCGAGTTCGCCGAAGCCGGATCGAAGATTCTGGTCGCGCGGCTGTCGTGGAAAAGCAACGTCACCGGCAACTTCGTTTTCGTCAACCGCCAGGGCGTCAAGGTGCGCAACATGACGATCAACGGCTTTGCCGCCGAATTGCGTGCCGGTCGCGTCAAGTGCATCGAATCGTCGTCGGTGTTCGATCGCGCCATATACACGATCATGTCGAAGATGGTCCACTGACCGAACGCAGATCACCCCGACATTCCCGGACCACCCACCGATCAGGTTTAAACCCACCCGGTTCCGCCCGCGGCTTTCCGGATTCTCTCGCTTGCGCCCCCGACCAGCCGGCCAGGGCGAAATCGACGCTCCCTTCTCACGTCGGACTTGATACAATCCCGCAAACCGACCGGCGCGACGCGCCCCACTCTATCCGGCTGGAGCCTGATCCAGCCCCGCCAACCGGGAGTCCAATTGATGTCCGCCAACAGCGAAGACCTGAACCTCGCGATTTTCTGTGATTTCGAAAACGTCGCGCTTGGCGTCCGCGACGCGCGCATCAAGAAGTTCGACATCAACCTCGTGCTCGAACGGCTTCTGGTCAAGGGCAGCGTCGTGCTGAAAAAGGCCTATTGCGACTGGGAGCGCTACAAGGAATTCAAGTCGGCGATGCACGACGCGGCCTTCGAGATGATCGAGATCCCGCATACCCGGCAGTCGGGCAAGAATTCGGCTGACATTCGCATGGTCGTCGATGCGCTCGACCTGTGCTACACCAAGGAGCACATCGACACCTTCGTCATCGTCAGCGGTGACTCCGATTTTTCGCCACTGGTCAGCAAGCTGCGCGAAAACAACAAGACCGTGATCGGCGTCGGCGTCAAGACGTCGACCTCGGACCTGCTGATGAGCAATTGCGACGAGTTCATTTTTTACGACGATCTCGCGCGCGAGGACGCATCGAGCAAGGCGCGCAAGCGCAAGCCGGCGAGCAAGAAAAAAGCCGCGGCGAAAAGCAGCAAGAGCGCGAAAAAGAACGGCGACGAATCGGAACGCAACGATGACGAAAAGTTCGACGAGGCGATTGGCCTGGTCATGGAAACCGTCGAAGCGCTGCACGCCGAGCGCGGCGACAGCGACAAGATCTGGGGGTCGATGATCAAGCAGGCGCTGAAGCGGCGCCGCCCCGGTTTCAACGAGCGCTACTACGGCGCGCGATCGTTCAGCGACCTGCTCGAGGAAGCCGAGCGCCGCGGTCTGCTCGGCCTTGCCTTCGACGAGCGCTCCGGCGGCTACGTCGTACGCCTGATCGATCACGACTAGGCACAGTCAACGCACCTCGCCCGAAGCCGCGGCGCGGGATCACGACGATGGCTTCGGCACCGACTACTTCGACGTTGCCTTGCGCTTTGGCGCGGCTTTTCGCTTCGCTGCGGCTTTCCGCTTCGGCGTCGCCTTTTTCTTCGGCGCGGCCTTCTTCTTCGGCGCGACCTTCTTCTTCGGTGCGGCTTTCTTTTTCGGCGCGGCCTTTTTCTTCGGCGCAGTCTTCTTCTTCGGCGCGGCCTTCTTCTTCGGCGTGGCCTTGCGCTTCGATGCGGCTTTCTTCTTCCGGGTAGCCGACTTTTTCTTGCCCGCGGATTTCTTTCCGGCGGTCGCCGGCGCAACCGATGCGCCTCGTGCCGAATCGCGCAACTGGTTGAAGCGCTCGCTCAGCCCCTTCATGACGCCGTCGGTGACTTCCTCGACCTCGTCGGCGAAACGGTGAAATTTCTCCGCGAGCCTTGCCTCGGTGAGCGTATCCTTGACCGACGAACTCGCGTCGACGGCGGCTCCGGCGATCGACTCCTGCATCGAAGCGGTCGCCTCGGCCGCCGCCTTGCCGGCAACGACGGCTTTCTTGCGGACCGCCTCGAAGCCCTCCTGCAGTTCGCGCACCATCGCATCGGTGGCGTGTTCGATTTCCTCGGCTAACGCCGTCGCGGTAGTCCTGATTTTTTCGGTGCCGCTCTTCGCGGCTGCTTTCTTGACCATGTCGATTAGCCCTGTGTTGGCGGTGAGTATTTTGCAGGAAAACTATGTCGAGACGGCACGCAAGTCAACACGAATTTTGGCTTTTTCGGTGCCCGGCTCAACGCAATTGAATGTTGGTGGCAAATATGTTTTATCCTATGCAAAAACCAGTCAGCGGAGGCAGGCCCATGTCGATCTACGTCCTCGTTGCCGATAGCAGCGGCGCCCGGTTCCTGAGCACCCCCTACCCCGACGAACCGTTGCGCGACGAGCGCGATTTCATCCACCCCGAGAGTCGGCTGCGCGACCAGGATCTCGTCACCGACAGCGGCGGCAGCGGCTTCGACGCCGGCGGTTACGGCCGCCATTCGATGGGCCACGAGCAAAGCACCCACGATCATGAAGCGCAAGTATTCGCGCGCGAGCTCTGTGCGGAACTCGAAAAGATCCGCGTCCGCGGCGACCTGCACCGGTTTTACCTGGTCGCGCCGCCGCGGTTTCTCGGCCTGCTGCGCGCGGGCCTGAGCAAGTCCTGTGCCGAGCTGATCGCGGGCGAGGTCGACAAGGATCTCGTCAAGTTCGACCTCGGCGCTATCCGCGCCCAGTTGCCGCGCCGCCTGTAGCCGGTGGCGCACAGCAGACCTGCTCGTAGCGATAGCGCTCGTCGATGTCGCCGGTGAAACTGAAAATATCGAGAATCACGTCGAAGGCATCGCGCGTGATCTCGACGTGCGGCGTCCAGCAGCCGAGCTGCTGGTAGCTCGCAATGCATTGCGTCAGTGCCTTCGGGTCGACCGCCGGAAATTGTTTTTGCAGCGCGGCCGCGATTTCCGGCGCCGGCGTTTCGTTGAGGTAGGTGCGCGCGCCGGCATAGGCCCGGGTGAAGGCGCGGGCCATGTCGGTTGCCAGCCACTCGGGTGACGCGGCGAGACTCGAGAACGCACAGGGGCCGATCTTCGGCCCGACCCGGGCGACAATATGGCCGAGGCCTTCGGTCTCGAGTTGCTGCGGATAGGGCCCCTGCTGCTGTACGTACTGCCCCTGGCCATCGCGAAACGCCTGATCGATTGCGTCCGGCCCGCCCGGCGTAATCGCCCTGATCCGGTCGTAGTCGATGCCGGCGCGGTGGCAGGCGTAGCGGAACATCGCGTTCGGCTGGCCACCGCCGAACATGACGACCTCGGCACCTTCGAGCCGTTTCCACGAAAAGTCGACATCGGCGTCGCGCGCGGTCACGAAAAACCCGTCCATTTCGTTAATCTGCGCAAAATGCAGCGGGTACGCCGCGTCGCCCCGTTTGATCGCGTTGAAGGCCTGGCTCGGCGCCGACTGCACGACCTGCGCGCTGCCGTCCATGATCGCCTCGGTCGCCGGCTTGCCCGGCGGCGAGACCGACCATTCGGGTTCGAGGCCCTCGCGCTCGAGAAAGCCGCACTCGATCGTCGCGATCAACGGCGCATAAAACGCGGAGAACAGCGTGAACTGGATGTTGATCGTTTCCATTCTTACCCTCTTCGGATGTTTTTCAGGTGACCTCGAACCAGGTCAGCATGCCGCCGGCCATGTGTTCGGCCATGTGACAGTGAATCAGCCAACGGCCGGGATTGTCGGCGACGAATCGCAGCGCGTCGCGCTCGCCCGGGTCGATCAGCACCGTGTCGCGCCAGATGCCCGGAGCGCTGGCGCGCACGAAATGGTGGCCGTGGACGTGCATTGCGTGCGGCCAGCGCGTGTCGTTGTCGAGTTCGAGGCTGACCGCGGTGCCGCGTGTGACCCGAAACAGGGGCGCTTCGGGCAACCCGGCAACGCCGTTCATCGCCCAGACGAGTTTGCGCTCGACCAGTTCGGAGATCGACAAGGCTCGGCCGTCGACCTGCGCGCCGGAAAAACGGCTCATCGCTCCGCCCTGCATGCGCAGCGGCACGTGCAGAAACTCGTCCGGCAGGGCGACGCGATGCAGCGGGTTCGGCGGCAGCCGCAGCGGCGACTCCAGCGGCAACTTGCGCAGCACCGATTCGCCGTAATCGAAACCGACGATCACGTAGGCGTTGTCTCGCACCAGCAGTTCGATCGCCGACGACTGCCCCGGCTCGCCGGCGAAATCGATGACGACGTCGACGCGCTGCCCAACCGCGAGCGTGAGCCGTCCGTCGCGCGGTATAAACGGCTCGACCGGCTGGCCGTCGATGGCAACGACCTGCAGCTGCGGTTCCTCGATCAGCAACTGCATCGTGCGCGCATTGGCGATGTTGACGAGCCGCAGTCGAATCCGTTCGCCGCGCCGGACCGGGTAGCGCGTGCCGGTCTTGCCGTTGACCGTGATCAGGTTGCCGATGCGCCCGGCGTGCGACCAGTCGTGCAAATGGCCGAGGCTGGCGATGTCGAAGCGGCCTTCGCGATTTATGCGCCAGTCGTCGATCGCGACGACGAGATCGCGATCGACGACGGGCGGCGTATCCTCTTCGACGATCAGCACACCGGCAAGGCCGAGCGCGAGCTGCGCCCACGAACGCAGGTGCGTGTGATACCAGTAGGTGCCGGCATCCGGTGGCTTCAGCACGTAGTCGAAACTCTGCCCCGGCTCGACCGGCGCCTGGGTCATGCCCGGCACGCCGTCCATCGCGTTGTCGATCCGCAGGCCGTGCCAGTGCACCGAGCTCGGTTCGTCGAGTGCGTTGTCGAAGCGGATGGTCGTCTCGCGACCGCGTGGAATCCGCAGCACCGGACCCGGAATCGACGCGTTGAACTGCATCAGCGTCGCCGGCTCGGTCTCCGTCGGGTGCAGCCGGTATACGCCCGGCGCGGCGCGCAGACGGACCGGCGCGCGTTCGCTCGCGTCGGCATGGGCGCCAGCGGGCAGCAACGTAGCGCCGACGAGGCCGCCGGCGGTCACTTGCAGGAATCGTCTTCGATGCATCGCGACGCCTAGTCTATCACCTCGTCCCAGCACAGATGCAGCGTATCGAGGCACGAGTGCGCGAGCGCAAAACAGCGCTCGGGCGACCAGCCCTGCACCGGGTCGGGCGTGCCGCTCGCATCCTTGAACGGCATTTCCAGGGTCATCACCAGCGCGCCGAATTCCTCGGCAAGCGCGTTCGAACAATAGGTCATGTTGGCCTTGCCGGGTTCGTTCGGCGGATAACCGTGTTCGACCTGAAAATCGGGGTTCAACCCGGCCAGGGTCGATTTAAAAGCCTCGAGTTGACGTTGGCGGTCGTCGTTCCAGCCGGGAATGCCCTCGGTGCCGGCGAGAAAATTGTACGGCAGCGCTTCGTCGCCGTGCACATCGAGGCCGAAATCGAGGCCAGTCTCGCGGATACGGTCGCGTACGCAGAGCACCTCCGGGCTTCGCTCCGCCGTCGGATTTTGCCATTCCCGATTCAGGTTTGCGCCGACCGCGTTGGTGCGCAGGTGGCCGCGGCGCGAACCGTCGGGATTCATGTTCGGCACCAGGTAGAGCACCGCACGCTCGAGCAACGCGCGCACGACCGGGTCGCTGGCGTCGACCAGGCGATTGATCAAACCCTCCATCCACCATTCGGCCATGGTCTCGCCCGGGTGCTGGCGCGCGACCATCCAGATCGTCTTGCGATCGGCGCCGGGCTCGCCGAAGCGCAGGCAATCGATTGTCTGGCCGTCGAGGCTCAGGCCGAGCGTCTCGGCGCGGCAGCGCTCGCTGGTTTGCGCGAACGCGAGCAGGTCGGCGTGGCGCTCCATCGAATAGGGCGAGAAATACGCGAAGTAAACCTGGTCCTCGCTGGAGTGGTGCTCGATCACGAGCCGTTCGCCGTCGAAACTCGTCGACACGCGGAACCAGAACTCGCGGTCGTAACTCGCGACCGCGCGGTAATCCTCCCAGCCCTTGCGGTAAGCTGCGCCGCCGGCGTTGGTGATCACGTAACGGCAATCCAGGTCGCGCACGCCCGCGGCGCGGAAGTAAAACCACTGGTAGAAATCAGACTGATTATCTTTGCGGATATTCAGCCGCACATCCCCCGGATCGCTTGCATCCAGGCATTCGATATTGCCGCCGTCGAAAGTGCTCGATACGATCATTCCAGACCCCGGTAACTTCCCAAGATAATGACTGCTCAGAGCAACCATTCGCAAATCTGGCGCGACGAACGTGGTTGTTGCTCTGAGCAACAATTAACGGGACTACGTCAGATTGGAGAATGGTTGCCCTGAACCAAAAACTATACGCTATAAATTTGTGTGTGAGAGGATACTGCATGCGCTGGGTTATTACGATTCCGATCTTGCTGCTCGCCGGCTGTGCCGATCTTGGCTACTACTGGCACAACGCGCGTGGCCACCTCGCGGTCATGAACCAGCGGGTCGAAATCGAGACCCTGCTCGCCGACGAGGCGCTCGACGCCGAGTTGCGCGCGCGCCTCGAGCGCGTCAACGCGATTCGCCAATTCGCCAGCGAGCGCCTCGCGCTGCCGGACAACGACAGCTATCGCAGTTACGTCGAACTCGACCGACCCTGGGTCGTCAGAAACCTGTTCGCCGCACCGGAGTTTTCGACCCGGCTGCATCAATGGTGCTACCCGGTCATCGGCTGCGCGAGCTACCGCGGTTATTTCGACGACGAACGACTCGCGGCCTACGCCACCGCACTCGAGGCCGAGGGATTCGAGACTTATATCGGCCCGGTCGCCGCCTACTCGACGCTCGGCTGGTTCGACGATCCGGTGCTTTCGAGCTTCGTCGCCTGGCCCGAGTATCGGCTTGCCGGCCTGTTGTTTCACGAACTCACCCACCAGCGGATCTACATCGACGACGATACGGCTTTCAACGAGTCGCTGGCCTCGGCGGTGCAGCAGGCCGGCACCGAACTGTGGCTCGACGCGTATGCCGATACCGATGAGATCGCGCGCTACCGATCGTGGCTGGCGTACCGCGCCGAGGTCATCGCGTTGATCGGCGCGACGCGGGCACGGCTCGACGAGCTCTATGCGTCACCGCTGGACGAAGGCACGATGCGTGAGCGCAAGCAGGCGCTTCTGGCCGATGCGCAGGGGTCACACGCAGTGCTTGCACAGCAGCATGGCATCCGTGGCGGATTCTCGCGCTTTTTCGCCGACGGCCTCAACAATGCGAAGCTCGGATCGGTGGCCGCCTACCATTCGCGGGTGACGGCCTTCCGTCACATCCTCGACGCGCTGCGGCTCGATTTCGCGGCTTTCTTCGTACAGGTCGAGGCGATCGCCGAGCTCGACGTGCCGGCGCGCGATGCCTGCCTCGACGCCTGGGAGGCGCGCGACGGCGCGGCGATTCGCGCGAAGTGCCCGACCGCGCCGGAAGGATTTACTGCTTCCGCGTGAGGTGGGCGTACTTGCTGTAGAGCTGCTTGTAGTCTTCCAGATTTTCTTCGAGCATCTCGGCGTATTGCCCGGTGAAAAACTTGCGCGCTCGGGGTAGATCGCGCTCGAAATCCTCGAGCGTGTCGGCATGCCGGGAGACGACATAAGCATTGAAACGCGACGCCGCGTAGAGTAACGCGAGGCCGACATTCTCGGCGCTCTGGGTTTCCGCCAGCGCGTTGGCCTGATCGATGAACTCGTCGATCATGCGTTTGTAGATCGCATCGAGTTCTTCGTCGCTGAGGCTTTCGTCATTCATCGCGAAGCAGTTTACGCCCGACCGCCCGGCACCATCAAGCCCGTCGCGCCGGCGGTAAAAGAAAAAGCCCGCGCTCGGTTTCGAGGCGGGCTGCGATGAATCGGCGGTTGCTGCGTCAGGCGGTATCGGTGGACTGCCGCTGACCGGGCGGCTCCGGCGGCGCGGATGGCGACGTATCGCTGCCCGGCGACGTCTGTTGCCGTTTGACTTCGTCGTACCACAGGTCGTGGTGGTCCTTGGCCCAGTTCTCGTCGCAATAGCCGGTTTGCATGACCTCGAAGGTCGCCTCGAGCGCGGCGGTGCCCATGTAGATGTGTCCCATTGCGACGACGATCAGCACCATTGCGGAAATGCTGTGGACGAAGTGATAGAACTCCATGGTTTCGCGCGTCTGGCCAAAAATCGGGAAATCGAGCACGAGGCCGCTGATGATGACCGCGAGCCCGCCGATCGACGCCACCCAGAACCAGAGCTTTTCACCGGCGTTGTAGCGCGGCGTGTGCACGTGCTTGCCGAACAGGCCGCCACCTTTGATCAGCCACATGAAATCGAGCTTCGGCTGTGGAATGTTGTGGCGCACGAACAGCACGAACAGCAGCGTCAGCGTCAGCATGAACACCGGCCCGAGGTAATCGTGGAGAAATTTCGATACCGCGGCGATATTGCCGAAAGCCGCGTTACCGAACATCGGAATCAGCACGGTGCGGCCGAACAGCAGGATCATGCCGGTGATCGCGAGGATCACGAACAAAATCGCGGTGCTCCAGTGGGCGAAACGCTGCAGATTGGTGAAACGCTGGATCTTCTTGCCCGAGCGGCCTTCGGACAGCGGAATCTTGCCGCGGATAATGCGGAAGATAATGATCATCGCGAGCACGATGACCACCGCGGCACCGGCGCGCGGCACCAGGGTCTGCATGCGGTATTCCCGCCAGCTCTGGCCGGAAACGTTGATCAGCACGTTGGCACCGGGCGATTTGACCTGCGAGATACCCTCGGTCTGGCCGTCGCGCTGGCGCACTTCGCGCCATAGCTCGGCACCGGGATCCGCACCGAAAAGACCCGGCGGCGGCGGCGGTTTCGACTCCTGCGCAAGCGCCTGGAACGGCGACAGCAGCAGACACGCCAATATCACGAATGTATGGATTCTCACGACTTTACCCTTTTATTTTATGCTCACACCGCGTCCGCCGGCATCGGCCGGAGGATGTCGATACGTCCCTGTATCGATATCGTTTTTACCCCAATCTAGGCTCAGGGCTTGAGCTTGGCGTTGTTGTAATTGACGCCCCAGTCAAACGCGACCGCGCCGCGATTGATGACCCGCTTGCGATAGATGTCGGACAACACGTCGGCGTCGCCGGCCAGCAGCGCCTTGGTCGAGCACATCTCGGCGCACAGCGGCAGCTTGCCCTCGGCGACACGGTTGCGGCCGTACTTCTTGTACTCGTCCGAGCTGTGATCGTCTTCCGGGCCACCGGCGCAGAAGGTGCACTTGTCCATCTTGCCGCGCGACGAGAACGCCGCCGCCTTCGGGAACTGCGGCGCGCCGAACGGGCACGCGTAGAAGCAGTAACCGCAGCCGATGCAGATATCCTTGTCGTGCAGCACGATGCCGTCCTCGCGGGTATAGAAGCAATCCACCGGGCAGACCGCCGCGCAGGGCGCGTCGGCACAGTGCATACAGGCGACCGACAGCGAGCGTTCGCCCTGCTCGCCGTCGTTGATCGTCACGACCCGCCGGCGGTTGACGCCCCACGGTACCTCATGCTCGTTCTTGCAGGCGGTGACGCAGGCATTACATTCGATGCAGCGCTCGGCATCGCAATAGAATTTCATTTGTGCCATTTCTCTATCCCCCTGCTCAAGCTTTGGTTATGCGACACAGGCTACACTTCGATTCCTGCATCTGGGTGACGGAATCGTAACCGTAGGTCATGGCCGTGTTGGCCGCCTCGCCGAGGACATAGGGATCGGCACCCTCCGGATATTTGCTCCTCAAATCCTCGCCCTGGAAATGCCCGGCGAAGTGGAACGGCATGAACGCAACCCCGGCACCGACGCGGCGGGTGACCATCGCCATGACCTTGACCTTGGCGCCCTCGGCGCCTTCGACCCAGACGGTGTCACCATCCTTGATGCCGGCATTGTTGGCATCGCGCGGGTGGATTTCGACGAACATGTCCTGTTGCAACTCGGCGAGCCACGCGTTGGAACGCGTCTCGTCGCCGCCGCCCTCGTACTCGACCAGTCGGCCGGAGGTCAGGATGATCGGATACTGCTGACTGTAATCCTTGGCCTGGATCGACTGGTAACGCGTCGGCAGGCGCCAGAACGACTTGCGGTCGTCGTAGGTCGGATACTTCTCGACCAGGTCACGCCGCGACGTGTACAGCGGCTCGCGGTGAATCGGCACCGGATCCGGGAAGGTCCAGACCATCGCGCGGGCCTTGGCGTTGCCGAACGGCGAACAACCGTGTTCGATGGCGACGCGCTGGATGCCGCCGGACAGGTCGGTCTTCCAGTTCTTGCCCTCGGCCGCGGCCTTTTCCTCGGCGGTCAGGTCGTCCCACCAGCCGAGCTTCTTCAGCACCTGGTCGCTGAACTCGGGATAGCCGTCCCTGATGTCCGAACCCACGCCGTAAGAGCCTTCGGCGAGCAGGTTGACGCCGTTACGCTCAACGCCGAAGCGCGCGCGGAAGGTCAGGCCGCCGTCCTTGACGTGCTTGGACGGATCGTACAGGTTCGGCGTACCCGGGTGTTTCATCTCGGGCGTGCCCCACGATGGCCATGGCAGGCCGTAGTAGTCGCCGTCGGCGGGACCGCCCTCGGCGCGCAGGCTGTCATAGTTGAAGGTACCCCAGTTCTGCTGGTGCATCTTCAGCCGCTCGGGGCTCTGGCCCGTGTAACCGATCGTCCACATGCCGCGGTTGATTTCGCGCAGGATGTCTTCGACCAGCGGCTCGTCATCGTTGACCGCGATGTTCTTGGTCAATTCATCGGCAAATCCGAGCTTCTTCGCCAGCTTGTACATGATGGTTTGATCGGGCAGCGACTCGAACAGCGGGTCGACGACCTTGTCGCGCCACTGCAGCGAGCGATTCGACGCGGTGACGGAACCGTAGGTTTCCATCTGCGTCGACGCCGGCAGCAGGTACATGCCGTCCTTGCGGTCGGGCATGACCGCGGTCGCGGTCGGGTAGGGATCGATAACCACGAGCAGCTCGAGTTTTTCCATCGCCTTCTTCTGCTCGACGCCGCGGGTCTGGCTGTTGGGGGCGTGGCCCCAGAACACCATCGCCTTGATTGCATCCTTCTGCGCGACGTTGTCCGCGCTTTCGAGCACACCGTCGATCCAGCGGGACACCGGGATGCCCTTGGTATTCATGACGTGGACGTCCTTGCCCTTGCTCTGCTCGTAGCTGCCGTCGTCGAAGCGCGACTTGACCCAGTCGTAATCGAGGTCCCAGACGCCTGACCAGTGCTTCCACGCACCGGCCGACAGGCCGTAGTAGCCCGGCAGCGTATTGGCGAGCACGCCGAGATCGGTCGCGCCCTGGACGTTGTCGTGGCCGCGGAAGATGTTGGCGCCGCCGCCGGTCACGCCGATGTTGCCGAGCGCGAGCTGGAACGCGCAGTAGGCGCGGGTGTTGTTGTTACCGATCGTGTGCTGGGTGCCGCCCATGCACCAGATGAAGGTGCCGGGGCGGTTGTCGGCCATCGCCTTGGTCGCGGCGTAGACCTGCTCTTCCGGCACGCCGGTGACGTTCTCGACCTCTTTCGGATTCCACTTCTTGACTTCCTGCATCACGTCGTCCATGCCGTAGACGCGCTGGCGGATGTATTCCTTGTCTTCCCAGCCGTTCTCGAAGATGTGCCACATCATGCCCCAGATGATCGCGACGTCGGAACCGGGCCGGATTCTGAGGTAATGGTCGGCGTGCGCCGCGGTCCGCGTATAGCGCGGATCGATGACGATGACCGGCGCGTTATTCTCTTCCTTGGCCTTGAAGATATGCTGCAGCGCGACCGGGTGCGCCTCGGTCGGGTTGGAACCGATCAACAATATCGCCTTGGAGTGGTGGATGTCGTTGTACGAGTTGGTCATCGCACCGTATCCCCAGGTGTTGGCAACGCCCGCGACCGTGGTCGAGTGGCAGATGCGCGCCTGGTGGTCGACGTTGTTGGTGCCCCACATCGCCGCGAACTTGCGGAACAGGTAGGCCTGCTCGTTGCTGT
>JBPEYE010000087.1:0-6313 GCA_052030825.1 Gammaproteobacteria bacterium | reverse complement strand
AGTCGCGGCATGCCGCGTTTGCCCTCGATCGACTCGATCATCGCCGATTCCTCGCCGCAAATGTAGGCGCCGGCCCCGCGGCGGATCTCGATGTGCGGTAACTCGTAGCCCGATTTGTTCCGCAGGTCGTCGACCGCCCGTTCGAGCACCGCGATCACCGACGGGTACTCGTCGCGGACGTAGAGGTAGCAGGCCTCGATGTCGATGACCTTCGCCGCGATCAGCATGCCTTCGAGAAAACGGTGCGGGTCGGTCAACATGTAATGGCGATCCTTGAACGTGCCCGGCTCGCCCTCGTCGATGTTGATCGCGCACAGCCGCGGCGCGGGTTGGTCGCGCAGGATGGACCACTTGCGCCCGACCGGAAAGCCGGCGCCGCCGAGGCCGCGCAGCTGCGTGCCCTGCAGCGTTTCGATGATTTCGTCGCCGCTGATATCACCGGCGAGCAGCTTGTCGTATAGGGCGTAACCGCCGTCGGCGCGGTAGGCGTCGTAGTCGATGCAATCCTCCGGCAGCGGCTGCATCAGTTCGCCGGCGTCGATCGCGGCCCTGACTTTGCCGACGTCGGCGTGGTCGAGCGTATTCTGTTTGACCACCGCGACCGGCGCGAAGTCGCAGCGGCCGACGCAGGGTACGCGCTGTACGCGCACGCCGTCGCCGAGCGCGCCCTCGAGCGCGGCGATCAATCCCTCGCTACCGGCCAGTTCGCAGCTGACCGAGTCGCAGACGCGCACGGTCAACTCCGGCGGCGCGGTCTCGCCTTCGCGAATCACGTCGAAGTGATGATAGAAGCTCGCAACCTCGTAAACCTCGGTCGTCGAAAGCCGCATCTCGTGCGCGAGCGCGGTCAGGTGCACCGCCGACAGGTGCCCGAATGCGTCCTGGATTTTATGCAGGTGCTCGATCAGCAGGTCGCGCCGGCGCGACGCGTCACCGAGCACGCGCTGCACGTCGAGCAGCGCGTTCAGATCGACGATCCGCCCCTTGGTCTTGCCGCGGGTTCGTTGCTGCCGGTGATCGACCGCGCCGGTGGTGGGTTGTGCCTGTGCCATTGAAGCCTCGAGCGCTAACGCAAAAAAATTCCCCGCCCGCGAGGGACGGGGCCAATTTTAACCCAGGTCGGAGGATATGAAACCCGTCGGCGCGTCATCGCGGACCGTCAATGCGCCATGACCGTGATGATATCGGTCTGGCTCAGCAGGTGGCTGGTTACGCCGCCGAAGAAGCGCTGGCGCGTGCGCGTGTGGCTGAAGCCGCCGACGACCAGAAACTCGGCACCGATGTCCTTGCAGGTCGCGAGCAGTCTTTCGCCGACGTCATCGTGTTGTTTCGACAGAATTTGCTTTTCGGCCTTGACGCCGTGAAAGCCGAGATACTCGATGACCTCGTCGCCCTGCGCGTCGCGCTTTTCCGACACCAGTACCGAGACCTTTTTCATCTGCGGCAGCCACGGCAGCGTCATCGCCAGCGCACGCGCCGACTCGACGCTGTCGTTCCAGCCGATCGCGGCATGGTCGACCTTGCGCGCGGTCCAGTCCGGCGGCACGATCAGCACCGGCCGACCGGAATGGAACAGCAACGACTCGAGGCGCTCGCCGACGCCGAGACCACCGACGCGATGCCGCGTCGGTCGCGACATCAGGACCACGTCGACGAGGCGCGCTTCGTGGTTGAGCACGGTGCCCGGATCGCCCTTGATGATTTCGAAAGACGCGCTGGCGCCCTCGGCCTGCCCGGGTTTTTCAGCCACGGTCACGCCGGACTTCTTGACGAAGGCTTCGAATTGCCGCTTGACCTGCTCGACGACCGTATCGACCGCGCTCGAGGCCAGCTGCTCGTACTGCTCGCGAAATTTTTGCGGCAGGTCGGCGAAGAGGTAAGGTTCGCTGGAACGCTCGCGCACGTGCACGACCTTGATGTGCGCGTCGAAGCGGCCGGCGATGATGTACGCAGTGTCGAGCACCGCGGCCGCGCGCTCCGAGCCGTCGATCGGTACGAGTATGATCTTGATCACGTCGTTTCGTCCTCCCGGCTAGAACAGGCCCTGGATCAGGCCGTCGCCGTCGATGTGAATCTTGTCCGCCGCGGGCACCCGCGGCAGGCCCGGCATGGTCATGATTTCGCCGCAGACGAAAACCAGGAATCCGGCGCCAGCCGACAGCCGCACCTCGCGGATCGGCACCTCGTGGCCGCTCGGCGCACCCTTGAGGTTCGGGTCGGTCGAGAAGCTGTATTGCGTCTTGGCGACGCAGATCGGCAGGTTGCCGAAGCCGGCATCCTGGAATTGCGCGATCTGGTCGCGCACCTTCTTGTCGGCCATGATGTCGTCGGCGCCGTAGATCTGGGTCGCAATGGTTTTCATCTTGTCCCACAGCGGCATGTCGGTGTCGTACAGCGGCGCAAAGTTGCTCGGCTCGTCGTCGATCATCTTGACGACGTGGTTGGCGAGCTCCTCGGTGCCGGCGCCGCCGTCGGCCCAGTGGGTGCAGTCGATCGCGACCGCGCCGAGTTCCTTCGCCGCGTCGCGCACCTTGTTGACCTCGGCATCGGTATCGGCGCTGAAGCGGTTGATCGCGACCACCACCGGTACGCCGAACGACTTGACGTTCTTGATGTGACGCGCGAGGTTGCTGCAGCCCTTCTCGACCGCGCCGACGTTCTCCGAGCCGAGATCGTCGAGCCTGACCCCGCCGTGCATTTTCAGTGCGCGAATCGTCGCGACGATGACCGCGGCATCGGGTTTCAGACCCGCGCTGCGGCACTTGATGTCGAAGAACTTTTCGGCGCCGAGATCGGCGCCGAAGCCGGCTTCGGTGACGACATAGTCGGCGAGCTTGAGCGCCGTTTTGGTCGCAATCACCGAATTACAACCGTGGGCGATATTGGCGAACGGGCCGCCGTGGATGAACGCCGGGTTGTTCTCGAGCGTCTGCACGAGATTCGGTGCAATCGCGTCCTTCAGCAACACCGCCATTGCCCCCGGCGCGTTGATCTGCGCCGCGGTCACCGGCTCGCGATCGCGCGTGTAACCGACGATGATCTTGTTGAGGCGTTGCTGCAGGTCGGCGAGATTATTCGACAGGCAGAAGATCGCCATGACCTCGGAGGCGACCGTGATATCGAAGCCGTCTTCGCGCGGGAAGCCATTGCCGGGGCCGCCGAGCGAGTTGACGATCTCGCGCAGCGCGCGGTCGTTCATGTCGACGACGCGCTTCCACGCGATGCGGCGCGCGTCGAGGCCGGCGGCGTTGCCCCAGTAGATGTGATTGTCGACCATCGCCGAGAGCAGATTGTGCGCCGCGCCGATGGCGTGAAAATCGCCGGTGAAGTGCAAATTGATGTCTTCCATCGGGATGACCTGCGCGTGGCCGCCACCGGCGGCGCCGCCCTTCATGCCGAAGCACGGTCCGAGGCTCGGCTCGCGCAGGCAGACGATCGATTTCTTGCCGATCCGCGACAGGCCGTCGTGCAGGCCGACCGAGGTCGTGGTCTTGCCCTCGCCGGCCGGCGTCGGCGTGATCGCGGTAACCAGGATCAGCTTGCCGTCCGCCTCGTCTTTAAGTGACGCGATATAATCCGGGTCGAGCTTGGCCTTGGTGTTGCCGTAGGGTCGCACGCCGTCGGCCGGGATACCGACCTTGTCGGCGATTTCCTGGATCGGTTGCGCGGTGGCCGCGCGGGCAATTTCGATGTCACTCATTTCAATCCTCTGGGGCCGGCGCGCCAGCCCTGCTCGTTAGTCGTGGGTCGCATCAGTCGCCGAGCTTCGCACCCTCGGCGAGGCCGGCCGCCGCGGCATATTCCGCTGCCGGCACTTTACCAGCATCGGCGCGTACCTTAATGGCCCGAATCGCGCCATTTCCTGTTGCAATAACGACGCCGTCCTCGCCGACCGCCAGGACCTCGCCCGGCGCGCCGCTGCCATCGGCCTTGCGGCTGTCGAAGATCTTGAGCTCGGCACCGCCGAAGGTCGTCCACGCGCCGGGCTGCGGGTTGGCGCCGCGAATCAGGTTATAAACCGTATCGGTATCCTGGCTCCAGTCGATCTCGACGTCGTCCTTGCGACACCAGCCCTCGTAACTGCCGGCATCGGGGTCTTGCGGTTCCTTCGGCGCCTTGCCATCGCGCACGAGTTCGATGGCTTCCATCATTGCCTCGACGCCGAGCGGGAACAGCTGGTCGAAATAGATCGAGCCGAGCGTGTCGTCGGGGCCGATGTCGACTTCTTTTTGCAGCAAGATCGGGCCGGTATCGAGACCGTTGTCGGGCCAGAAGATCGACAATCCGGTCTTTTTCTTGCCCATGATAATCGGCCAGTTGATCGAGCTCGGTCCCTTGTGATCCGGCAGCAGCGACGGGTGATACTGAATCGAGCCGTGCTTCGGCACGTTGAGCGCCTCCTCGGGCACGAACAACAGCACGTAGGCCATTACACAGAGATCCGCGTCGTGGCTCGCGAGCTGTTCCCACACCGCCGGATCCTTGTATGATGCCGGCTGGTGCACCGACAATCCTTTCTCGAGCGCGAATTCCTTGAGCGGATCGAGCGGCTTGCCCTCCTTGTCGGGCGCGCAGTAGACCGCAACGACCTCGTCGGTACCCTTGTCGAGGATGGCTTCGAGGACCGCCTTGCCGTAAGCCTGCTGGCCATGCACGATTAATCTCATTGTTCACCTCCAAAAAGCGAATCCTGTTTCAACTCAACGTCATTGCGAGCCCCGGCTCGGAGGCCGGGGCAGGCTCCGCGAAGCAATCTCCGCGAATCGGGCCAGTGTATGGAGATTGCTTCGTCGGCTGCGCCTCCTCGCAATGACCTGCTAGTAACCACTACAGCGCGGTCCTCGCAACGACGGAGAATCACACGGCACCCTGTTCTTTGAGCGCCGCGATCTCGTCGGCGCTGTAGCCGAGTACATCCGTCAGCACCTCTTCAGTGTGCTCGCCGAGCAGCGGCGAGCGCTCGACTTTCGGATCGAATTCGGAAAACTTGATCGGGCATCCGACGGTCAGGTACGGACCGCGCTCCGGGTGGTCGACTTCGACGATCGTGCCGGTTTCGCGCAGCGACGGTTCCTCGGCGAGCTCCTTCATCGACAGAATCGGTCCGACCGGGATGTTCAAGGGGTTGCAGATGTCCATGACCTCGTACTTGGTCTTGGTCATGGTCCATTCCTCTATCGTCGCGAAGACCTCGTTCAGGCGCGGCAATCGCGCCGGCGGAGTCGCGTAGTCGGGATCTTCTTTCCACTCGGGTTTGCCGATCACGTCGCAAATGTTTTCCCAGACCGCGGCCTGGGTGATGAAATACGTGTACGCGTCGGGATCGTCTTCCCAGCCCTTGCATTTCAGAATCCGGCCCGGCTGGCCGCCGCCCGAGTCATTGCCGGCGCGCGGCGTCGCCTCGCCGAACGGGATACCCTCGCCGTACTGCGAGTACTCCTTGAGCGGGCCGGCCTTGAGTCGCTGCTGATCGCGCAGCTTGACCCGGCACAGGTTGAGTACGCCGTCCTGCATCGGCGCCAGCACGCGCTGGCCGCGGCCGGTGTTTTCGCGGCCGATCAGCGCCGCGCAGATACCCAGCGCGAGATGCAACCCGGTGCCGGAATCGCCGATTTGCGCGCCGGTCACGAGCGGCGGGCCGTCGCGAAAACCGGTCGTCGAAGCCGAGCCGCCGGCGCACTGGGCGACGTTTTCGTAAACCTTGCAATCCTCGTACGGCCCCGGGCCGAAGCCCTTGACCGACGCCATCACCATGCGCGGGTTGAGTTCCTGGATGCGCTCCCAGCCGAAGCCCATGCGATCGAGCGCGCCGGGCGCGAAATTTTCGACCAGCACGTCGCACTCCCTGACCAGGCGCTCGAGAACCTCTTTTCCGCCCTCGGTTTTCGAGTTCAATGTCAGCGAACGCTTGTTGTGGTTCAACATCGTGAAATACAGGCTGTCGGCGCCCTCGACGTCGACCAGCTGCTTGCGCGTCGCGTCACCGACTCCGGGACGTTCGACCTTGATCACGTCGGCGCCCATCCACGCGAGCAGCTGCGTGCAGGTCGGGCCCGACTGGACGTGGGTGAAATCCAGTATTCGAATTCCGTCGAGTGGTTTTGCCATTTTTCGTTACTCGTCAATCATTTAAACAATTCGTCATTGCGAGGAGGCGTCAGCCGACGAAGCAATCTCCGGAGCCTTGCTCGATCCGGGGAGATTGCTTCGACCCCTGCGGGGTCTCGCAATGACCGGCTTTCGCTGTTGCGAAGGACCGGTTCCGAACCTCCGCGCGAGATTGCTTCGGCGCTTCGCGCCTCGCAATGACCAT
>JBPEYE010000086.1:0-9058 GCA_052030825.1 Gammaproteobacteria bacterium | reverse complement strand
GGCAGCATCCACGCCAAGATCGAGGGTCGCGAGTTCACCCAGACCGAACTGCGCGTGATCGAGAAAGTGGTGCAGCTGTGTTTCACCGACCTGACCCGGGCCTGGGCGCCGGTGATGGCGGTCGAGTACCTCTATCACGCCCACGAAGTCAATCCGCACATGGCCAATATCGGCAGCCCGACCGAGATCGTCGTCGTCTCCCGGTTCAAACTCGAGATCGACGGCGGCGGCGGCGAGATCCACGTCGTCTACCCCTATTCGAAGATCGAACCGATTCGCAACCTGCTCGACGCCGGCGTGCTGAGTGACCGCGGTATCGTCGACGAGCGCTGGGCGATCCTGATGCGCGAGGAACTGATGAACGCGAAGATCGATCTGCAGGGGCTGTTTACCGAGCGCCAGATCCCGGTCAAGGAGCTGATCAACTTCAAGGCCGGTGACATCATCCCGATCGACCTGCCGGAGCAGGTACTGCTGCTTGCCGAAGACATGCCGATCATTCGCGGGCAATACGGCGAGCACCAGGGTAATGCCGCGGTCAAGGTCGAGGAAGTGGTCGAGATTTACGACCCCGAAAACGAAGAAATCAAGCAGGCAATCACGCAACACGAATAGTCTCGAGGAGACGCCATGAGTAACGAAACCGAACAGGCCGTCGATCCGAAAGAGGCGACCGAAGATTGGGCCGCCGCGATGGAAGAGCAGCAAGGCGCCAGTGGCGCTGCCGCTGACGGCGGCGACGATTTCAAACAGGTCGAGGCGACGCGCCTCTCCGAATCGCCGGATGCCGGCAACGGTGAGGTCAAGCTCGACGTGATTCTCGATATCCCGGTCACGATCGCGATGGAGATCGGCCGTACCCGGCTCAGCATCCGCAATCTGCTGCAGCTGAACCAGGGTTCGGTGGTCGAGCTCGACCGGCTCGCCGGCGAACCCATGGACGTGCTCGTCAACGGCACCCTGGTTGCGCACGGCGAAGTCGTCGTCGTCAACGAAAAATTCGGCATTCGGTTGACCGACGTGATCAGCCCGGCCGACCGGATCAAGAACCTGCGCTGATGCGCGGTTACGCCGCAATTTTCTGGCTGGCGCCCGGACTCGCCGTCGCCCAATCCGAAGCCGGCGGAGCACCGCTCGAGCCGTTCGCATCGCCGTACCTGCTGAAGCTCACCGGCGGACTCCTGCTGGTCGTCGGCGTGATCTTCGCGTTCGCGTGGCTGGTCAAGAAATTGAACCTCAACCAGCAGTCGTCGCACGGCCTGATCCGGATTGTCGCCGGCCTGCCGCTCGGCACCCGCGACCGGATCGTGCTGGTACAGATCGGCGACGAGCAGATTCTGCTTGGCCTGACGCCGGGTCGTATCGAAAAGCTGCACACGCTCGCCGAGCCGCTCGACGTGCCGGCGGGCGCACCCGTGGGCGCTTCTTTCGCGCGTCGGCTCAAAGACGCGATGGATGAGCGGACGTCGTCATGACGCGCCTGCTCCTCCCGCTACTGCTGCTGGCGCTCGCGCCCGAAGTCCAGGCCCAGGCGGTCGGTGCCCAGGCCGGCGGCGCTTCGATGGCCGGCATCCCGGCGATTTCGGTCGACGGCGGCAGCGGCGATGGTCAGACCTACAGCGTGACCCTCGAAATTCTCGCGCTGATGACGCTGCTGACGCTGTTGCCGGCGATCTTGCTGATGATGACGTCGTTCACCCGGATCATCATCGTGTTGTCGATCCTGCGCCAGGCGCTCGGTACCGCGCAGACGCCGTCCAACCAGATCATTCTCGGCCTCGCGCTGTTCCTGACCCTGTTCGTCATGGCGCCGGTCTTCGACCAGGTCTACGTGGTTGCACTCGCCCCCTATCTCGACGGCTCGCTCACCGCGGTCGAAGCGCTGCGCCAGGCGACCGAGCCGTTCAAGACCTTCATGCTCGCGCAAACCCGCGAGACCGACATTCGCATGTTCGCCGACATCGCCGGCGTGACCGCGATCGCATCACCCGAAGAGACGCCGTTGACGCTGTTGATGCCGGCCTTCGTCACCAGCGAACTCAAAACCGCGTTCCAGATCGGTTTCCTGATCTTCATCCCGTTCGTCATCATCGACCTGGTCGTCGCCAGCGTGCTGATGTCGATGGGCATGATGATGCTGTCGCCGATGATCATTTCGCTGCCGTTCAAGCTGATGCTGTTCGTGCTGGTCGACGGCTGGTCGCTGATCATGGGCACGCTGGCGTCGAGTTTCCTGCTCGGGGGCTGATGTGACGCCCGATACCGTCATCGACCTGTCGCAGCAGACGCTTTACCTGATCGCGCTGATCACCGCACCGATGCTGCTGTCGGCGCTCGCGATCGGCCTGATCATTGGCATGTTCCAGGCGGCGACCTCGATCAACGAGCAAACGTTGAGCTTCATCCCGAAGCTGATGGTACTGCTGTTGTCGATCCTCATCGCCGGGCCGTGGATGCTCGAGCTGTTGCTCAGTTTTACCCGCCGGCTGTACCTCGGCATTCCCGGACTGATCGGTTGACGCCATGGACATCGACTTCGCCCAGGCCACCGCATGGGTCGGCGCATTGCTCTGGCCGATGATGCGCATCGGCGCGATGCTGTTGTCGATGCCCGTCATCGGCACCCGCCTGGTGCCGACCCGGGTCAAGATTATCCTGACGCTGACGCTGTCGGTGCTGGTCCTGCCGTTGCTGCCGGAAACACCGCGGGTCGAGGCGCTGTCGATTAGCGGTCTGCTGGTGTCGGCGCAACAGATTCTGATCGGCCTGTCGATGGGATTCACGCTGCAACTCGTGTTCGGCGCGCTGATGATTGCCGGCGAATCGATCGCGATGAGCATGGGGCTCGGATTCGCATCGATGGTCGATCCGACCAACGGCGTCAGCGTGCCGGTCGTCTCGCAGTTCCTGATCATCGTCGGCACGCTGCTGTTTCTTGCGCTCGGGGGTCACCTGATGCTGATTCAGCTGGTCGTCGCGAGCTTCGAAACCCTGCCGATTTCGCCGGCCGGCGTCGGCCGCGATCATTTTTACGCGCTTGCCGCCTGGGGCAGCCAGATGTTCGTCGGTGCGCTGTGGCTGGCGATCCCGGCGCTGATTTCGATTCTCGTGATCACGCTGGCGATGGGGGTGATGACGCGCGCCGCGCCGCAGCTCAACATCTTTTCGGTCGGATTCCCGGTGACGATGTTCATGGGCTTCGTGATCCTGATGCTCGTGATTCCGGGTTTTCTGCCGCGAATCAACCAGTTGCTGCTCGACGCGATGCGTCTGTCGCAATCGATCGTCACCCCCTGAGGCCGGAACGTCATGGCAAACGAAAGCGAAAACGGCCAGGAAAAAACAGAACAGCCAACCCCGAAGAAACTTCGTGACGCGAAGAAAAAGGGGCAGGTACCGCGGTCGAAAGAACTCAACAGCATGACCGTGACCGTGTTCGGCGCGCTCGGCCTGCTGTTCATGGGGGCCTGGATGATCGACCACGTCACCCGTTTCATGCGCACCGGTTTCAGCCTGACCCGCGCCGAAGTCTTTTCGCCGCGGGCGATTTTCGAAAAATTCGGCGCGGCGCTGGCCGATGCGCTCCTCGCGATCGGGCCTTTCCTGGCCCTGATGGTCGTGGTCGCGATCTTCACGCCGCTGTTGATCGGCGGCTGGGCCTTCAGCCTCGAGGCGCTCGCGTTCAAGCCCGACCGGATCAATCCGGTCAACGGCTTCAAACGGATGTTTTCGAGCAAGGGCCTGATGGAGCTGGTCAAGGCGATGGCCAAGTTCATCGTCGTGTCGCTGGTTGCGATCGTTTTTCTGTGGGGCAAGGCCGACGAATTTCTCGGTCTCGGCGCGCAGTCGCTCGGCCTCGCGCTCGAACACGGCGCGTGGCTGCTGGGGCTCAGCTTCCTGGTCGTCGCGACCGCATTGATCCTGATCGCCGCGATCGACGTGCCGTTCCAGCTCTGGGACCACGCGCAAAAACTCAAGATGACGCTGCAAGAGGTACGCGACGAGCTGAAGGATACCGAGGGCAAGCCCGAGGTGCGTTCGAAAGTTCGGCAGCTGCAGCAGGAAATGGCGCAGCGGCGAATGATGGAGTCGGTCCCCGACGCCGACGTCATCATTACCAACCCGACGCACTACGCGGTCGCGCTGAAATACGATCACGCGACGATGGCGGCGCCGGTGGTGCTGGCGCTGGGGCGCGACCTGATCGCGCTGAAGATTCGCGAAATCGGCGTCGCCAACGGCGTCGAGATCTTCGAGGCGCCGCCGCTGGCGCGCGCGCTCTTCGCGACCTGCAAGCTCGACCAGGAAATCCCGTCGCACCTTTACTTCGCGGTCGCGCAGGTCTTGGCGTTCGTGTTCCAGCTGCGCATCGCGCGCGACGAGGGCATCGAGCCGCCGGCGCGTCCCGACCCCTATCTGCCGACCGACGAGGAAGCGTAAATGGCCGGACAAACCCTCGGCACGCAGTTGCGCGCGATCAACCCGCAGGGACTCGGGGCGCCGCTGGTCGTCATCCTGATGCTGGCGATGGTCGTGGTACCGCTGCCGCCGATGGCGCTCGACCTGCTGTTCACCTTCAACATCACCTTCGGACTGGTCGTGCTGCTGGTCTCGGTCTACGCGCTCAGGCCGCTGGATTTCACCGTGTTCCCGACGATCCTGCTGGTTGCAACGCTGCTCAGGCTTGCGCTCAACATCGCGTCGACCCGCATCGTCCTGCTCGAGGGGCACACCGGCACCGCCGCTGCCGGCAAGGTCATCGAGGCGTTCGGCGATTTCGTCATCGGCGGCAATTACGCGGTCGGCCTGGTGGTGTTTGCGATTCTCGTGATCATCAACTTCGTCGTCGTCACCAAGGGCGCCGGCCGCGTCTCCGAGGTCAGCGCGCGCTTTACCCTCGACGCGATGCCGGGCAAGCAAATGGCGATCGACGCCGATCTCAACGCCGGCCTGTGCACCCAGGACGAGGCCCGCGCGCGGCGCGCCGAGGTGGCGCAGGAGGCCGATTTCTACGGCTCGATGGACGGTGCCAGCAAGTTCGTCCGCGGCGACGCGATCGCCGGCATCCTGATCCTGTTCATCAACATCATCGGCGGGCTTTCGATCGGCGTTTTTCAGCACGATCTCGAGGTCGGCATCGCGATGCGCAACTACACCCTGTTGACGATCGGCGACGGCCTGGTCGCGCAGATCCCGTCGCTGGTGCTGTCGACCGCGACCGCGATTATCGTCACCCGGGTGTCGAATTCGGAGGCGATGTCGAGCCAGGTCTTTCGGCAAATGTTCGACAACCCGCGAGCGCTGATCGTCGCCGCGGCAATCATGATGGTGCTCGGGCTGATTCCGGGCATGCCGAACGCGGCTTTCCTGACGATCGCCGCAATCGCCGGCGGGCTCGCCTACGTGCTGCAGCGCAAGCAGCAGCAGGGCGAACTGGTCGAGGTCGAAGCCGAGGAGGTCGAACCGCGGCCCGAACAGCGCGACCTGTCGTGGGACGACGTGCAAACCGTCGACATCATCGGCCTCGAGGTCGGTTATGGCCTGATTCCGCTGGTCGACCAGCGCCAGGGCGGCGAGCTGATGACACGGATCAAGGGCGTGCGCAAGAAACTGTCGCAGGAGCTCGGTTTCCTGGTGCAGCCGGTGCACATTCGCGACAACCTCGATCTGTCGCCGAACACCTACCGTATCAGCCTGCTCGGCGTGCCGATGGGCGAGGCCGAGATCCAGCCCAACCGGGACCTTGCGATCAATCCGGGCACGGTTTACGGCGAGCTTGCGGGCACCCCGACCCGGGACCCGGCCTTCGGTCTCGACGCGTTCTGGATCGAGCCGGCGCAGCGCGACCACGCGCAGACCCTCGGCTATACCGTCGTCGACGCATCGACCGTGGTGGCGACGCACCTGAGCCAGATCCTGCAGGACAACGCGCACGAGTTGATCGGTCACGAGGAAGTCCAGGAATTGCTGGAGGTCCTCAAGCGCTCGTCGCCCAAGCTGGTCGAGGGCCTGACGCCGAAGCCGCTCGAGCTCAGCGTCATCGTCAAGGTCCTGCAAAACTTGTTACAGGAAAAGATCGCGATTCGCGACCTGCGTACGATCGCCGAAACCTTGGCGGAACACGGCTCGAGGAGTCAAGATGCCGACGTCCTGGCGGCGCAGGTGCGCGTCAGCCTGGGCCGGCAAATCGTGCAAAGCATCTTCGGAATGGCGTCAGAGCTCAGCGTGATGACGCTACACCCGTCTTTGGAACAGATCTTGCTTCAGTCCGTACAGAGCCAGGACGGTAACGTCATGGCAATCGAACCCGGGTTGGCGCAGATGATACACGGCTCGTTGAAACAGGCATCGGAGACCCAGCAGGCGCGCGGCGAACCCGCCGTGTTGCTGGTGTCGCAACAGCTGCGGGCGATGCTCGCGCGTCTGGTGCGACATGCAATCCAGGGGCTCAGCGTGCTCAGCTACGACGAAATTCCGGACGACCGGCAACTGCGGGTCGTCGCCAGCATCGGCAATCCGGAAACCGCCGCCAGTAATGAATTGAGGACCGGCAATGAGAATTAAACGAACTTTCGCTCCGACCATGCGCGAAGCGCTGTCGATGGTCAAGCAGGAGCAGGGCGCCGACGCGGTCATTCTCGGTAACAAGAAAGTTCCCGGCGGGGTCGAGATCCTGTCGGCGATCGATTTCGACGAAGCCGCGCTCGCGGGCCTCGCCAGCGAAGCGTCGCTGCCTCGCGCACCGGCGGCGACCGCCGACGCCGCCAGCGATGCCTGGGCCGGGTCGATGCTCGGCGATGGTCGCCGCGAGCCGACCCTCGGTCCGGTCAGCGCCACCCGCCGGGCAACGCGGCCGCCGCGAATCGAATACGACCCGCCGAGTATCGCGCCGCTGGCGGCGCTCTCCGCCGCGCGCAAGAAGGCCCGGTCGACGCCGCAGGCGGTTGCGCCCGCGTCGCCGCCGCGACCCGCGCGCAAGCCCGCAGCGGCGCCCAGGGCGGCAGTCGCGAAACCTCGCGCAACGGCGCGCAAACCGCGACCGGCGGCGCCGGCGAAGCCCGCCATCGACGAAGTCAGGATCGAGTTACAAAACCTGCGCGACCTGATGGAAAGCCAGCTGTCGGTGCTGCAGTGGGATCGATTCGCGCAAAAGCACCCGGTGCGCACGGTGTTGCTCAACCTGATGGCCGAAATGGGCCTCGGTACCGACGTCTGCAATACCGTGCTGTCGCATCTCGACCGGCTCAACGACGATCCGCACAAGGTCTGGCAGCAGGCGCTCGGCATTCTCGCGCGCTGCCTGCCGATCAATCGCCGCGACCTGCTCGCCGAGGGCGGCCGCATCGCGCTGGTCGGCTCGACCGGGGTCGGCAAGACCACGACCATCGCCAAGATCGCGGCGCGTTTTGCGCACAACCACGGCAAGCGCTCGGTGGCGATGATCAGTACCGATCAGTTTCGAATCGGCGCCCAGGAGCAGCTACAGCACTACGCACGCCTGCTCGAGATTCCGCTGTTGATGGCCGGCAACAGCGAAGAATTGTGCGACCGCCTCGACATGCTCGCCGACAAGAAAATGGTGCTGATCGATACCGCCGGCATGAGCCAGCGCGATCTGCGCCTGGCCGAACAATTCCATCGCCTGCAATCGGGCGCACCGCAAATCAAGCCCTACCTGGTGTTGTCGGCCAACACCCAGCTGGCCGCGCTGAACCAGACCATCCTGAGCTTTCGCAAAGTCAAGCTTGCCGGCGCGATCGTGACCAAGCTCGACGAGGCGGCAAGCCTCGGCGGCATTGTTACCGCGGCGATTCGGCATCAGCTGGTGCTGGCCTATTGCGGCACCGGTCAGAAGGTGCCCGAGGATCTCGAACCGGCGAAGAGTCACCGGCTGATTTCGAAGGCGGTTTCGATGTTGCAGCAGTACGGCGAGCACAGCGAGCAGGAGGCGCTGGCGCTGCGCTACAACCACATCATCAATAAGAATCACGCATAGGTAAGCAGAATGGATCAGGCGCAAGGCATCCGGCAGATGAAATCTCCGCAACCGGTACGGGTGATCGCGATCACCAGCGGCAAGGGCGGGGTCGGCAAGAGCAACGTCACCGTCAACCTCGCGGTCACGCTGGCGCAGGGTGGTGAACGGGTCATGGTCATGGACGCCGACATGGGTCTTGCCAACATCGACGTGTTACTCGGTCTGTCACCGAATCTGAACCTGTCGCACGTGATCAACGGCGAGTGCTCGCTCGAGGAAACGCTCATCGAAGGTCCGGCCGGGATCAAGATCGTGCCGGCCTCGTCGGGGGTCGCGGCGATGTCGGACCTGACGCCGGCGCAAAATGCCGGCGTGATCCGGTCGTTTTCCGAACTCACCGAGCCGGTGGACACGATGCTGATCGACACCGCCGCCGGGTTGTCGGACAGCGTCGTCAGCTTTACCCGTGCCGCGCGCGAGGTCATCGTCGTCGTCTGCGACGAACCGGCATCGATCACCGATGCCTACGCGCTGGTCAAGGTGCTCAATCGCGAGTATGGCGTCGAGCGGTTTCACGTGCTCGCCAACCAGGCCCACGGCGCTACCCAGGGCCGCGACCTGTACAACAAGCTGGCGCGCGTCTCGCAGCGGTTTCTCGACGTCACCCTGGATTATCTCGGCTGCGTTCCCTACGACGAGAGCCTCAAGAAGGCGGTCCAGAAGCAGCGCTCCGTGGTCGAGGCCTTTCCGCGCAGCCCGTCGGCGATGGCATTTCGGCAGATCGCGAAGAAAACGCAGCAATGGCCGGTACCGACGACGGTCGAGGGTCATCTCGAGTTTTTCATCGAACGCCTGGTGAACTACAGCGCGGGGGAAGATCGCCTGTGAATGGCCACGCGATGTACGCCGAGGTCGAGGGCCTGGGCGAATCGGATCAGATCGTGCGCCATGCGTCGCTGGTCAAGCGCATCGCCTATCACCTGCTGAACCGCCTGCCGCCGACGGTACAAATCGACGACCTGATCCAGGCCGGCATGGTCGGCCTGCTCGAGGCGGCGAGCAACTTCGATCCGAAGATGG
>JBPEYE010000085.1:0-2904 GCA_052030825.1 Gammaproteobacteria bacterium | reverse complement strand
CAATCAGGTACCAGCTCAGCAGCGGCGCGACGATGAGTGGCACGCCGGCGGCGAGGATCAGCGCGACCTGCCAGTCGAGGTCGAAACCGGCGAGATTGAGCGCGAGGACCGCGATCGCGGTGATTGCGACCGATGTCATCGATGCGAGCAGGGTAATAATCGCCACGGTCGTAGCGCGCCCGATTCTGGCCAGCAGCTTGATCATCGGGGATGTCCTTCGGTCGGTCGTCGTTATCGTTTTGTGCCACTGTAAATCGATCCTGCCCCGGGTTCAACATTTAGTGGGGTCGGATTGCTCGGCTCAGCCGTACTGATCGCGCCGCTCGAGCCAGGCCATGGTCCACTCGAGATCGTCTTCGTCGCGGCCCCGGGGCGCGAGATCCATGAAGTGGTAAGCGCCGTTGACCATGTCGAGGCCGCGCGCGTAACACGAGTAGGTGTGATAGATCTCGCCGGCTTCGTCGCGGTAGAACACGCTGATGCCGTGGGCCTCGTCGGACGGAAAACTGCCGAGCCGATAATTGTAGTAGCAGCGGTCATTGTCGATCTCTTCCGCGGTGAAGCTGACGTGGAAATCCCGGTTGAAATCCGACCCCAGCGACGAAACCCACTCGAAACGCCAGCCCATGCGCTCACGGTAGGCGTTGATCTTGTCGAGTGACGTGCGCGAAACCGCGAGTAGTCGAATGTCGCGATGCGCGAGGTGGATATCGATGCCGTCGAAGTTATCGGCCCAGAAAGAGCAGCTCGGGCAGCCTTCGTCCCAGTCCGGACCGAACATGAAGTGATAGACGATGAGCTGGCTATGCTTGCCGAACAGTTCGGCGAGGGTCATTTCGCCGTCGTTGGTCGCGAAACGGTAAGTCTGGTCGAGCCGAACCCGCGGCAGTTCGCGCCGGCGCCGCGACAGTTCATCGCGTTCGCGGGTGAAGGCTTTCTCGCGCTCGAGCAGTTCGAGCCGTGCCGCCAGCCACGCGTCGCGCGAAACGATCTTGCTGTGGATCATGATGTCCTCCCGCCGCGGTCGGTCACGGCCGAGACCTTGCGGAGACTCAGCATAGCGCGAACGGGGTTGCGGCGAAACATCCGCCATCCCGCCTGCTGCGTATGCACGGGGACGGAATTTCGGAGCGGAATATGAAAGCATTGTTACTGATCGCGCACGGCAGCCGTGCCGCGGCCGCCAACGACGAGATCAGGCGCCTCGCCGAGCGCGTCGACGCCAGCGCCGACGGCGCATTCGGCGCGGTCGTGCCCGCCTTCCTCGAAATGGCCGAACCGAATATCCACCAGGGCATCGAGCGTTGCGTCGAACTCGGCGCCGAGGCCATCGTCGTCGTCCCGTATTTTCTTGCCGCCGGGCGCCACGTAACGCGCGATATCCCCGCCGAAATCGACTGCGCGCGCGCCGGGCATCCGGAGGTCAGCATCGAGATCGGCGGTTACGTCGGCGCCAGCGACGCGATGCCGGAACTCGTCGTGCACAGCGCGCGCGCCGCGGCCCGAGGGTAGCAGCCGACAACCGGCGGTGGTGCCTCGATGGCGCCAAAAGCGGTTTATTCGAGGCATTGACCGCCTATAATACGGGCTCCCGCGCGCCCCCGGGCGCCGCCAAGCCGACAGGACCGACCATGAATGCGCCGCTCAGCAACCACGATTTCATCGAGAAAGACCAGGCCCACCTGATCCACCCGCTGCATCACGATCCGGCGCATGCGCACGCCAGGGTCTGGGTGCGCGGCGAGGGCTCGTATCTGTTCGATGCCGACGGCAACCGCTTCATCGATGGGTTGTCGTGCCTGTGGAATGTCAGTTGTGGCCACGGCCGCAAGGAATTCGCCGAGGCGGCCAGCCGGCAGATGCAGCAGCTGGCGTTTTGCTCGAGTTACAACGGCAGCTCGAATCCACCGGCCATCGAGCTGGCCGAGCGCCTGGCCGAAATATGCTACCCGGGTATCAACAATTTCTATTTCACCTCGGGCGGCGGCGAGGCTACCGACAGTAATTTCAAAGTCGCACGTTTTTACTGGAAGGCGAAGGGCAAACCCGACAAGACCAAGGTCATCAGCCGGTTGTGGGGATATCACGGCGTCACCTTCGCGGCGATGTGCGCGACCGGCATTGCGCCCTACTGGGCCGCTTTCGAACCGCGCATCCCCGGCTTCAGCCACATCCCGGCGCCGGATCCCTATCACTATCCGGCGCCCGACGACGGGACCTCGCTCGGCGTCGCGATGGCCAACGAGCTGGAAAAGGAGATTGTGAAGCAGGGGCCGGAAACGGTCGCGATGTTCATCGCCGAACCGGTGCAGGGCGCCGGCGGCGTCATCGTGCCGCCCGACGATTATTTCCCCCGTATCCGCGAAATCTGCGACCAGTACGAAGTGCTGCTGGTCGCCGACGAGGTCATCACCGGTTTCGGCCGCACCGGCAAGCTGTTCGCGCTCGAGCATTACGGCGTCGAACCCGACCTCGTGCAGTTCGCCAAGTCGATCACCTCGGGTTACCTGCCGCTCGGCGGCATTGGCATCAGCGACGAGATCGTCGCGACGATCCGCGCCAGCGACAAGCCGTGGATGCACGCCTATACCTACAGCGGCCACCCGACGACCTGCGCGGTCGGGCTCGCGACGCTCGATTTCGTCGCGCGTGAAAACCTGCCGGCGCAGGCGGCGGAAAAGGGCGCCTACCTGCTCGAACGGCTGCACGCCGAGCTCGACGGCCACCCCCAGGTCGGCAACGTTCGCGGCAAGGGCATGATGTGCGGCGTCGAGCTGGTCGAGGACAAGGCAACGAAATCCTGGTATCCGCCGGAATGGGGCGTCGGCCCGAAAATGACCAAGGCGCTGATCGGTCAGGGTATCTTCACGAGCATGCGCAACGAAGTCGTCTGTATCGCGCCGC
>JBPEYE010000084.1:0-8781 GCA_052030825.1 Gammaproteobacteria bacterium | reverse complement strand
TTTTCGTCCGGCTCGTTCACCGAGGGCCGGCTCGCGGCCAAGGCCGCCTGCAAGTACATCGACGACGGCAAGGCCGAGGGCATTCGGGTTTCGGAGGAGCAGATAGAAAAGCGTAAGAAGGAAATCTTCAAGCCGCTGGAACACTACAAGATCTACCGCAACGAGATCGTCGCCGGTGACGTCAACCCGAACTACATCAACCCGCGCCAGGGCCTCGACCGCCTGCAAAAGCTGATGGACGAGTACGCCGGCGGCGCGACGGTCAACTACATGACCAACGACAAGCTGCTCAACATCGGCCTGAAGAAGCTCAAGCTGATGGAAGAGGATCTCGAAAAGGTTGCCGCCAAGGATATCCACGAACTGCTGCGCGCGTGGGAACTGAAGCATCGCCACCTCGCGTCCGAGGCGGTCGTGCAGCACACGCTGTTTCGCGAGGAAACCCGCTGGCCGGGTTATTACTACCGTGGCGACAAGCTGAAGCTGGACGACAAGAACTGGCACGTGCTGACGGTTTCGCGCCGCGACCCCGAGACCGGCGAGTACACGATGGAAAAGGCGCCCTGCTATCACCTCGTTGGCGAGGAAGAACAAGCGGCGGAGAAGCAGAAAGCCGAGAAAGAGCAAACCGCCGCCAGTCCCGGGTGAGCGTCGTCCACGCCGCCTCGCGAAAAAAAAGATCAACGTCCCGTTGGTCTTTTTTTTCCCCGGCGCCGCCTTCGCAGGTTTTTCACGGCTGCCGTGAAGCGCTGCCCGCAGGCCGGAACTTTCTCAGTAGAGAGCGCGTATGAACATCATCGACAAGACCGACGCCGAGCTCGAGGCCATCGCGTTTCCGTTCTGGGACGACCTGATCAAGTACTCGAACAAGGGCCAGTACGGGAAATTCATTCGCAACTTCTCCTACGACCTGCTGTTCGGCCTGAACGAGGTCGAAGTCGGCAAGCAGTTCGTCCAGAGCGAACTGACGCGCAACCTGGATCCCGACTACGATTTTCTCGGTTTCATCCGGCGCGGCGAACACGTGACCTGCCTGTTCCGCGTGCGCAGCACCAGGAAGGAAGGCGAGTGGCTGGGCCGCATGGTCATTGGTTACGAGCGCGGTGAAGTCAAGATCTTCGCGGCTTCCATTTTCTAGGGCCTGGATCATGGGTATCGAGACGATTGCGGACCGAAAGTACGTCGAGCTGACCTACAAGGTGATCGACCAGAAATCGGGCGCCGTGCTGACCCAGGTCGAATACCCGCTCGGCTACGTGCACGGGGTCAACGAAATTCTGGCGCCGACCGTCATGGCCGAGCTCGAGGGCAAGGCGGCCGGCGACGTGATCGAGGTGCCGATCGATTGCAACCAGCTGTACGGGCCGCGCGACGAATCGCTGGTAATTGTCGAAAAGGCCCAGGAGGTGCCGGAGGAGTACCGCGAAGTCGGCACCGCGATCCTGATGGAAAACGACCGCGGCCAGACCCGGACTTTCTTCGTGACCCAGGCCGACCGGCGCACCGTGACGCTCGACGGCAACAACCCGCTGTGCGGGCGCGAAGTCGTCTTTCGCCTGGAAATCCTGCTGGTTCGCGACGCGAGCGACGAAGAAATCGCGCATGGCGGCAAGATCGAAGACGGCCCCGACCTCGGCGGGGCCACCACCGTGCCGATCGAGTAGCCGTTCGGATTCGAAACGCGCGTGGCGACTCGCCCCGGTCGTGGCGCTGACGCCGGCCGTCGATTCAGCCGGAGATTCGATCCGCCCGCGACGAAGCTCGCGAATGAAAAACGGCGATGAACGAATTCATCGCCGCCGTGTCTCGTCGATACCGCCGAATGTCGAGCTTGCGCATCCAGGCGGGAAGCGCGAATTGAATCGGCTCAGGGCTTTTTCGGGGTTTCGTATTCGGCCACCTTGTGAAAGGGCTCCCAGATGGTTTCGTAACCGACGAAACCTTTCTTGTTGGGTTCCATCTGGCGAGTCTTCACGAAGCGCGCCTTGCCTTCGGGAACCTTGGGCCGGGTTTTCTTTTGCTCACTCATATTCCACCTCTGCTGGTCGCGTCACCGGCCGAAATCTCCCGCCTCGATCACCACGGCTACCCGGGTTTCGATGCTGGACGGAAACGGATTCAGACCTTCGTTATATGGGCGGATTATATCAATTACCGCATCGAAAGCCCATCAGGGCTGTTAATGGGGCGAACACCGGATTCAATGAACCGAGGCTTCGGACATTGTGCCGGATGCGGTCGGCGCGCCCGGAAAGGCCGGGCGTTTGCGGATAGCTACGGCGACGGCCTGGTGTAGTAGTATTACCGGCAAGGCGCCCGCATGGCCGGGCAGCGTCACGTGCAGGACCGGATTACGCAGGCAATCGCGACAACCATGAAACTCGTGCAAAAGCATTTTTTGAAGGGCACCCGGGAATTCGAGATTATCGATGACCTGGTGCAGGTCCGGATCAGGACACCCTTCAGGGAAGAAAAACTGACGGTCGTGCTGTCGATGCTGAACCCCGAGCCCACCGTCAACGGGCCCTGTCTCGAGTTTCGCAGCCGCGTCAAGGGCCATCCGTTGCTGGCGCTGTATCGGAACAGGCCCGATGCCGAATCGTTCGACCGCTTCGTCGCCGTGCTGAAGCAGCGCGCACGTTCCGAGTACGCCGCTTTTACGGGACTCGGCTCCGGCGCTGCCGCCGGAGCGCTCGCGGCCAACAGCTACGCCGAACCGCCCGAATTCGGCGAGCCGCGAAAGCCCCGCGGTAAACCGGTCGATGCCGCGAGTATCGACAGCTCGATCCAAATGCTGCGGCAACACGTGGACGGCGACGAAATCGACCCGCTGATCGAGGCGCTCGAAGCCCTGAAATCGGAGCCGGACAGCGAATCGAATTTCGATCGGCTGGTAGCCGCCTTCGATGGACTGGGTTCGCGCCAGGGCGCCGTCCTGACCTACGCGCCCTACGTCACGCTACTCCTGTCCGACGACCCGTTCGGATGATCGTGGAAATGAACCGCAATTCAAGGCGCAGACGGATGACCGACCCATTTCGATCTGATATGCCATGACCGAGGAACAGAAAAGAGAGCTGGTTCGTGCCTTCATGGACGCCTGGGAGCGCGCCGACGCCGATGCCGTGATGCGGCTGATGTCCGACGAATGCGAATATTGCGCATCGATCGGACCGGAACCGGGAACGACCTTCCGCGGCCGCGACGAGGTCGGGCGAGGCGTCGCCGAAATGCTCGATTTCGAATCCGGCGGCGAATCGAGGCAGGGCCGGGTCTGGTTCGCCGACGACCGCGCCTTCGCCGAGTGGGATTACGACGAGATCGCCGCTGACGGCAAGCCCCGGGTCGTCCGGGGAATCGACGTCATCGGTTTCGTTGACGGCAAGATCCAGTCGATAGACGCCTATCGCAAATCTTCAAAATAGACTATCGGGGATCGACGTTCAAACGGGTGGCAATCGGGGTGTTTCGCATTTAATCGATCGATTGCGCGAAACCAGGCATCCGCATGGACGGTTGGATCGACGATCGGGCTGCCAGCGTGGCGTCGATTACTCGATTCGCGTGAGGCTCCAGAACCCCTTGGTCCCCCAACCCGCACCCGAAACAACCGATACCCAGGTCCCGATCATATCGTTCCGACTGTCGGTGACAAACCAGACGCCGCTACCAAAATTCGGTTGCGGTACCGCCGACCGATCGTTTCGAAACTGGAAGCTGATCCGGTTGCCGTCGATCTTGCCCTTGATGGAACCGGTGCGATCGCCGGACATCGACCCTTCGATCGTATCGCCCGTTTGCACGAGCCTGACCCGGATATCGGTATTGTTGCCGAAGAACCATTTCGGATCCCGGTAAATATCGCCATACCACTTGATGTGGGTAATGTTGCAGTCATAGTCGCCGGTAACGTCGATTGCCGAATCGACAAAGGCTGACGGGGGATACAGCCTCGCGGCAATACTGCGGTAGGCAGCTAGTTGCTCGTTGCGTTCCGCCAGCGACAATGGCGTATCGCCTTCATACGTGGTTGCCCGCAAATTGGCACCGGCCTCGCTCAGGATATCGATCATCTCGAGGTTACCGTTCCACGCGGCGTTGTGCAGGGCGGTAAAGTCGTTGATATCGGGGGCGTCTACCCGGGCGCCATTTTCCAGCAATAACCTCACCAAGTGCGGGTAATTTTCGCGCACCGCAACGTGCAGCGCCGTACCGTAACCGTCACGCCGCTTCCCGAGTTGGTCGATGTCGACGCCATCGCGCAAAAGCGCATTAATTGCCTCGATATCGTTGGCGCGAACCGCGCTGTGCAATCGATTTTGCGACGATGCGGCTATCGCATCGACGCTTGCAATCGCGCTCGAAATCGACAAGATCGTAACTAGCGTTGTAGCCTTTACTTCGTTATTCCTCCAACAATTTTATTGCTGCCTGACACGAATGGCGAGTCGCACCGACGTCGAATGACGACGATCAGATTCCGGACCATCCGCGATAACCCGAAGCTTAACTCGAAATACCCGTACCGATGCAAGTGCATTTCAAAATATTGCGGCCACTCCCCCTTTCCTGGGGGAATGATGCACCCGGCAGGCATAAGAAAAATACCATGGCGCAAAACCAGACCAGCGTCACCACAGGCGCCGCATCTGCCGCCGCAAATCGACAGGCACATTCTCGATCAACACCAGATTAATGTTGACATCGTCATCCTGGCCGTCGAGCGAGGTCGCGACCTCGAGGCTCGACGTGATGTGTTTCGGCGACAGGGTGTACATGGCTCCGTTTAACGGGTCGACGATAAACCAGCCAATCAGCCCGCCAAATACCAAGTTACCGGCCAGATACCAGCCATTCGGGCTCGCCGTGATCTCGAATTTCTGCGGCGCGTAACCGGGCTTGGATACTTCGACTTGGTAACTTTTTTTGCCCCAGTAACTGCCGTCACTCTTATCCAGAAGCACGTTGGCCGGCGTGTCGCCGTCGAAGATCTTGACCCCCGATTCATCTGTGATCGTCACCCGGGCTCCATCCGGCGTGCTCGTAATCGGCATCGTTTGGGTGCGATCTCCAACGATCGAGGCACAACCCATCAATGTCGCTAGAACGATTGGAAATGTCAGCGTTTTTCGATTCATGATATTCCCTCCCAAATTTTCGTTATCGATTCGGCTCATTCGCGAAACCTGCCGACGTCCGTCACGGAACTGCTGATTCGGCACTTTCACGACTCTGGTTATCTCACCAGCATTGCGCATAAAAGGGGTGAAGAAACTATGATTTTTTTTTGACGGGATCATAATTGGCTTAGAATCAGGTTATAAGCCGTGAACGATCAAGAAGTCATTACGGTAGATGGCTGGAAAATTGACGCGAGCAGTTATCTCATTGTTCGCGACGGTGTCGAACGCAAACTGGAACCTCGCACCATGGCTCTGCTGCTGTTTCTGGTCGAACACCGAGGCCAGGTCGTTTCGCGCTTCGACATCGAAGATAACGTCTGGCGGGATCGCGTGGTCGGTTACGATTCGTTAAGCCGAGCAGTTTCGAAACTTCGCAGCGCCTTCGACGACACTGCCAGGACCCACCGCGTCATCAAGACAATTCCAAAGGGAGGATACCAACTCGTCGCCAAAGTCGAGTTTGGTACTTCTGAGGAATCCGTCCCCGTGGCTGAAGCAAGGGGCCGGGATATCGAGCACAGACTGGGCGACACTCCCTCCGCGAAAGACGAAATGCCCGTTGGCATGTATGTCGTGACGCCGGACCCGCGGTCCAGCCAATCTTCGAACAAGCCCCTGGTCGTCGGGATCTCGGCCGGCGCCATCGGGCTGCTGATCGGCGCAGCCATCATGCTGCAATCCACCTCGCGGGAAGCTACCGAGACGGCTCCGTCGGCGAGCGCCCTGCCGAACCCGAACGTCAATTCGATCGCCGTGTTGCCGTTCACCAATCTCAGTAACGATCCTGGGCAAACGGTCTACGCCGATGGCCTGACGGACGATCTGATCACCGACCTCGCCAATGTCCCCGAGCTTGCCATCAGATCGAGGCACTTGAGCTTCAATTACCGCGACTCGAACCTGCCCATGGCCGAGCTGGGAAGTCGACTGAAAGCCCGCTATATTCTCAAGGGCAGCTTGCGCCAGTCGCTGGATGACATTCGAGTCAACGTTCAGCTGGTCGATTCGATCAACAGCCAGGAAGTCTGGGCGCAGCGCTTCGACGACAAATTCGAGAACTTGCTCAGTTTGCAGGACCAAATCATCGAACAGGTCCTTGCTTTTTTCGATCTCGAAGCTCCAGAAAAGCCAGCTTCGCGACGCCGCACCAAAAATCTGGAGGCCTACGATTACTTTCTTCGCGCCGAGCACCGTCGTTTGAATTCCCGAGGAATTGGTGGCAGCCAGCGCATTCTGGAGTTCTATCGACGCGCGATCGATCTCGACCCGAATTTTATCGGCGCTTACATCGGGCTTGCCCGAGAGGCGTTATCCAACTGGCAGCAGGGAGACGATGCCGTCATGCCGCTCAAGAACTGGCGCAAGCTGGTTTACGAAAACGCCGGAAAAACACTGGAGCTCGAGCCGAACAATGCCGAAGCGATGGCCATCCTGGGACTGATCCAGACCGTCTCCGGCTCTCACGATGTGGGACTTGCTTCGGTGCGCAAAGCGATCGAGCGCGACCCGGAAAATCCGCAATTGCAGGCGGACTATGCCGCCGCGCTATCCTATGCCGGGCAGCACGAGGAAGCCCTGCATTGGCTTGACCGGGCCATCGCCGCGTTGTCAAAACCGCCTGATGCCTACTTCCGCGAACGGGCGCGGATCAACTTTTTCCTCGGTCGCTTCGAAAGCGCGGCACTCGATTCCGAACGAAGCCACGACGCCCATAGCAGTCGTGACTTCAGCGCCTTCATCCACGGCGCCATGGGCAACCGTGAACAGGCTCGCCGGTACGCGCGTGAAAGATTGCAGCGATGGCCACATGAGAATCTCGGGTACTACCGGTTGATGTTCGCCTATTACCGGCGTTCCGGGGATATCGACCAAATCGTCAATGCGGCCGCGGTCGCCGGGTTGCCGCGCTTCGCTTTCGGCTTCGAGCCCGGATCCGATCCCCTCGACGACAATCAGATTCTTCACCTTGCACGAAGCGGATCCTGGCTGGGAAATCTGCAAGACGGTCGCGAACTCGTCAAGTCCTTTGCCAACGACCGTGATGTCGTCGTACGCGGCCCCGGCGAGTTCTTCGCGGGCCATTTCAAGGTCGAGAACAGCCACTTTTGCGTCGAGTTCGAAACCGGGCCCGACAGCTTGCACGAGTGTGGACCCATTTTCCAGTCGGGACCCGACGACCGCTACGTCTGGATCAGGCCCGACGACTTGTATCGCTTTTCGACCATCCGTTAACGCATACTGCGTTGTTATCTTAGTCTGGGCCAACTACCCGCCGTGTATTGAATCGCGCCCTCGCAACACGATTGCGAAGCCTCAATTCGAATATTTGACCCGGTGACCGTATTCACGGTAACCGGCCCCGGCATTTCCCGCAATCCCATTGAACGTGAGCAAGCCGGCCTCACGAAATTCATAACTTCATCTGAAAAAAATCATGGTTTTTTCATCAATTTTGTCCACCCAGCTGCTGTGATTATCGGCGTCGCGAGCAAATCGATTTCACGACATCGTCAGGGCATCGAATGGCTTGCGACCCGGTTGACCCAATGAAGGTATTTGAACACACGAGCAAAACCCATACGGGAAGGAGGAAAAAATGTTGGGTAAGAATGGGAGTTACTACTTGCGATTACTGGGCGCGCTGTTCGGCGTCTTCATAATCGCCACAGCCGCCCCTGCCGATGATGACGACAAGGTCAGGGAGGTAGTCTGCGGCAAATCGGGCAACAGCGTCCAGGAGGCCATCGACAAGGTGAAGCACGGACGCGATGCGACCATTTACCTGCGGGGTAATTGCGATGAAAGCGTCCTGATTACCCGCGACGGTATCACTTTGAGCGGTAACGGCGACGGCGACGGTACAATCGATGGCCGCTTGCGCGAGGTCGCGGTGACCGGCGCGCAGCGCGTCCGCATCGAGTATCTCGAAATCACCGGCGCCGGCTACGGCGTGCTGGCCACCGCGGGCGCAGCCGTCACCGTCAGCCACAGCGACATTCATGACAACGAGTTCGATGGGATCGGTGCGTTCAATCAGGTGTACGTCCGTGTCACCCATAATCAGATCGTGCGCAATGGCCGGCCCGCCCCCTGGTTCGAAGCGGGTATCGACGCGGCCTTCGGCTCGACGATTCGCTCGATCGGCAATTACGTCGCTGATAATGGCTACGCCGCGGTCGCCATCGGTAACCAATCCTTTTACCGCAGCGGCATTTTTTTCGTGGACCCACCGGATCCGGCCGATATCGACATCATTCTGCAAAAGGGATGCGAACGATATGACCCTGCCGGATCCTGCGGCGACCCGGATACTACCGGGGTGGACTGCTATCGCGGCGGCATCTGTGATTTTCGAAATACCGATGTGACCGGGGCCATGTTCGCGTCCGATCTATCCATCATCGACGCGCGCAATTCCGTTATCAACGGTAATGTCGGCGGCAGTCGAAATTCGGTGCTTCGTATCCGCGATACGGTTACAGGCTCCGGCCAGGTGCAATGCTTCAGCGGCACCCAGCCTGGCGGCCTGCCCTGCCTCGGGTTCATTCCCTAACACGAAAAAGCCAAAGGCGGCGGCATCGTGCCGCCGCCTTTTCCG
>JBPEYE010000083.1:0-7478 GCA_052030825.1 Gammaproteobacteria bacterium | reverse complement strand
CTGCCGCAGACGCTGACGCCGATCTACCCGACCACCGAGGGCCTGCACCAGCTGTCGCTCAAGCGCATCGTGCAGCAGGTCGTCGACAAGCTCGTCGCCGACGGCATCGACGAAACCCTGCCGCCGGGCTGGCTCGCGCAACACGCGTTTCCCGATATCACCGCGGCCATGGTCGATCTGCATCGTCCGGCCAGCCGTGCGGCCAGCGAGCTGATCGCCCGGAATCGCCACCCGGCCCAGCACCGCTTCGTGGTCGAGGAACTCGCCGCGCACCGGCTCGCGTTGCTCGAACGGCGGCGCGCGATCCGCCGCCGCAAGACGCCGACGATCGGCCCCGCCGAGACGCTCGAAGCGCGACTGCTCGCGGCGTTGCCGTTCGAACTCACCGGCGCGCAGCGCCGCGTGCTCGACGAGCTCCAGCGGGATTTTGCCGCCGGCAAGCCGATGATCCGGCTGCTGCAAGGCGATGTCGGCTCGGGCAAGACCGTGGTTGCCGCGCTGGCCGCGTTGCCGGTGATCGCCGCCGGCTACCAGGTTGCGCTGATGGCGCCGACCGAAATCCTTGCCGAGCAGCATTATCGCAATTTCGAAGCCTGGCTCGCGCCGCTCGACATCGAACCGGTCAACCTGTCGGGCGCCGACAAGGGCAAGCGTCGCGCTCACAAGCTCGAGCGCATCGCCGGCGGCGACGCGCCGGTCGTGATCGGCACCCACGCGCTGTTCCAGCAGGACGTCGCGTTTCACCGTCTCGGTTTCATCGTTTTCGACGAGCAACACCGCTTCGGCGTCGCGCAACGCCTCGCGCTGCAAAAAAAGGCGCGCGCCGGCGAGGTGCCGCACCAGTTGATCATGACCGCGACGCCGATCCCGCGCACCCTGGCGATGTCGATCTACGCCGATCTCGATTACTCGCAGATCGACGAGTTACCGCCGGGGCGCAAGCCGGTCACGACGTCGATCGTCTCCGAACAGCAGCGCGCGAGCCTGATCGATCGCGTCGCCCGCGCCTGCGCCGGCGGCGGCCAGGTTTACTGGGTCTGCACGCTGGTCGAGGAGTCCGATGCGTTGCAGGCCGAGGCCGCCGAGTTGACCCACCGCCGGCTCACCGAGGCACTGCCCGGCCTCGTCGTCGACCTGGTTCACGGGCGCATGAAGGCGGCCGAGAAGGACGCCGCGATTCGCTCTTTCAGGGATGGCGCGACGCAAATCCTGGTCGCGACCACGGTGATCGAGGTCGGCGTCGACGTGCCTGCCGCAAGCATCATGATCATCGAGAATCCCGAGCGCCTCGGCCTGTCGCAGATCCACCAGCTGCGCGGCCGCGTCGGTCGCGGCGCGCGCGAGAGTTTCTGCATCCTGCTGGTGCGCGAAAACCTCGGCGAACTGGCGCGCACCCGCCTCGAGATCATCCGCAGCACCCAGGACGGTTTCGAGATCGCCGAGCGCGATCTCGAGATTCGTGGCGCCGGCGAAGTGCTGGGCACGCGCCAGACCGGCGAGGCCAGCTTCAAGATCGCCGACCTGGCGCGCGACCAGGACTGGTTCGGCGAGGTCGAAGAGCTGGCGCGAATGATGCAACGACCCGAGCACGCCGCCGCGCGCGAAGCATTGCTGCGAAACTGGGTCGGCGCGCGCCAGGATTACACCGACGTCGGCTGAGCGCTTGCGGCTGATCGCGCGTTTGCGGTCTAATGGGCCGCGATGAAAGATTGCGACACGACCCCGTTACTCCCCTACGACGACGCGCTCGCCGAGCTGACCGCGGGCCTGGAACCGCTGGCCCGCGTCGAGACCGTGCCGCTGCGCGCCGCGCTCGGCCGCGTGCTCGCGGCGACGCTCGAGTCCGGCATCGACGTGCCCGACCGGGCGATGTCGTCGATGGACGGGTACGCGCTGCGCACCGCCGATCTCGCCGGTTCCGGGACGACCAAGCTGCCGTTGTCACAGCGCATCACCGCGGGTCATGCGCCGGTGCCGCTGGAGCCCGGCAGCGCGGCGCGGATTTTCACCGGTGCGCCGGTGCCGCCGGGCGCCGACGCGGTCATCATGCAGGAGCGGGTCGAAGCCGACGGCGATGCGATCCGTTTCGATACGCGACCCGCGGCGGGCGACAATATTCGACCGGCCGGCAACGACATTCGCCGTGGCGATACGATCCTGACCGCCGGTTGCCGCCTGCGCCCGCAGGATATCGGCCTCGCCGCGTCGGTCGGCCTTGACGAATTACCGGTCTGTGCGCCGATCCGGGTCGGCATTTTCTTTACCGGTGACGAATTGATCGAGCCCGGCGAGGCGCTCGCCCCGGGCAAGATTTACGATTCGAACCGCTATGTCATCGACAGCCTGCTGCGCGCGGCGGGTTGCGACGTCGTCGACCTCGGCCTGGTCGGCGACACGCTCGCGGCAACCGAGGCGGCGATGCGCGACGCCGCCGGCCGCGCCGACCTGGTCGTGACCAGCGGCGGGGTGTCGGTCGGCGAAGAGGACCACGTGCGCATCGCGCTCGAGCGGCTTGGCGAGCTGCGCCTGTGGCGGCTCAACATCAAACCGGGAAAGCCGCTCGCCTACGGCCGCATCGACGACACCGCGTTCATCGGCCTGCCGGGCAACCCGGTATCGGTGTTCGCGACCTTTTGCCTGTTCGTGATCCCGGTGATCCGGATCCTGCAGGGCCGCGGCTGGCGAAAACCGCGGGCGTTTCCGCTGGCCGCCGATTTCGACTGGCCGCGACCCGACAGCCGGCGCGAGTTCCTGCGCGCGCGACTGGTCGACGGCGACGCTGCGCCGCGGGTGCAGGTGTACCCGCAGCAGGATTCGGGCGTGTTGACGTCGACCGTCTGGGCCGACGGCTTCGTCGAGATCGCCGAAAATCAGACCGTTGCGCGGGGCGATACGGTAAACTACCTGCCGTTCGAGCAGTTCTTTTAGGCGGGGTTGGCGATGATCATCCGGATTCAGACCGACGATTTCGATTCCGCCGCGGTACTGCGCGAACTTTGCACCGGCCGTGACGACGTCGGCGCGGCCGCCAGTTTCATCGGTCTGGTGCGCGACCTGCCCGGCGAGGCCCTCGAGCGCATGGAGCTCGAGCACTACCCCGGCATGACCGAAAAGGCGCTCGAATCGATCGCCGCGCGAGCGCATGAGCGCTGGCAGGTACTCGACCTGGCGATCATCCACCGCGTCGGCGCGCTCGCGCCGGGCGACCAGATCGTGCTGGTGACGGTGCTGTCGGCGCATCGCGGCGACGCGTTTGCGGCTTGCGAATACATCATGGATTACCTCAAGACCGAGGCTCCTTTCTGGAAAAAAGAGACCACCGGTCAAGGCTCGAAGTGGGTCGAAGCGCGAAAAAGTGACCTGGTTAAACAAAAATCCTGGAATAACGGGACCAAATCGACAAAATTTTGACGCTTTTACCGTATACTGCCCCGAAATCCGCAAAACAGGCTATAAGCTGAGGATATGATCCTTGAATTACATAAACCCAGCTAAACCCATGTATTTCCCGGTTCTCGTCGACCGGCCCGCCGCCCGGCCGGTGGCGCCGATTGCCGAAGATGCGGGTCGTCTGCGCGATCAGCGCGAGCAGCAGCCCGATGCCTACGTCTATCGTGGCGAACTCCTCGACGAAGTTTTCGGCGACCGCCGCTTTCGCCCGGTGCCGAATCTCGACATCGACCCGCACAAGCGCCGCGCGATCGAAACCTACCAGCTCGTTGCCTACGATCCGACCCGCCGCGGCCAGATCCTCGACGGCTTTATCTGATCAGACCGGCTTCGTCGCCACGTCACCCGCTATCCGACCCTGGTTCGGGATTTAAGCCCGTTGCTGCGTAACTCCGGTATTCGTCCCGCCTGATTTGCACTGTTGCGGGAACGGCAGTTTGGTACAATCGCCGCTGATTTCGAAGCCCCGCTCGATGGACGTTTCTCACTTACTCGAATCGCTGAATGACTGCCAGCGCGAGGCGGTCAGCGCCGAACCCGGCAATGTGCTCGTGCTCGCCGGCGCCGGCAGCGGCAAGACCCGCGTGCTGACCCACCGCATCGCGTGGGCCTGCGAGGTCGGCGGCCTGTCGCCGTTCGCGGTGCTCGCGGTAACTTTCACCAACAAGGCCGCGAGCGAGATGCGCGGCCGCGTCGAGGCGCTGCTCGGCATTTCCGCGGCGGCGATGTGGGTCGGCACCTTCCACGGTCTCGCCCACCGCATGCTGCGCCTGCACCACGAGGCCGCGGGATTGCCGCAGGCCTTCCAGATTCTCGACAGCGACGACCAGCTGCGCCTGGTCAAGCGCGTCATTCGCCAGCTCGACCTCGACGAGGCTCGCTGGCCGCCGAAGCAGGCGCAGTGGTACATCAATCACAACAAGGACGAGGGTCAGCGCGCGGCGCATATCGATCCCGGGCAGGACCCGATCCAGCAGCAATGGCTCGAGATCTACCGGCTCTACGAGGACCTGTGCGAGCGCAACGGCGTCGTCGATTTCGCCGAACTGTTACTGCGCTCGCTCGAGCTGATCCGCGACAACGACGAATTGCGCGAGCATTACCAGCGGCGCTTCAAGCACATCCTGGTCGACGAATTCCAGGACACCAACGCGATCCAGTACGCGTGGCTGCGCCTGATGGCCGGCGCCGACACGCCGACCTTCGTCGTCGGCGATGACGACCAGTCGATTTACGGCTGGCGCGGCGCGCGCATCGAGAACATCCACCACTTCGAGCGCGATTTCGCCGGCACGCGCGTCATTCGCCTCGAGCAGAACTACCGTTCGACCGGCACCATCCTGAAGGCCGCCAACGCGCTGATCGACAACAATCGCGAGCGCCTCGGCAAGGCGCTGTGGACCGACAGCGGTGCCGGCGACCCGATCCTGTTCTACTCGGCCTACAACGAAAAGGACGAGGCGCGCTTCGTCGCCGACCGGGTCGAGAACTGGGTCGCCCAGGGACGCGGGCGCAGCGAGATCGCGATACTCTACCGATCCAACGCGCAATCACGCCAGTTCGAGGAGACCTTTGTCGCGCGCGGTATACCGTACCGCGTCTACGGCGGCCTGCGCTTCTTCGAGCGCGCCGAGATCAAGGACGCGCTCGCCTACCTGCGCATGCTTTCGAGCCCGACCACCGACCCGGCCTTCGAGCGCTCGGTCAACCACCCGCCGCGCGGCATCGGCCAGAAGACCGTCGACGAGATTCGTGCCCATGCGCGCGCGCAGTCGGCATCGCTGTGGAGCGCGACCCTCGACCTGGTCGACACCGACCGCCTGACCAGCCGCGCGCGCAGCGCGCTCAAGGCATACGTCGACCTGATCCGACGACTGACCGATGAGCTCGCCGAACTGTCGCTGGGCGAGCAGGTCAAGGCGATCATTGCGCGCAGCGGCCTCGAGGCGCATTTCGCCAAAGACCAGAGCGAAAAAGGCCAGGCGCGGATCGAAAACCTGCAGGAACTGGTCGGCGCCGGCAAGGCGTTTCAGTACGAGGCGGTGGTCGACGAGGGATTGAGCGTGCTCGATGCCTTTCTTGCCCACGCCGCGCTCGAAGCCGGCGAGGGCCAGGCCGACGCGTGGGAAGACTGCGTGCAATTGATGACGATGCACTCGGTCAAGGGGCTCGAGTTTCCGCTGGTATTTCTCGTCGGCATGGAGGAGGGGTTATTCCCGCACCAGCGTTCGAGCGAGGAGCCGGGTCGAATGGAGGAAGAGCGACGCCTGTGCTACGTCGGCATCACCCGCGCGCGCGAGCAGCTCGTCATCACCAGCGCCGAGGTGCGGCGCCTGTTCGGCGGCGAGTCCTATAACATGCTGTCGCGCTTCGTCCGCGAACTCCCGGACGAGCTGATCGAGGAAATCCGGCCGAAGGCCAGTTTCACCCGCCCGGTGATTCCGACCTCGCCGCGGCTCGGCCACGACCGGGTCGAGGAGGATACCGGCCTGTTCGTCGGTCAACGCGTGACGCACGCGCGCTTCGGTCCCGGCATCGTACTGAATCTCGAAGGCCAGGGGCCGCAGTCGCGGGTGCAGGTCAACTTCGAGGATGCCGGCAGCAAGTGGCTGATCGCGAGCATGGCGAACCTGCAACCCGCATGACGAATTCAAACCTACGCAATCGGATATCGAAATGAGCAAACAAGCAGTCGCATTTATCGGCCTCGGAGTCATGGGTTACCCGATGGCCGGCCACCTGGCAAAAGCGGGTCACCCGACTCGCGTTTACAACCGCACTACGACGAAAGCCGAAAAATGGTGCGCCGAATATGGCGGCGAGTTCGCGACTACGCCGCGCGCAGCCGCCGAGAATGCGGATTTCGTCTTCACCTGCGTCGGCAACGACGACGACCTGCGCTCGGTCGTGTTCGGTGACGACGGCGCGCTCGCCGGTTGCAAGCACGGTGCGGTCCTGGTCGATCATACGACCGCATCGGCAAACGTTGCCCGCGAGATCGCCGACAAGGCGCCAGTGTCGTTTCTCGATGCGCCGGTATCGGGCGGCCAGGCCGGCGCCGAGAACGGCGTGCTGACGGTCATGATCGGCGGCGACCAGGCCGCCTTCGAGGCCGCGCGCCCGGTGATCATGAACTACGCCCGCGCGGCCGAGCGGATGGGCGATGTCGGGGCCGGGCAATTGACCAAGATGGTCAACCAGATCTGCATTGCCGGCCTGGTCCAGGGACTGTCCGAGGGGCTCGACTTCGCCATGCGTGCCGGTCTCGACGGGCACAAGGTCGTCGAGGTAATTTCCAAGGGCGCGGCGGGTTCGTGGCAGATGGAGAACCGCGGCGACACGATGCTCGACGACGAGTTCGATTTCGGCTTCGCCGTGGACTGGATGCGCAAGGACCTCGCGATTTGCCTCGACGAGGCCGAGCGCAACGGCGCCGAGCTGCCGATCACGCGGATCGTCAACGATTACTACGGCGAAATCCAGGCGATGGGCGGCGGGCGCTGGGATACGTCGAGCCTGATTCGCCGCTTCACTCGGAAATAGGCCAAATTTCGAAAATATTCTGAAAATCGGAGGCAGGGCGAATTTCCGAAATATATGTAATAAAATCAATAATTTATAGATGACAAGTGACAAAAGAGGTCAAAAAAACCCCCACATACACTGTTTTTTCTACCGTTTATCGAAATTTTTCTGGTTTTTTTCGGAATATGGCCTATATAGATTACCGTGGTAAAGGTTAAGAACACCTAACCTCTCTCACGATGTCCTCCTTTGGTTATAATTGTCGATTACGACTTAGGCTGGTCCCCCGACCAGCCTTTTTTTTTGCGCGCTCGGCTGCTGCGCGCCGCGATAGCCGCGTTGGATTTTTTCGCGAGACGCTCACGTACCATTCGTACTGTTCGCGCCTTCACGAAAAAATCCGCCTTGCTCTCGCGGCGCTCGCGACGCCGAGCGCGCAAAAAAATACGCGGTCATTGGGCTGACAGGCTTCGTTGGTTACCGAGCCTTTTTTGGGGCCTGCT
>JBPEYE010000082.1:0-22488 GCA_052030825.1 Gammaproteobacteria bacterium | reverse complement strand
TCGGCGGCGAAGGTCGGGAAGGCGTACAGCTGCGCGGCAACGTCGTCGGCCGAAATCTGGTGGCGCATCGCCAGCGCGAACAGGTGGATCAGGTCGGAGCCGTGGTGGCCGAGCAGGTGCGCACCGACGATTCGACGCGACTCGCGTTCGACGAGCAGTTTCGCCCAGGCGACCGATTCGGCATGGGTTAGCGTCGAAAACCAGTCCGACATGTCCGATACGACGACGTCGCATTCGATCCCCTCGTCGTCGGCCTCGGCCTCGGTCAGACCGACGCTGGCGAGTGCCGGAATCGTGTAGACCGCGCTCGGGACGACCGAGTAGTCGGGCTTTTGCAGTTCGGCGCCGACGATACTGCGCGCGACGACCTTGCCCTCGTAGGTGGCGAGCGGTGATAACTGCGCCGAGTGGACCAGCGCATCGCCGGCGACCCACACTGCCGGGTTCGACTTCGAGCGCAGGTAGGCGTCGACCTCGATGCGGATGCCATCGTGTTCGATGCCGCCGGCTTCGAGATCGAGGTCGTCGACGTTGGCGATGCGCCCGGCGCCGTTGACGATGCGATCGGCGCCGAGCGTGTGCTCCTTGCCGTCGTGTTCGAAGCGGACCCGCAGGCGTTCACCGTCTTCCTCGATCGCCTGCACGTCGACTTCGGTGAGTATGCGGATACCGATATGCTCGCTTTCCTTGCGCAGCTCGGCGACCGCGTCGGCATCGAGATTGCCGAGCAGCCGTGGCGCGACCTCGAGAATCGTCACCTTCGATCCGGCGCGCGCGTAGACGTGGCTGAACTCCATCGCGATCACGCCACCGCCGACGAACACGACTTCGTCCGGGCGCTTGCGTTCGCTTAATACTTCGTCCGAGGTAATCATCAGCTCCGCCCCCGGAATCGGCAGCGGGCGTGTCTTCGAGCCGGTCGCGATGACGATGTTGTCGGCTTCGAGACGCTGGCCATCGACCTCCAGCGCGCGCTCGCCGACGAAGCGCGCTACGCCGCTGAAAACGTCACCGCGCTCGCGCGCGGTGGCCTCGAGATGCTTTGGCAAGTCGGCGATCATTTCGCGCTTGCGCTCGATCAGCCGGTTCCAGTCGAGTCGCGCCGCGCCGACGTCGATCCCGTGCGCTGACGCGCGCTCGATCTCGTCGAGTGCCATCGCCGCCGCGACCAGGATCTTCTTCGGCGTGCAGCCGCGATTCGGGCAGGTGCCGCCGAACAGGTCGGGTTCGACGAAGGCGATCGACTTGCCGGCTTCGTGCGCGACCTGCGAGACGCCAAAACCGGCATTGCCGGCGCCGACGATGACGATGTCGTAGCGTTTGCTCATGGCGGACCCCCGGAAAGCCGCGAAAACGAGTTTTATCAGCGGCGTATGGTTTCGACCGATGATACCGGAAATCGGTCCGGCGCGGGCGGCGATCGTCGAGCGACGGGTGGTGCCATCGAGCGGCGGACAAAATGGGCCTGAACCAGCGGAATTCGGCCGTGGCTTTGGCAACAAACGCGTTTTTGCCTACAATTTCAGGCCGACTACCGATGGGTTCGAAATGAATCACGGCCTCGAAGAACAGCCAGTAAAAGCGCCGGCTGATGCCGGGCCGCAGCAACGCGGCAGCCTCGGCGAGCATTTTGGTCAGACCGTGCGCAACGCAATCTTCGGCGGCCACTGCCAGGCCGGGGACAAGCGCGTCGAGCGCGCGCGGTTCGCGGCACGCGCGGCGAATCTTGCGCAGCTGAACGCGGCGCGCGATGCGGAGCTCGCGGGCCGGACCGCCATCGCCGAGCTGACGGAACTCGCCTGATGGCCGCAACGCGCAGCGGTAACGGCAGTTGCTACGAACTTGGCGGGCCCGCCGATGCGCCGGCGGTAGTGCTGATTCACGGTCTGGGTCTGAACCGGCAAGTCTGGCGCGAGTACCTGCCCCGCCTGCGGCAGCGATACCGCGTGCTCGATTACGACCTGTTCGGCCATGGCGACAGTATCGCACCGCCGGTCAAACCGAGTCTGGCGCTGTTTGCCGACCAGCTGTGCGGATTGATGGACGAGACCGGGATCGATCGGGCCGCGCTCATCGGTTTTTCGCTCGGCGGCATGATCAACCGGCGTGCCGCGATGGATCATCCAGACCGCGTCTGCGCGCTGATCATCCTGAACTCGCCCCACGAACGCGCGCCCGACGCGCAGCGCCTGGTCGAACAGCGCGCACTCGACTCGGCCGCCGACGGTCCGGGCGCGAACCTCGATGCCACCATCGAGCGCTGGTTCACGCCGGAGTTCCGGCGCGACCACCCGGACGATATCGACGAAGTCCGCGCCTGGGTGCTGGCCAACGAGCCCGCGATCTACGCCGAGTGCCGCGAGGTGCTCGCCTTCGGCGTGACCGAGCTGATTCGACCCGAGCCGCCGATTACCCACCCGACCCTGGTGATGACCTGCGAGCACGACAGCGGCAGCACGCCGGCGATGAGCCAGGCGATCGCGAGCGAAATCAGCGGCGCATCGGTCATCGTCGTTCCCGGACTCAAGCACATGGGACTGGTCGAAAATCCGTCGTTCTTCATCGGCGAGATCGCCGATTTCCTCGAGTCGATCCGGTAGGCGGCGATGGTCTCGATCGCCGACAACGACTACGACCCGCGCGACCTGCGCCGCGCCTTCGGCTGTTTCATGACCGGCGTGACGATCGTCACGACTTTCGATGAAAACGGCGCACCCTGCGGCTTCACCGCCAATTCGTTCACCTCGGTTTCGCTCGAACCGCCGCTGGTGCTGGTCAACATCGCGCGCGCGGCCTTCGGCTGCCCGGTGTTCACCGGTGCGCGGGGTTTCGCGGTCAACATCCTCGCCAGTAACCAGCGCGAGTTGTCGAATTTGTTCGCGCGCGCTGGCGAGGACAAGTTTACCGGGGTCGACTGGCGCCCGGGCCCGGCCGGCTCGCCGCTCATCGACGACGTCGTCGCCTGGTTCGACTGCACGCTCTACCAGCAGGTCGACGCCGGCGATCACGTGATCCTGATCGGCGAGGTCGCGCATTACCAGTACAACACCCATTCACCGCTGGGCTTTTGTCGCGGCGCCTACGTCAGTTCCGGCCTGTCGCCGCGGACGCTGCAGCTGGTGACGTCGCCGGGCGTGCTCCGGGTCGGTGCCATCATCGAGTACGACGGTCGCATCCTGTTCGAGCGTGACGCGTCCAGCGGCCGGCTCGCGTTGCCGACCGCGGCGACCGTCGGCGATGCCGCGCGCGGCGACGGCCTCCTCGGCAAGCTCGCCGCGGCCGGCATCGACGTCGACCTGCCGTTCATCTACGCCGCCTACGAGGCCGACGGCGCGCGCCACGTCTACTATCTCGGCGAGTTACGGTCGGCCGAGGAGGCCCCTGTTTCGGGTTCGCTGCGGTTTTACGAATTCGACCTGATTACCTGGGAAGAGATCAACGACGCGGCCGTGACCTCGATGCTCGAGCGCTATATCCGCGAAAAGAAGTACGGTAATTTCAGCCTGTACCTGGGCGACACGAACCACGGCGAAACCCATCCACTGTAGGTCCGCGGGCGCGTGGGTCGACCGCAGCTACGCGTTGGGATCGGCATCGATTGCGATGCGGTTGGTCGCGATCGTCGTCGTCGACCGCATCGTCCAGCGCGCGTTTCGTCGTGCGTTCTGAAGACAGGCGCGTACACGGGACTTCAGTCGAGTTCCCTGGCGAAGTAAACGCGGTCGAACCCGTCCTCGACGCGGCGATCGAATTCGCGATAGCCGAGGCGCGCGTAGAACGCGAGGTTTTCGGTCATTTTCGCATTGGTGTAAAGCTCGATGCGGCCAATCCCGAGCGCGCGCGCGTGTCGCTCGGCAAAGCCGATCAGCGCGCGGCCGAGACCCCGCCCCTGCCGCGCTGGATCGACCGCGACGTTCTCGAGATGGACGTGGTCGCCGCGCGGGTAAAACACGATAAACCCGGCGATCCCGTCGGATTCCTCGTCTTCCGCCACGAACAGGCTGCCCGCCGCCAGCGCCGCGCCGAAATCGGCGACCATTGGCGCCGGTTTGCGACCGATGCGGGCCACGTATCCGGCGTAGGCGGATTCGGCGCAATGCCGCACCGCGGCCAGATCGGATTCGCCGGCCGGCCGAATCACGCCCGGTTGCGGGTGCCGGTCATCGGCTCAGGGTTTCGCCAGCAGGCCGCCGTCGACGAGCAGCTCGGTGCCGGTGATATACGACGACCTGTCCGACAGCAGGAACAGACAGGCGTTGGACATGTCCTCGACGGTGCCGACGCGGCCGAGCGGTATCGCCTGCGCGGTCGCGCGCCGCGCGCCGGGATCATTGTCCCAGCGCTGTTGCATCGGCGACGCGGTCGGCCCGGGCAGAATCACGTTGGAGCGGATACGCTCGCCGGCGAGCTGGATCGCGAGCGATTTGGACAACGCAACCACGCCGGCCTTGGCCGCCTGGTAGGCATCCTGCGGCGCCGGGTCGCCGCGCAGGCACTGGGTCGACGAAAAATGCACCATCGCACCGCCGCCGCGCGCGCGCATCGCCGGCACCGCGTGGCGCGCGGTATGCACCATGCTCTTGAGATTGATCGCGAGTACCCGGTCCCAGTCGTCGAGGTCGATATCGAGCGCCGAGCGATCGCGGTCGAACCACAGCGCGCCGGCGACGTTGGCGAGGCAATCGATGCCGCCGAAGGCTTCGCGGGCGCGCGCGCAGGCGGCGGCGACCGCGGGTTCGTCGGTCAGGTCGCCCTGAACGTAAATCGATTGCGCCGGATCACCCGGTATCGCGGCGGGTCGCGGCTTGATATCGAACATCAGCACGCGCGCACCCTGCAACAGCAGATCGCAGGCGATCCGGTACCCCATGCCGCCACCGGCGCCGGTGACGACCGCGGTCTTGTCGACGAATTCCTGCATCGCGGGGCCCGTGGTTCGGATTCGGCGCTACCCTAACACGATCCCGGCGGATTTTCCCCTCCCGGGCGAGGCATCGCCAAGGCTCGGATTTGTCGCCCGAAGATCCGGATGACATCGCCGGGAACGACTCTGGATCACACCGCTTAAAACAGATTTGTATACCCTGAAAACCGTCTCGCACGACCTGTTCGGCAGCGGTCTTCGGGTGACCAGATGGCTGAAAAGTCCGGCGGCCAGGCCGCGATTGCGGCGCTGCAGTTAGCGCAGGTGGGCCACGTGTTCGGCGGGGTCGGCTCGGCAGCAATGGTGTTCCTCGATGCGTTCGACGAGGCGTCCGATAACCGTTTCGTCGGAGAGCCCAGGACATCGATGAAAGAAAATTGCAGACAAGCATCGAAGCGCAAGTTTAAGATGACGGTCCGGCGCGGGCCGCAAACGGCAGTATTGATCAAGAGGTAGACGACATGAAGTTTCAGCTGGCAATCAATCTCGAGCGCATGGACGACAACACCGATATGCGCGATGTCGCCCGGCATACGCTGGAAATGGTGCAAATGGCCGACGAAGCCGGTTTCACGATTGCCTGGGCCGCCGAGCACCACGCGCTGGAAATGACGATCGCGCCGAACCCGTTCCAGATCCTGACCTGGTGGGCAATGCATACCGAGCGCATCCGCCTCGGCACCGCGGTCGCGGTTGCCGCCTACTGGCACCCGATCAATCTTGCCGGCGAGGCCGCGATGACCGACCTGCTGAGCAACGGCCGGCTCGAGTTCGGTATCGGCTCGGGCGCATATCAGCGCGAATTCGATCGGATGCACCCCGGGCTTAAGCAATCCGACGCCTACCAGTACATGCACGAAATGCTGCCGGTACTGAAGGCGCTGTGGGCCGGCGACACCGAGCACAACGGGAAATACTGGTCGTTCCCGACCGCGACCTCGGTGCCGAAACCGCTGCAAAAACCGCATCCGCCGATCTGGGTTGCGGCGCGGGCACCGATCACCTTCGATTACGCGGTCGAAAACGGCTGTAACATCATGTCGTGGCCGCTAACGCGACCGTTCTCCGAGGCCGAGGATTACAAGAGCCGCTTCGACGAGGCGCTGGCGGCGCATGCCGACGCGGATCGTCCGACCTGGGCGCTGATGCGCCACACCGCGCTCTACACCGACGACGCCGGGCGCGACGCGGCGATTCGGGCGATCCAGGGGGTGCTCGGCCAGTTCGAAAACCTGTTCCGCAACCTCGGCGACGTGCACAACGGTTTTCCGAAGCGGATTCCGCTCGAGGAACTCGCCGAGCGCGAACAGTACAACGCCGAGATGCTCGAGCAAAACCTGATGTTCGGCTCGCCCGACGTGGTCATCGACAAGCTCAAGCGTTACGAGGCGCTGGGCGTCGACGAGTTCATCTATTACGCCAGCATGGGCCTCGGACAAAAGGAGCAGAAACGCTCGCTCGAGCTGTTCTGCAAGGAAGTAATGCCGGCCTTCGCCTGACGGCGAAGACCGGCAGACGGTTTTATTGCGGCATCGCCGCGAACTGCGGAATCGCGATGGCGGCGACAATGCCGAGAAGGAACAGGACCGGCAGGCCCCAGCCGAGAATCAGCACGCCGATCGAGTTGGCCTCCGGCGCCGGACCGAAGTTGTTGCCGCCCTGGGAGCCGGGGAAAAAGATCAGGTAGATGGCCAGCAGCAGGTTGACCACCGGCACGAGAAACAGCAGGAACCACCAGCCGCTGCGGTTGAGGTCGTTCAGGCGGCGCTTGGCGAACATCACCGAAAAAACGATCGTGGCGATGTAAAGAACAGCGACCGTCAGCATCGAAACGATGCCGATGCCGCCGCCGGCCATCGCCATTCCGGCGCCGAGCAGCGGCATGACCACCATCAGCACGACGCCCGTCAGCAGGCTGACGCCGAAACTGTAAGCGAGGTAACGCATCCGCCCGATTCGCCCCTGGAACGAAATCACGCTCGGCGAATAGGTATCGTCGAAACCGGTCTCCAGCGCCGCGTCGGGTGCGCTGTAAGGATTTGCTTCGGTCATGGCATACCCCGGTGTTTCATTAAAATTAGCAAAAAAGATTAGCACAGATCTCGCAAACTGCCGGCGGCATGACGATCGTGCAGTGTGCCGCGGGATCGGTTCAGCTTTATTCGGGTTTGGTCGATACAGAGTCGGGCAATCAATTCGCTTTCGGCAGGTAATCCATCATGCGATTCTCGCTCCCGCTCAATAGCGGCCAGGACGAGACTGCGACTTTCAGTATTCGTCGCCGAATTTGGCTGGGGTTCGGGCTATTGTTGACGATACTGGTACTGTTTTCGTTCGCTGCAATGTCCGTCTTTGCCGAGCTCAAACAGGGCATCAATTCGGTTACCGAGAGACTGCAACCGGTGGCGCTGACCGCGCAGGGGCTGCAAATCGAGCTCCAGACCACCAGCGGCGAACTCGGCTATTTCTTGTTGACGCGCGAAGCCGTTTATCGCGAACGCTACGCGCAGCACCTGGCGAAAGCCAGGGCGCTCGTCGACCGTCTGCAGGCGTTCGATTTCATCGTCGCGAGGGACGAGTTTCGAACCGAGGTGGCCGTACTGCAAGCGGAATTGCAGAAACTCGCCGGCTATGAAAACCGGGTGCTCGAGCTGGTCGCAAGCGATCTCGTCAACGTCCCGGCCCAGCGCATCGCCTCGGAAAGCCTGAACCCGATGGCGCAGACACTGCAATCATCGATCAGCCAGATGATCCTGTCGGACTATGACGAGGATAATTTGGACGGATCGCGCGACGATTTCCGTCAAGCGCTGTACGACCTGCGTTACTACAACGTGCAGCTGTTCAGCGAGCTGCGCACATTTCTCGCCTTTCGCAGCGACGGCAGCGTGCAGAACATCGAGGCCATCCGTGAAGTCGTCACCAACAAGCTGGAATTTCTCGCCAGCCAGGACGACCTGTACACCTTTGAACAGGCCGACGCAATGGAACGCCTCGTCGCGACCTACGATCGTTACTACCCTGAGCTGAAAAAGGCCCTGGAAATTCACGCCTCGGACCGGTACCGCGCCGATATTTTCCTCGTCAAGACCGAAATCGGGCCGCTGGTTACGAAGATCGAACGCCGCGCCGCAAGGCTTGTGGCGCAATTCGAGCAGCTGATTGACGAAACCAGCAACGCGTTGCAACAGCAGGCCACGGCTGCGGACCGGCGGATCATGCTCGGCCTGCTGGTGAGCCTGGTGCTCGGAACCCTGATTGCCTCGATTATCGCGCGCATGATTACCCGGCCGCTGCTTACTGCCGTCGAAGCGATGCACGATCTCGCTGACGGCGAGGGCGACCTGACCCGCCGGCTCGATACACGAGGTCGATCCGAACTGGCGCAGGTGGCGCATAACTTCAATCGTTTCGCGGGCAAGGTGCAACAACTGGTCGCGCAGGTCGCGCGTGGCGTCGAGGATTTGCTTGGCGAAGTCTCCGGCGTCACTGCCGTGGTCCAGGAGTCGCAACGAGGCGTGCAACGCCAGCGTGAACAAACCGGGCAGGTCGCGTCGGCGATCGCGGAGATGACGAGTTCGGTCGCCGAGGTGGCGTCGAGCGCCAATCGCGCCGCCGTATCGGCGCAACAGGCCGACGAAAACGTCCAGTCGGGGCAGACGGTGATCGAGAATACGATTGCGTCGATCAACGCGCTCGCCGATCAGATCGAAACCGGGGTCGGCGTGATCGATACGCTGTCGGAAGACGTCGATTCGATTGGATCGGTGCTCGACGTGATCAAGGGTATTGCCGAACAGACCAATTTGCTGGCGCTCAACGCCGCCATCGAAGCGGCTCGTGCGGGCGAGCAGGGTCGTGGTTTCGCCGTCGTCGCCGACGAGGTCCGCACGCTCGCGAGCCGCACCCAGGAATCCACGCGGGAAATCGAATCGATGATCGAACGCTTGCATGCCCAGGCGCGCGCCGCGGTCGATGCGATCGAAATGGGACGGCAAAAAGCCGTCGCCAGCGTCGATCACGCGTCACGCGCCGGAGTTGCGTTCGGCGAGATCACCGGGTCGGTGACGACCATCACCAACATGAACCTGCAGATCGCGGCCGCGGCGGAACAGCAAAGCGCGGTGGCTGCGGAGATCAGCCGAAACGTCGACGGCATTACCGACATCGCGGCGACCAACGCCGAGGCTTCGGAACGCCTCGCCGCCTCGAGCGAGCGGCTCGTGCAAATCGCCGATCGCCTCAAGGACCGGGTGTCGGATTTCAGGTATTGACAGCAGGCGAAGTTTTGCGTCCTCGCGCGTGTGCGAACCCGGCTGATCGGATAGACTGCCGTTGTTAGTTGGTGCCGGGCCGGGTGGCGAGCCCGGTAGCGCGGCGACGACTTCTGGCGGGTTGCCTGCATGCAAGACAAGAAACCACAATTCGATCGGATCCTGCGCGCGCTGGCGCAGCAGGGGTACGACTGCGCTTGCTCATTGCCGGGCGCGTTCTACACCGACGTCGATTGGTTGCGGCGCGAACGCGAGGCGCTGTTTCTCGCCGACTGGGTATGCGTCGGCCGCGCCGACGAAGTCGCGAATCCGGGCGACTATTTTACCTTCGACCACGTTGGCGAGCCGATTCTCGTTGTTCACGGGCACGACGGCGTGGTGCGCGCGCTGGCCAATGTTTGCCGCCATCGGGGCACGGTCATTGCCGACGACCGCGGTAACGCCCGCAAGTTTTTGTGTCCCTACCATCACTGGGCATACGACTCCACCGGACAATTGCTCAACGCGCCCGGGCTCGACGCGAACGAGCGCTTCGATCGCGCCGGCTGTCGACTGCCCGAAATCAGGCTCGAGACCTGGCAGGGTTTCCTGTTCGTCTGTTTCGCCGACAGCGCGCCGGGACTTGCCGCCGCGCTCGCGCCGCTCGAGGACATCATCGCCAATTACCACCTCGAGCAGATGACGCTGCGCTATCTAACCGAGGCGACCTGGGAAACCAACTGGAAGTGTCTGCTCGAAAACTTCATGGAGGGCTATCACCTGACGCCGTTGCACCGCGATACGCTGCACAAGGTCAACCCGAGCCGCCTGTGCCGACACTTGCCGCCGGGCGAACTGCATTTCGGTTACGCCGTCGGCTTCACCGAGCGCGTCGCCGAAGCGCGCGTCGGCCACGCGGACCTGACGGACGTGGAGCTCGATACCTGCGTGATGTTCGCGGTCCCGCCGGGTTTCTGCGTCGGCGTCGGCAGCGATTACAGCTCGTTTTTATGCCTGCGGCCACGGGAACCCGGGTCGGTGCGGGTCAAGATGGGCCTGATTTTCCACGGCGAAGACTGGGACGACGCCGACGTCGCGCGCGCGATCGAACTGTTCGAGCAGACGATGGCTGAAGACAAACAGGTGCTCGTGCGCGTGCAGCAAGGCCTCGGCTCGCTGCATCATGCGCCCGGGCCGTTGGCAGCGCCCGATCTCGAGGGTACCATCTGGGATTTCTACCAGTACCTCGGCCGCCGCCTCGGCGGCGCCAGCGCAGGCGGGGTTCCCGCCCCGGAGGATTGACGATGAGCAGACCCGAAACCAGACTGAAAGCGGCGACCTGCAGCGATGCCGAATGGGAATCGAGGGTCCAGCTCGCCGCCTGTTACCGCGCGTTCGTGCATTACGGCTGGACCGACTCGATTTTCACCCACCTGAGCGCGCGCGTCCCGGGTGAGCCGCAGCACTACCTGATCAATCCTTATGGCCTGCTGTTCCACGAAATCCGTGCCAGCAACCTGATCAAGGTCGATTTCGACGGCAACGTCGTCGCCGGCGATTTTCCGTACAACGAAGCCGGGCACGCGATCCATACCGCGGTATTGCGGGCGCGCGAGGATATCAATGTCGTCCTGCACAGCCACACCCGCGCCGGCATGGCCGTCTCCTGCCTGTCCTGCGGCTTGCTGCCGCTGACCCAGCAGGCCAACGAGCTGCGCGACCTGCTGTGTTATCACCCCTACGGCGTCGCCACCGACAACGCCGAGGAGTGCGCGCGGCTCGGCCGCGATATCGCCGACAAGCGCGTCATGATCATGCATAACCACGGCCTGTTGACGGTTGGCGTCGACGTCGCCGAGGCCTTTTACCTGATGTACGAAACCGAGAACGCGTGCAAGGTACAACTCGACGTCCTGGCCACGGGACAGGGCACCATCGTGCCGGAGCCGGAGGTGCTCGACGAACTCGCCCGCTACGGCAACGCGCGCGCCGGCGGCGGCGATGCCGACGTCGCGCGGGTCTGGGATGCGGTGGTGCGCCTGCTCGATCGGCAAGATCCGTCGTTCCGCGACTGAGCGGAAGCCGAGCGGCGTATGGCCAGGGTCGCCGAAACCGGTACCGCCGCCGCGCGCGACTGGCGACGGCTGATGTCGCTCGCCGATCTCGGCGCCGACGGCGTGCGCATGGGGCGCGTCGACGGCAGGCAAATCGTTGTCTGGCAGACCGCCCGTGGTCTCCGCGCCTGCGACAATCGCTGCCCGCACGAGGGCTATCCGCTGTCCGAGGGCAGCCTCTCCGCCGACTGCGTTCTGACCTGCAACTGGCACAACTGGAAGTTCGATCTCGACAGCGGCGAGAATCTCTTCGGCGGCGATCGCCTGCGCACCTACCCGGTCGAAGTTCGCGACGGCGACATCTGGGTCGATCTGACCGAGGCGCCCTACGCCGAGCGTTACCGCGAGATCACGCGTAACCTGCGCGCCGCGTTCGACGATTACAGCTACGATCGGATCGCGCGCGAGATCGCGCGGCTCGCGCGCCTCGGCGCCGACCCGCTCGACGCGCCGCGCCTGGCGGTCGATTGGTCCTGGCGGCGTTTCGAGTTCGGCTGGACTCACGCCTACGCCGGCATGGCCGATTGGCTGAAGCTGCACGCGGAACATGCCGGCGACGCCGAACTCGAACTCGTCTGCCTGCTCGAAGCGGTCGCACACGTCGCCTACGACGTTCGTCGCGAGCGCGAATATGCCTATGCCGACGGCACCGAGCCCTTCGATGCCGACGATTTCGTGGCCGCGATCGAAGCCGAGGACGAAGCCGCGGCAACCGGCCTGCTGCGCGGTGGTCTTCGCGATGGGCTGGGTTTCGCCGATTTCGAGCACGCGCTGACGCGCGCGGCACTCGCCCACTATAACGATTTCGGTCATGCGCTGATCTATGTCGTCAAGGCCGGCGAGCTGGTCGAGCGGCTTGGCAATTCGGTGCTCGAACCGTTGCTGCTGTCGCTGGCGCGCGAATTCGTCTACGCGTCGCGCGAGGACAGGATCCCCGAGTTTCGCGGCTACGCCGGAGCGCTGGCCGCCTGGGGACGTGGCGATAACAAGCCGTCGGCGCAGACCTGGTGGCGGGCGAGCATCGATGCGGCGCTCGCGGCCGCGGTCGACTGCAGCGCCGCACCGCCGGCGGAAATTTACCGCGCATTGCTGCTCGCCAACGCCAACAACCTGTTGAACTTCGATCTGGCGCGGCAAGACGAGATCCAGGTTTCGGTATCGGGCAACGTCGGCTGGCTCGACTTCACTCACGGCATCACCTTCGCCAACGCGGTCAGGCGCCAGTGCGACCGTTTTCCCGACCTGTGGCCGCAGGGCCTGCTGCAAATGGCCTGTTTCAGCGGCCGCAACGCCGGTTTCACGCGGCCCGATCGCCTCGAGGCACCGCCGGCCGGCGATCGGTCCGCGCGCGTCGCGGCGCTGATCGCGCGCGTGCTCGATCACGGCCAGGGCGAGCACATCGTTTCGGTTCACCTGCTGAAAACCTTACTCGCAGCGCGCGACGAGATCGCGCTCCTCGACGAGACCGACGCCGCGATCCTGCTCGCCGCGATCGAACGGTTTTTCGCGTCGCCGCTGAAACGCCGGCACGCGCGGCGTACCGCGCACCAGTCGCTGCGATTCGTCGCGCGGGAATAGGGCGGCTTGGTCGTAACTTCGCCGCGGCGCTATCAGGCCGGTTTGCTGCTCGCGGTTGCCCTGACCGGGATGGCCGTGCTGATCATCGAGATTACCGCGGTGCGTATCCTGACGCCGTATTTCGGCAACTCGATCTACACCTTTGCCAGCGTCATCAGCACGATTCTGGCGGCGCTTGCGCTCGGTTACTATTGCGGCGGTTGGGTGGCCGACCGCAACCCGTCCGAGCGGTTGTTCTATGCGTTGATCCTGTTCGCGGGATTCGCCGTGTTGCTGTTGCAGCTGTTGCGGGTTGCGGTACTGCCGCCGCTGGCCCTGCGCCTGTCGATGATCGATGGTCCGCTGATCGTGTCGCTGCTGCTGTTTTTATTGCCGGCGCTGTTGCTCGGTACGCTGGCACCGTTCGCGGTCAAGCTGCTGCATCGGCGACTCGGCGATAACGCCGTCGGCCGCGCTGCCGGGCTGGTCTTTTTTTATTCGACCGTCGGCAGTATCGCCGGCAGCCTGCTGGCCGGATTCGTGCTGATTCCCGAGCTCGGCGTCAGCCGGATTCTCGTCGGCGTCAGCGGCGGTTTGCTGCTGCTCGGCGCCTTCGGTCTGCTGATCCACGGGTTTGCGCACCGGTCCGGGCTCGGCGCCCTGATCTTCGCCGGTCTGCTCGCTGGCGTCGCCTCGGATCGTCTCGAGCCCGCGCCCGCGAGCGGCGTGCTCGCCCAAATCGACGGTCTCTACGAACGCATCGTCGTGCGCGACATCGACTATCGCAATCGGCCGGCACGCCTGTTGCTGCAGGACCGCAACATCAACGGCGGGCTGTTCCTCGACGACGGCCGGATGGCGTTCGACTACACCCGCTACTTCGACCTGTATCGCCTGTTTACGCCGCGGCTCGAGCGTGCACTCGCAATCGGCGGCGGCGCGTACACGGTGCCGCGCGCGATTCTGCGCGATTCCGCGCAGGCGATCGTCGACGTCGCCGAAATCGAGCCGGCGCTGCTGCCGCTCGCGCGCCGCTATTTCGATCTGCCGGATTCGCCGCGACTGCATAACCATGTCATCGACGGCCGGCGATTCCTGCACGATAGCCCGCATCGTTACGACCTGATCTTCGTCGACGTCTACCGTGCCTTCGCCTCGGTGCCGATGCAGTTCACGACGCGCGAATTTTTCGCCCTCGCGCGACAACGGCTGGCGCCCGAGGGCGTGGTCATCGTCAACGTCTACGGCAGCCTCGCCGACGAGCTGCGACCGCTGCTCGAGGCGGTGCATGCGACGATGCGCGCCGAGCTTCCGAGCGTTTATGTCATCGCGACCGAAGACCCGAACAGCGAGAAATTGCAGAATTTCATCTTCGTCGGCCATAACGCCCAGGGCACCGGGCAGCGCGTCGATTGGCGAACGGCAACCGGTACCGATTTCAGTTACCCGGAATTGCGGCGGGTCGCCGGGCTGCAGATATTTACGGCGGGGTCGGACGACGACCGCGGTCCGCTGCTGACCGATGACTTTACACCGGTGGAAAAATATGCCGCGCGCCTGCTGCGCCGCTACGCCCAGCAGGCTTCGCGGTGATCCGCGGCGCCGGTACCGGGCCTAGAGATCGATGCGCAGCGTCGTCGCGATGCTGCTTTCACTGGTGTCGTCCTGACCGAGGCGCGTGCTCAGCTCGATATCGGCGGTGACGTCGCTGCCGAAGTAGCGCCAACCCACCGTCAGCAGTACGCTGTCGTCATCGTTTTCCGGTTGCTCGCCCGCGGCGAACTCGATCTCGTTGACGTCCTGGTCCTTTTCGTAGATCAGCCCGAAGTAGGTCTCCGAAACGTCGTGACCGTAGGCCGCCTCGCCGCCGAGATACCAGCGCTCGATATCCAGTTCCTGGCCCTCGACCTCGGTGGCGTCGCTCTCGGTGTAGTCGTCCTGTTCCTTGTCGCCGGCAAGCAGGCCGAGCCAGCCGGTCAGGAACCAGTTGCCGCGCGGCGCCGAGTAGGTCAGGTTCGAGGCCAGGAATTGGCGCTCCGACGAGAAGTCGCTGTCGACGTTGTCGACCACCAGTACCGGCCCCGGGAGCACGGCGACTTCACCGCGAGTCTGTTTGGTATCGTAGCTGCCGAGGCTGAGGCTGACGTCGACGCTCCAGGTGTCGGAAAGCAGGTAGGCGAAGTAGGGACTCAGATTGAATCCGTCGATCTCCTGGCCGCCGGAATTGAACTCGGTATCGATGGTGGTGGTTTCGTAACCGAACGCGATGCCCCAGACGTATCGCTCGCTGACGGTGATATCGAGGCCGGCCAGCAGCAGGTGGGTTTTGCCGTCGAACCGGGTGCGGGAAAAGTCGTTGTCGAAGTCGGTCAACGACGAACTGAGCCAGACGCTTTGCAGGATACCCTGGCCGCCGCCGTGGTTCGCGACCTCGATGAAAGAAGCGTCGCTGGCGGTATCGGCGTAGCCACTATGGGCGAACACGTCACCGCCCGTGGCGGCTTCGCGCGACGCGTCGCGGCGCAGTTTTGCTTCCGCATGCGAGCGCAGCGCGGCGGCCAGCGGTCGGAACTGGGCGCCGAGAGAAATCGCGTCGGCGATGCTGGCGCCGGGCGCATCCTCTTCGTCGGGAATTTCGATGATCGTAAACGCCAACGCGTTGTTGGCCCACAGCAGAATCGCAAGACCAGCCAGCTGTCTCAAAGTCCATGAACTTGTTGTTATTGACATGGCGACGGCCCCATCGCAATTTCGTCGGCAAGAATAATGCAAATTGTCGGTGCAAACAAACGGCCGCGCGCCCGTGACCGGTTGGCACCGGGCGCGTAGAATAGGACGCGGCACGACCCGAGGGAAGACAGATGAGGTTCGCGATGCAGCCGACAACCCGTTTCATTCTGGCCCTGGCCCTGTTGTTGCCGCTTGCCGCGCCCGCCGATCAGACCGACGCGCGCCTGGACGCGCTATTCGAGACGCTGCGCAGCAGCGAGGACACGCTGGTGTTGCTCGAAACCGAGGCCGAAATCTGGGAGATCTGGTACGACAGCGGCGAAGCCGAAGTCGACACGATGATGCAGACCGCTGCCGAGGAAGTCCGCGCCGGCGATCTCGTCGCGGCGGAATTGATTTATTCCGAGGTCATCGAACGCTTGCCCGAGTTTTCCGAGGGCTGGAACCGGCGCGCAACCGTCCGCTACTACCAGGGCGACTACGACGGTTCACTCGACGATATCGAGCAGACGCTCAGGCTCGAACCCCGCCATTTCGGCGCGATCTGGGGGCTCGGCATGATTCTCGGGCTCAAGCGCGACTTCGAGCGCGCGATCTGGGCCTTCGAACGCCTGCTCGAGATCAAGCCAAACGCGCAGGATGCGCGTCCGCGAATCGAGTTACTGAGGCAGGAGCTGGCGAAGCAGTCGGTCTAGAGATGCGGCTTGTCGAGCAGCGCCGCGCCCTGCTCGTCGATGATTTGCCGGGCCTTGGTCAGAGAATGCTCGATCGCGGCCTGCTGATCGCCATGCTGGTCGGCACGGATGAAGCGCACCCGGCGGGGTTCGCCGTCGCGCTCGCCGCTGATGTATCCGGCGGTACGATACTTGCCGTCCTCGTAGATCGGCGCGGCTTCGATTTGCAGGCTCTTGTACTCTTCGGGCTCGGTCGCCGGCGTCTTGTCGGCGCCGGCGCCGGTGAAGATCGACTTGAACAGATTGCCGAATGACATGACGAGGCTCCGGGCGACGCTGGGTCGCTCAGCATAGCAGATCGAAGCCCCGGCAGGTATCGCGTATGCGGTGGCAGCGTGCGCGACGAAGACACCGAATTTCGGGCGCAGACGGTTTTAAGCGCGCCCAATTCGACTATTATTCGTCACTATGCCGGTCAAGGTCATACTCGCAGACGATCACCCCAGCCTGCGCGCCGGGTTCCGCGGCATCCTGCTGTCCGCGGCCGATATCGAGATCGTTGCCGAGACCGGTGATGGCCGCGAAACGGTCGAGCGTGCCGGCGAACTCCTGCCCGACGTTGTCGTCATGGACGTCGCGATGCCCGGCACCAATGGCGTCGAGGCGACGCGCGCGATCACCGAAACCGCGCCCTCGGTCCGAGTCCTGGCGCTATCCGGACACAACGACGGTTTTTTCGTCAAGGGGATGCTCGAAGCGGGCGCCCGCGGCTACCTGCTCAAGGATGGTGCCGTCGACGAGCTCGTCGGGGCGGTCCGGACCCTGGCCGACGGGCGCATTTACGTCAGCCCGTCCGTCACCGATACGTTGACCTACAGTTTTCTGAGTACCATGTCCGAGCTGAACTCGAGCCGCGAGAAGCAGCAACAGTTGCTCGAGGAGATCCAGTCCAAGAACCGCGAACTCGAGCGACAGAACGCCGAGCTCGAGCGTTTCACCTACTCGGTCTCGCACGACCTGAAGGCGCCGCTGGTGACGATCAAGGGGTTTATCGGATTGCTGCAGCGGGATCTCGATAGCGGCGATCGCGCCAGCGTCGCCGCCGACATCGACAAGATCGCGCGCGCGACCGATAACCTCGCCCGCCAGCTCGACGAGTTGCTCGAGCTGTCGCGGGTCGGGCGCCTGGTGCGCCCGCCGATCGATATCGATCTCGGCGCAATGGTGCGCGATGTGGTCTCGATGTTCGCCGAATCGATCGCCGACCGCGAGGCGGAGGTGTCCGTCGCCGATGACATGCCCGCCGCGCGGGGCGACGCCGGGCGCGTGTTCGAGGTTTTTCAGAACCTGGTCGGCAACGCGCTCAAGTTCATGGACGGCGCGTCGCGGCCGCGCATCGAGGTCGGCGCCGATCTCGTCGACGGTCGGGTATTGTGCTTCGTGCGCGACAACGGAATCGGCATCGAAAGCGATTACCACGAACGCATCTTCAATTTGTTCGAACGACTCGATACGCGGATCGAGGGAACCGGTATCGGCCTCGCGCTGGCCAAGCGCATCATCGAGTTTCACGACGGCCGGATCTGGGCCGAATCGGACGGCGTCGGCCAGGGCACGACCTTCTGGTTCACGCTACCGCCGGGCCATAACTAGTAACCGCGAACGCCGTTGGCCGACTCGAATTCGAAATCCTGGAGACGGTGCACCGCGGTTTCGATGCGGCCGTCGGCGTGCAGCGCGAGGCTGCGATAACCCGGCGCCGCGGTATCGGTAGCGAAAACCTCGCTGCCGGGCTTGAACTGCACGCAACTCGACGGCGTTGACATCCAGTCGATGCCGTCGAGCCGGTGATGCGCTTCCTGGTGCACATGACCCCAGAGGACACCCCGCACGTTGGCGTGCCCGCGGATGCGCGCACCGAGTTCATCCTGGCGGCGCAAGCCCTTGAGATCGATCCAGCGGCTGCCGGTATCAATGGCCTGGTGATGCAGGCAAACGAGGGCGTGGCGGTCGGGATACTCGCCGAGCGCGGCATCGAGAAAGTCGAGTTCATCGGCGGACACCTCGCCGTGAACCTCGCCCGGCAGGGTCGAGTCGAGCAGGACGATCTGCCAACCGGCCCCGAGCACACGCCGCGCCGCCTGAATTCGGCCGCCGCGAAAACAACGTGACATGGTTTCGATGACGTCGTGGTTGCCCGGCAGCCAGAACACCGGCGCGCCGAGCGTCTCCAGTTGCTGCGCGAGGTAGGCGTAGGATTCCGGTAATCCGTCCTGCGACAGGTCGCCGGTCGCGAGAATGCCGTCGCGTTGCGGCTGTTCGCGCTCGATCGCGCCGCAGACCGCGCGCAGCGATGCGCGCGTATCGATGCCGAGCAGGCGCGATTCGGCGTCGGCGAAAATATGGCAGTCGGTGATCTGCACCAGTCGCAGAATGCCGGCCGGTGCCGCTCCGAGCTGATGGATAGTCGTGTCGTTCATGCCGTTGTCGCGAACTTCGAAAATGGCGCTCGTGGTCCGCGTTGTGTTCTCTCGGCGATCGGGAAATAATATGGTTTTACCGACCGCGGGGCGGAAAGGACGATAACAACATTCCCCGGCATCGCCAATCCGGTACCGGCTCAGGAACGGTCGATCCATAGCCTGAATTTATGAAAGCCAAAGTTATCCTCGCCGACGATCACGCGCTGCTGCGCGCCGGGCTCAAGAGCCTGTTGCAGGCGGGCGACGAATTCGATGTCGTCGGTGAAACCGGTAACGGACGCGATACGGTGGCGCTGGCGCGCGCGCTCGAGCCCGATGTCGTCGTCATGGACGTCGCAATGCCGGGTATGAACGGCGTCGATGCGACGCGACGGATTGCGCGTCTGCTGCCGGAGGTTCGGGTGCTCGCGCTGTCGAGTCATGCAGACGGCAGTTACGTCAAGGGCATGCTCGAGGCCGGGGCGCGTGGCTATCTGGTCAAGGAGGCGGCCGTCGACGAACTCGAGGCGGCGCTCGATACGGTCATGCGCGGTCGCGTCTACGTCAGTCCGCGGATTCGCGATGCGAGTGTCGAGGATTGCCTGCACAACGATGCCGGCCGCGCACCCCAGGCATTGAGTTCGCGTGAGCGCGAAGTGTTGCAACTCGTCGCCGAGGGTAAATCCAGCGTCGAAATCGCCGCGCTACTGCATCTTTCGCGACGTACGGTCGAGACCCATCGCCGCCGGATCATGGACAAGCTGGCGATCCGCAGTGTCGCCGGCCTGACCAAGTACGCGATTCGCGAGGGGATCACGTCGGTCGGCAGCTGACCGCTCGCGTGGCGATACGATTACCCCGGCTTGCGCTTGCGCGCAGAAGATACGTGCGCGGCGAGCGCTAGCGATAGATAATTTCAATCGCCATCGCGAGCGCGAACGCCGGGATTGCGCCAAGCCGGCACGCGATCGGGGTCCGAAACGCGAATCCCGGTAGTGCCTTTCGCCGGCCCGGTTTACGTATTTTTACGGATGCCGTGACTCCGGACGGGACCTCTACACTTTCAGGCCCGGCTCTGCAACCGAACCCGGAGCGCAAACGCGAGCAGTCATGGCGCCGAAGCCGTTTTCGATTATGCTGGTCGATGACCAGGCCGCGATTCTCGACGGGTTGACAAAGCTCGTCGAGAGTACCGGTATCGCGCGCGTAATCGCCGCCGAAACCGATGGTGAACGCGCGCTGACGACTGCAATCAGCGCAAAGCCGGATCTGATCCTGCTCGACGTCTCGCTCGGCAAGCAGTCGGGAATCGACGTCGCGCGACGCCTTTTCGAACAGTGGACAGGCGCCCGCGTCCTCGCGGTATCGGCGCACGCCGACCCGGTTTACGTCCGCGGCATGTTGAGCGCCGGCGCCAGCGGCTACATGCTCAAGGACAAGGGACCGGCCGAGATTGCAAACGCGATCAGCACGATCATGAATGGCGGCCAATGGTTTGGCGACGGTTTGTCGCCGGAATTTGCCGGCTGACGTTTGCCTTGCTGCCGGCAACGGCCCGATAAACTCCCCCGGGAATTCGATTAGCTGATATCCTCACGGTTCAGGACCGTCAATCTGACCCCAGGCTAAATCGGTAAATGGATAATGAAGAGCTGCAACGGCTCGTGATGCAATCTCTCGGCGGCTGCAGCTGGGAGTACGAACTGACCAACGACCGGATCACCTACAGCGACGAGTTTCTGGCTTTGCTCGGTTATCGCGCCGACGAACGCAACATCGACACCGACTGGGTCAGTGACAACATCCACCCCAGGGACTTGCCGCTGTGGCACGAATCGCTGGTCCGCAACCTGCGCGGCGAAAGCCGGGTGTTCGATTGCGAACTGCGCTTCCGCCATCGCGACGATCACTATATCTGGATCCAGACGCGGGGCATCGTCACCGAGCGTGACGCCGCGGGGCGCGCGCTGCGCGTCGTCGGTCTCGTCTTCGACATCAGCGAGCGCAAGGCCGCCAAGGATAGCGAATCACGCTATCGGCTGTTTCTCGACAACATTCCTGACGCGTTGTCGCTGAAGGGCCGGGACGGGCGTTACCTCTACATCAACCGCCAGTTCGAGTCCTGGATCGGCAAGCCGTCCTACCAGATCCAAGGCAAGACCGCCGACGAAATCTTTGCCAGTGATCCAGCCGAGCTCGAGGCAATGAAGGCGCACGAGCGCGAGGTCTGGGAGCGTGGCGAAACCGTCTCGATGGAGCGCGAATTCCCGCGCACCGAGGACGGTCGCTTGCGTCACGCGGTGATTACCAAATTTCCGATTTTCGACGAGGCCGGCGCCATCCTCGGCATCGGTACGACCAATACCGACGTCAGCGAACGCTACCGCGCGCAGGAAGCGGTACGCATGAGCGAAGTGCGTTACCGCCGGCTGTTCGAGTCGGCACCGGCGGCGCTGTACGAATCCGACTGGAGCAGGGCCAGGGAACTGGTCGAACGCCTGCGCGAACAGGGCGTCGAAGACGTCGGCGAATACCTGCGCGACAACCTGCACCTGATCCGGCGCCGCGACGAGATCCAGCCGGTGCTCAACGCAAACCAGGAAGCGGTGCAGATATTCGGTTCAGCGTCGGTCGAATCCCATATCGAGTTCGTGCAGGGCGAACTGATCGACGAACAGAAGCTCGCGATCATCGAAGTCATCGTCGCTTTCGACCAGGGTCGGCGACGCTCGCGCGTGCACGCCAAATCGGTGCGCGAAAATGGCGAGGTTTTCCCGATCATCCGCACCTGCGAGCTGACAACCGGTGACCGCGATGACTGGTCGAGCGTACTGATCTGTATCCAGGACATTTCCGCCGAGGTCGAAGCCGCGACGCGGCTTAAGGAATACCAGTCCGAGTTACGTTCGCTGTCGGGCAAAATCTCCTTGGCCGAGGAAAGCGAGCGTCGACGCATTTCCTCGGAGTTGCACGATGGCACGGTGCAAAACCTGGTGCTGTCGCGAATTCAGCTCGCCGAGCTGAAACAGTCACTCGCCGACGAGCAGGCGCGTGCCGTTGCCGACGGAATCGACGCGTTACTGGACAAGTCGCTGCAGGAAACCCGCTCGCTGATCTTCGAGATCAGCCCGCCGGTGCTCTACGAACTGGGGCTCGAAGCCGCGGTCGAGTGGCTCGCGGAAAACTACCGCCGGCGCACCGGCGTCAAGGTCACGATCAGCAGTGACGGTGGCAAAAGCGCGCTCGGCGAAGAGTTGAAGGTCGTCGTCTTCCAGGCGGTCCGCGAGCTGATGATCAATGTCGCCAAGCATGCGCAGGCGAAGACGGTCGCGATTGACTGGCAGCACGGCACCGATGCGATCAGGGTCTCGGTGATCGACGACGGTGTCGGTTTCGACGTCGACAGCAACGAGGTGCGCACCGTGTCGGAAGGCGGGTTTGGCCTGTTCAGCATTCGCGAACGACTGAACCTGCTGGGGGCGGAATTCGAACTCGACTCGGCATCGACCGGAACTCGCGCCACGATCACCGTTCCAATATAGCGATGTATCGGGCGGGCCCGTGATCTGGCAATTCGACCACGGGCGGCTACACTCGGGTCCGAGCGCGCTTGAAGAGGCGATCCCATGCCCAAAACACTGGCGGTGACGCTGGCCGCGATCCTCGTGTCCGGCTGCGCCAGCCTGATCAACTCGGCGACGTCACGGATGGCGGACAACGTCACGCTCGCAATCCTGAACCAGGATGACCTGGAAACGGTGCGCGCCGGCGCGC
>JBPEYE010000081.1:0-20786 GCA_052030825.1 Gammaproteobacteria bacterium | reverse complement strand
GTTTGACCAATTGCTGCTCGCGGTTATCCGGCTCGGGGTAATCGCGCAGGTGCATGCAGGCGTCGATGATCGGCCGGTAGCCGGTGCAGCGGCACAGGTTGCCCGACAGCGCGTCGTCGATGTCCTCGCGCGTCGGCGCGGCGTTGTGCTGGTAGAGCGCGAACATCGACATGACGAAACCGGGCGTGCAGAAGCCGCACTGCGAGCCGTGGTAGTCGACCAGCGCCTGCTGCGCCGGGTGCAGGCCGCCGTCGGGTTGTTTCAGCGACTCGACCGTGAACAGCGCCTTGCCGTCGAGCGTCGGCACGAACTGGATGCAGGCGTTGACCGCGCGATAGCGCACCGACTTGCCGTTGAGCTCGGCGACGACGACGGTACAGGCACCGCAGTCGCCCTCGGCGCAACCTTCCTTGCTGCCGACGCGATGCCGGTCCTCGCGCAGGTATTGCAGAACGCTGCGGGTCGGTTCGATCGACTCGATTTCGACGACCTCGCCATCGAGAATGAAACGGATGGTATCCATCAGCTCCCCCGGTAGGTCGAGTAGCTCCACGGCGACACCAGCAGCGGCACGTGGTAATGCGCGTCGGTGTCGGCGATACCGAAACGGATCACGACCTCGTCGACGAACGGCGGGTTCGGCAGGTCGATCTCGCGTTTACGGAAATAGTCGCCGGCTTCGAACAGCAGCTCGTAGGTACCCGCGCGAAACGCGTCGGCGTCGAGAATCGGGGCGTCGAGGCGGCCGTCGGCATTGGTCGTCGCCGCGGCGACGCGCTTGCGCTCGGGCGTGAGCCGGTAGAGGATGACCACGACGCCTTGCGCCGGAACCCCGTGCGCAGTGTCGAGCACGTGCGTGGTTAATCTCCCCATGACCAACACCCCCCGTTATCGAGCCGCTAAAATCGCACTAAACGGCAAAATTGTCAACATTTTAATTAATTATTGTTAACAATTTTGATTCCATGCTACACTCGCGACATTCGTTCACCGCGAGGCCGAAATCGCATGCCGGACAAGCCCGCCCGATTCAGTGAAGACGACGTGCTGCGGCAAATCGAGCAGGCCGTGCTCGACCACCGCCTGCCACCCGGGACCAAGCTCAAGGAAGTCCAGCTCGCCAACCTGTTCGGCGTCAAGCGCGGCCTGATCCGCAAGGTCCTGACAAGGCTCGCGCACTCGCGCCTGGTCGAGCAGACCCCGCACCGCGGCGCGACGGTCGCGCGGCCATCGGTGCAGGAAGGACGCGACCTGTTCGCGACGCGGCGCGTGCTCGAAGCCGCAATCCTCGAAACCCTCATCGACAAGCTCGACGACGCGCTGCTCGCGCGCCTGCGCGAACGGCTCGTCGCCGAGGAAGCGGCCTACGCGCGCGGCGACTCGGAGCAGGCGCTCGCGCTGTCTATCGATTTCCACCGCGAACTCGCCAGGCTTGCCGGCAACGGCGTGCTCGAGGAATTCTTAAACGACATTATCCGGCGCACGCCGCTCGTGATCCTGACGCATCTCGGCGATGATGCGCCCAGTCAGTGCCGCAACCAGGAGCACGCTGACATCGTTGCCGCAATTGCGCGCCGCGACAAGGCGGCCGCGATCGACTCGATGCATCGCCACCTGCTGCACATCGAGCAACGCATCCGTCACAAGCCGGAGACACCGGTCGCCGACCTCGAGGCGTTGCTGATGCCGCAGGCCAACAAGGTGCCGGCATGAACGATTACCCGCGCGACCTGATCGGCTACGGCGGCCAGCCGCCGCACGCGGACTGGCCCGACGGCGCGCGCATCGCGGTGCAGTTCGTGCTCAACTACGAAGAGGGCGGCGAGCGCTGCGTACTGCACGGCGACCCGGGATCGGAACAGTTCCTGTCCGAAATCATCGGCGCCCCGAGTTACGCCGCGCGTCACATGAGCATGGAATCGATCTACGAGTACGGTTCGCGCGCCGGCGTCTGGCGCCTGTTGCGGGAATTCGAGAATCGTGGCGTGCCGTTGACGATTTTCGGCGTATCGATGGCGCTCGAGCGCCATCCCGAACTGGCGCGCGCATTGGTCGAACTCGGCCACGAAATTGCCTGCCACGGGTTGCGCTGGATCCACTACCAGGACGTCGACGAGGATACCGAGCGCGCGCACATGCGCGAGGCGCTCGAAATCATCGAGCGTCTGACCGGCGAGCGCCCGCTCGGCTGGTACACCGGCCGCGACAGCCCCAATACGCGCCGACTGGTCGTCGAGCAGGGGGGTCTGCTCTACGATTCCGACTACTATGGCGACGATCTGCCGTTCTGGACCCGCGTCGAGTGCGGCGACGGCGCGATCCACGACCACCTGGTCGTGCCCTACACGCTCGACGCCAACGACATGCGCTTCGCCACCGCGCAGGGCTTCAATACCGGCGCGCAGTTCTTCGACTATCTGCGCGATGCCTTCGACGTGCTCTATGCCGAGGGCGGAGAGTCACCGAAGATGATGTCGATCGGGCTGCATTGTCGCCTGGTCGGTCGCCCCGGCCGTTTTCGCGCGCTGCAGCGCTTTCTCGATCACGTGCAAACCCACGAACGGGTCTGGCTCTGCCGGCGTATCGACATCGCTCGCCACTGGATCGAGCGGCATCCGCCGCGCGCGAACTGACGTGTCCGGCCGGCTCACGCTCGACCAGCTCAACCGCCTCGACGACGCGAGCTTCGTCGAATGCCTCGGCGCGATCTACGAACACTCGCCGTGGGTTGCCGAGCAGGTCAGTAGCGCGCGCCCGTTCGCGGTCCGTGAAGCGCTCACCGCGGCGATGGCCGCCGCCGTTGCCGCGGCGCCCGAGGCACGCCGGCTCGCGCTGCTGCGGGCGCATCCCGAACTTGCCGGCAAGGAAGCGAGCGCCGGCACGCTCACCGCCGACTCGCAACGCGAACAGGCCGGCGCCGGGCTCGACGCCTGCACGCCGGACGAACTCGCGCAGATTGCCGAACTCAATCGCGCCTACCGCGACCAGTTCGGCTTTCCGTTCATCATCGCGGTCAGCGGGCTCGACAAGCACCGGATCATTGCGGCCATGCGCAGCCGACTCGACAATTCGCCGCGAGACGAGTTCGCCACCGCACTCGCCGAGGTCGACAAGATCGCGCGTATCCGACTCGACGCGCTGATCGATGACTGACGCCGAGCGCCTGCTCGACGCCTCGCAGGTACATCCCGAATGGCGGCCGCTGCTGCGCGACGCGCTCACGGTTGTCGACGCCGACTATCTCGCCGCGCTCGACGCCGACGGCGCCTGGTTGCCGGGGCGCGACAAGCTGTTTGCCGCGTTTCGTCGCGACCGCGCCGGCCTGCGCTACCTGCTGCTCGGTGAATCGCCCTACCCGCGCGCCGAGTCGGCCAACGGCATCGCGTTCTTCGATGCCGCGGTCGGCCCGCTGTGGAGCGATCACGGTCTCAGCAAACCGGTCAACCGGGCGACCTCGCTGCGCAACCTGCTCAAGGCCGCGCTGCTGGCCGAAGCGCGCCTCGATGCCGACCGCGACGGGCGCGTGTCGCAGGCGGCAATCGCCGCGCTCGACAAGCGCGACCTGGTGCAAACCCTGCCCGAGCTGTTCGCCAACTTCGAACGCGCCGGCTTTCTGCTGTTCAACGCGACACCGGTGTTGCACCCGGCGCGCAAGGTTACGGTCGAGGCGCGATACTGGCGCGATTTCCTCGCCCGCCTGCTCGCGTCGATCGAGCGCTCGGCGGCACGGCCTCCGCAACTGATCCTGTGGGGCAAGATCGCGGCGACGGTCGAGCGCCTGCCGGGCATCGCCGGCTTGCGCCGTACCTGTTGCGAACACCCCTACAACCTGTCGTTTATCGACAACCTTGCAATGCGCAGCCTGTTCGCGGAGCTGCGGCTGCTGCAACGCGTCGCCGGCTAGTATGGCCGGCGGATGCCGACGCGTACACCACAGACGTCGATTTCATTTCGGCTCCGCTGCATCGGCAAGACGACCGCAAGCCTGTCCGGCGAGGTTTCAGATCGGCTGAAATGACGTCGTAATGCGCGGACTTGCGCGGCGATGCGCAATCTTAAGCCAATCTTCAGAAACGTCGGCTACAACGAGTACATGTATCTGCTCGTCGTCGAAAGTCCCGATCGGCGCTCGCCTTCCCTGGTTGCCGAACTCCGCGCGCTCGGGCACCTGGTCGACCCGGTCGGCGATCCCCGCCAGGTGATTACCCGCGCCGCGATCGAGCCGTTCGAGGCGATCGTCCTCGACCTCGCGCACGCCGCCGAATCGGCGCTGCTGGTGCTGCACGAACTGCGCGAATCGAATCGCCAGGTGCCCATTCTGGTGGTTTCCGCGGACGACCAGATCCACGACCGCGTGACCGCGCTGATTCAGGGCGCCGACGATTACCTGGCCCGGCCGTTCACGCCCGCCGACCTGCAGTTGCGGCTGGAGTCGCTGGCGGCGCGCGACGTCGGGCCCGGCGTCGCATCGCGTACAGCGCGCGGGTCCTCCGCACGGGCCGCGCACCTCGAACGGCTGCTCGGCAATCTGCTCGAAATCGGCGAAACCGCCGACGGCGATTTCGGCGTGGTGATCAGCGAGGTCCGGCTCGAAACCCTGCTCGAGCGCATCCGCGCCACGCTGCATCCGCTGGCGCGGCAAAAAGCAGTGCGCCTGCGGCTGCCGCGCAGCCGGATGCCGAAGCTGCTGACCGATGCTCGCTGGCTCGAGTACCTGTTGTCGAGCCTGTTGTTCACCGCGATCAGCGCGAGCCCGGACGGTGCCGAGATCTCGATTTCGGTCGACTGCGACGACGAGCACTGCGCACTCGAGCTGGACTGCGACTACGGGCCGGATTTCGATGTTCCGCTGCTGCGCAGCTACGCCCGCTGTCTGCGGTTGCGCTTCGAGTCGCCGACCGGCGGCCGCGGCATCCGCGTGTCGAACCTGCGCCGGATCTGACCGCGCGCTTGCAGCGACGGGAATTCACGCTGGCCAAAGACACGCCATTGAGGCAACCTTGGGCGACGATCTATCCCGAGGATCCCGCCGATGCCAGTGCCCGACTTCGACGACGTGCTCGCCGCCGCGGCGCGCATCGCGCCGCACGTGCACCGCACCCCGATCCTGCGGTCGGCACATTTCGACGCGCTCACTGGCGCCGAACTCTTCTTCAAGTGCGAAAATCTGCAAAAAGTCGGTGCGTTCAAGGCGCGCGGTGCCTGTAACGCGGTATTCACCCTCGACGACGCAACCGCCGCGCGGGGCGTTGCGACCCATTCGTCGGGCAACCATGCCGCCGCCCTCGCCTACGCCGCCGCGCGCCGCGGTATTCCGGCGACCGTCGTAATTCCGCGCAACGCGCCGGCAGCCAAGCTCGCCGCGGTGCGCGCCTACGGCGCCGAAATCATCGAATGCGCGCCGACCCTGGCCGACCGCGAAGCGACGCTGGCCGAGTGGGTCGCCGCGAGCGCTGCCGAGGTCGTCCATCCCTACAACGATGCGCGCGTGATTGCCGGGCAGGCGACCAGCGCGCTCGAGCTGCTCGACGAGATTCCCGACCTCGATGTCATCGTCACCCCGGTCGGCGGCGGCGGATTGATTTCCGGAACCTGCCTCAGCGTCGCTACGCGCGCGCCCGCGGCCCGGGTGATCGGCGCCGAACCGGCCGGTGCCGATGATGCTTTTCGCTCGCGCGCCGCGGGTCGGTTACTGCCGGCGGAAAATCCGCAAACCGTCGCCGACGGCCTGCGCTCGAGCCTCGGCGAACTGACCTGGCATTTCGTCGCGCGCGACGTTGCCGAAATTCTGCTCGCCGACGACGCGCAGATCCTCGACGCGATGTACCTGACCTGGCAGCGCATGAAAATCATCATCGAACCGTCGGCAGCGCTGCCGCTCGCGGTGCTGCTCGGGCATCGCGAAAATTTCATCGGGCAGCGCGTCGGCGTGATCCTCAGTGGCGGCAACGTCGATCTGAAAAGCTGCCCGGGGTGCCGCGGATGAGCGCGCTCGAGGTCGGGTTCGACGTTCCCGCCGCGATCGGCATGGGCGTCGACGAGATCGCGACACCGGCGCTGCTCGTCGACCTCGACGCGTTCGAGCGTAATGTCGCGACCCTGAAGCATCGCCTCGAGGCCGCCGGGGTGCGCCTGCGTGCGCACGCCAAGACCCACAAGTCGGTCGACATCGCGCGCTACCAGCTCGAGCACGGCGGCGCCTGCGGCATTTGCTGCCAGAAGGTGTCCGAGGCCGAGGTCATGGTCGCCGGCGGCATCGACGACGTGCTGGTGTCGAACCAGGTCGTCGACCCGGCCAGGATCGGGCGTCTCGCGCGGCTCGCGACGCGTGCGCGAATCCTCGTCTGCGTCGACGATCTCGCCAATGTCGTTGAACTGTCGGCGGCGGCGCAATCGCATGGCGCGTCCATCGAGTGCCTCGTCGAAATCGACTGCGGCGCCGGTCGTTGCGGGGTCGCGCCGGGAGCGGCCGCGGTCGAGATCGCACGCGCGATCGACACCGCGGCCGGACTCGAGTTTGCCGGCATCCAGGCCTACCAGGGCGCGGCACAGCACATCCGCGATTACGACGCGCGCGCGGCGGCGATTGCAATCGCCGCGGGTCACGCCGCCGACACGGTCCAGCGGTTGCGTACCGCCGAACTCGACTGCGCCATCGTCGCCGGAGCCGGTACCGGCAGCTATCACTTCGAAGCGACCTCCGGCATCTACAACGAGATGCAGTGCGGCTCCTACGTCTTCATGGACGCCGACTACCAGCGCGTGCGCGATGCGCGCGGTGAGCCGATCGCCGAGTTCGCCAACAGCCTGTTCATCCTGACCTCGATCATGTCGAAGCCGCGTGCCGGCGCCGCGGTCTGCGACGCCGGGCTCAAGGTGATGAGCGTCGACTCGGGATTGCCGGTCGTCCATGGCGCGCGCGATATCGAATACGTCAACTGCTCCGACGAACATGGTGTGCTCGCCGACCCGGCCGATCGGCTGGCGCTGAACGATCGCCTGCGGCTCGTGCCCGGACACTGCGATCCGACCTGCAACCTGCACGACTGGTACGTCGGCCTGCGCAACGACCGCGTCGAGTGCCTGTGGCCGGTCAGCGCGCGCGGTAAGTCATTTTGACCCGGGGTCGCCAGGGATTCACGCTGCCACGCATTGCGCGGTTTCAGCCTAACCGCGAACCGCTCGGCAAACGGCTGCCGTTGCGCGACGCGGACGGTCGCTTTCTCGCCGATTTCATGATGCTGTTGCCGGGCTTGCGCGACCGTGATCGGGGCGATTTCGAGGCCCGCCTTGCGGTGCTCGAGGCCGTGCTCGGCGCGCACGCCGATGTCGTCTTTGCCGACCTGAACGCGCCGCGCAACCTGTTGTGGGTCTCGGTTCGGGCGCGGCATGGCGTCATCGGCGAGGTGGCGGCCGCGATCCGGCGGTGCCTGCCAGAGGCGAAACTGATCGGCCACGCGTTTGCCGACGCGACACCCGGCCGCAAGCTCGATGGCAGTATCCACGGTCAATGCGGGGTGCGCCGCCGCGGCCTGCGCTGGTGGCGCCGCGACGACACCTGACGGCGGCGTAAAAAAACGCCGGCGCGAGGCCGGCGTTCAAGCGGAGGAGAACCCCGTCAACGACTGTCGAGGTGCGCGTTCAGCTGGTCGAGTATCTTTGGCTTGTCGACCTCGGCGCCCATCTCGATCATCGCGTCGGCGAAACGTCCGACGATGTCGTTGATCGCCGCCGGCGTCAGCTGGTTGAGAATGCCGATGCGCACCTGGGTCGGCTCGGACAGCGTCGGCCAGATCGCGAAGCCGCGGGCGCGGCAGTTGCCGACCAGTTCCTTTTCCTTGCCGGCGAGCGCGCCGGGCAGGTTGCAGACGACGAGGCTGGTCATGTTCGACGTCACCTCGCAGCCCATCGCTTCGACCGCGGCACGCAGGCCCTGCTCGTAAAACGCGTAGTCGGCGGCTTTCTGCGCGCGGCCGTGCTGCAGCAGCAATCGCAACGCCTCGTGAAAAGAGGCGACCGCGTAACCCGAGTGCGTGCGATGGTAGGCCGCGGCGTCGACGTCCTTGCCGTCGTCGATGCACCAGTGGCGCGCGTCGAGGATCGGGTGATGCACGTAGGTCGGACAGCCGCGTTGTTTGATCACGTCGATCGCCTTGTCGCTGAAGCTGACCGGCGCGTAGGTCCCGGGCAGCCCGAGGATGCCCTTTTGCGGGCACGACGCCCAGATCGCGACCGCCGCGTAATCGTCGATATCGAAATCGGCGATGCCGAGGCTGGAAACGCAGTCGATGATGCCCATGACGTCGTGCCTGGCGCAGGCATCGTTGAAGCCCTGTAAATCATTGATCCGGCCGCTGCCGGTTTCCCAGTGCGCCATCACCGCCCACATCGGCTTGTGCTCGGCGAGCGCCGCCTCGACCACGTCGCCGCTCACCGACTGGCCGTGCGGGACCTTGATCGTGACGACGTTGGCCGGCTTCGGATCGAGCGGATTGGCCGCGAGATCCTCGCGACTCGCGGCCTTCAGGCGCACGTTGAGATCGTCGATGCCGCTGAAGGTGCCGTTGACGAAGGTCACGACCTTGTCCCCCGGCAGAATCGGCGCGAAGGCGCAATCGAGCCCACTCCAGCCGGTACCGACGACGGCGTAGGTGTAGACGTTTTGGGTGCCAAACACCTCGCGCAGCATCAGCTTGGCTTCCTTCATGCCGCGAATCACGTCGGCCTGCATGTGATCGGCGACGCCGGCGGCGGCATAGCGTTCGAGTACCCGCGGATCGGTGTTGCCCGGTCCCGGGCCGGCCGCGAGCGTCTGCGGAATTTCGAGCTGCGGCGGGATCTGGAATTGGTGGTCGTGCGTTTGCGCCTTGGCCTGTGATGTCATGGTATTGCCTCCCGTTTTCAGTATTCGATTCAGGCGCCGTTCGGCCGCCGGCCGCCCAGCGCCTGGGTAATCTCGTCGGCGGTCTGCCGGATGGCGACGCCGAGCTCGCCGAGACGGTCGTCGACCATCCGCGCCTTCGGCCCGGACAGCGAAATCGCTGCCAGCGCCAGCCCGTTTTCGTCGAAGATCGGCGCCGCGACACAGCGCAGGCCGACCGCGTGTTCCTCGTCGTCGAGGGCATAGCCGCGCTGGCGCACGGCCTCGAGTTCTTCGCGCAACTGCGCCGGGTTGTCGATCGTGCGTTCGGTAAAGCGGCCGAGACCACGGCGCTCGAGAATTGCCGCGACCCGGTTTTCATCGAGATGCGCGAGCAGCGCCTTGCCGACGCCTGATGCGTGCACCGGCGAGCGGCTGCCGAGGCGCACGATCATGCGCATGACCTCGCGTGACTCGACCTGGCTGATGAACACGACCTCACCGTCGTCGATGACCCCGAGGTTGACGGTCTCGCCGCAGCGCTCCATCAGGGCCTGCATGTACGGCCTCGCGTCGGTGACGAAATCGCGCCGCTGGACAAAAGCGTTGCCGACCGTGAACGCTTTCAGGCCGACATACCAGACGCCGAGCTCCGGATCCTGTTCGACGAAATCGTGTTCCTCGAACGTGCTGAGCAGGCGATGCGCGGTAGCCGGCGGGATGCCGAGCTGGTGCGACAGGTCGGTCAGGTTCATGCCACCGGGCGACTCGGCGAGACGTTCGAGCAACAGCAGCGCGCGGCCCAGGGATTGATTCTTGCCGTCGCTGGCCCGATTGTTCGATCCCGGCGGCCGACCGCGTTTGCGCGCCAGGTTTGAGATTGCGCTGGTCATTCGCGAACTGTACCATCGGGAGCGCGCGCGAACATACCCAAAAGCGACATATTTTGAATAAAAAAATATTCCAAAATGGCTATTTGTCAGTAAAATTATTTTTTAAATTATTGTTTTTATTAGTTAATATTTAAAAGATTGCGATAGTTTAGTTTTGGAATTATTTTTCATTTTAACCATAATTCTGGAACTTGCCGAACCCTGTGAGCGGCGGCCGGTGCGGCTGCAAACCGCATGGATGCCGCTCAATCCGGGGTCATTGCGTGACACCGGTTCAGGAATTGTTCATCGGAATCGTCGAAACTGCACGGCGAAATCCGTTTCGCACCATCGAGCGTGGAGGCCGAATGCGAGTTGCAATATACGGTAGTGGCGGGGTCGGCGGCTATTTCGGCGGGCGGCTGGCACAGCTTGGCAAGGAAGTCATCTTCATTGCGCGTAACGAAAACCTGGCAACGCTAAGATCGCGCGGCCTGAAGGTTGGCAGCATCGCCGGCGACTTTATCATCGACAAGGTCGAGGCCAACGGCAACCCGGCCGAAGTCGGCGTCGTCGACTACATCTTGTGCTGCGTCAAAACCTGGCAGGTGCCCGGCGCGGCCAAAGCCATGCGGCCGATGGTCGGACCCGAAACCCTCGTGATCCCGCTGCAAAACGGCATCGAGGCGCCCGACCAGTTGATGACCGTGCTCGACCCGGCCAACGTGCTCGGCGGGCTGTGCGCGATCGTCGCGTTTCTCGAAGCGCCGGGGCACGTCAAGCATACCGGCGGCAACCCGCTGATTCGCTTCGGCCATCTCGACAACCGCCCCGACGCGCGGGTCAACGAACTGGCCGAGGCATTCAACCACTGCACCGGCGTCAAGGCCAGCATCCCCGACGACATCCACGTCGCGATGTGGCAGAAGTTCATGCTGATCGCGCCGTGGAGCGGGCTCGGCTCGGTGTCACGCGCACCGATCGGCGTGCTGCTCGGGCAGCCGGAGACGCGCGCGCTGTTTACCGAGGCGATCGAGGAAATCTACCGCGTCGGCCGCGCGCACGGTGTCGACCTGCCGGAAGACAGCATCGACAAGACGCTCAAGACGCTCGACAGCATTACCCCGAATTCGACGACCTCGATGCAGCGCGACCTGATTCGCGGACGCCCTTCGGAGCTCGACGCGCAGTGCGGCGCGGTCGTGCGTCTCGGCCAGGAGGCCGGGGTCGACACGCCGGTCAATCGCTATCTGCTCTACAGCCTGCGTTCACTCGAACTGCGCGCACGCGGGCACCTCAAGTTCAATCGCCGCTCAACGCCGCGTCAGTGACTTGGCCTCGCGGCGTCGCGGGTGGAGCACGAACTCGGTGTAGCCGTTAGCGAGCTCGCGGCCCTCGAAGACGAGGTCGAGTGCCGCCTGGAACGCGACGCTGGCGTCGAAATTGGGTGCCATGTCGCGATACTCGGGATCGCCGGCGTTCTGCCGATCGACGATCTCGGCCATTTTCTCGAATACCTTGCGCACCTGCTCCCGCGTGGCGATGCCGTGATGTAGCCAGTTGACGATGTGCTGGCTCGAAATGCGCAGCGTGGCACGATCTTCCATCAGATTGGTATCGGAAATGTCCGGCACCTTGGAACAACCCACACCCTGGTCGATCCAGCGCACGACGTAGCCGAGAATGCCCTGGGCATTGTTTTCGAGTTCGCGCAGCAGCTCGCTGTTGGTAATCTTGCGTCCGTCGAGCAGCGGCAGCGTCAGGATATCGTCGAGGCTCGCGCGCTGCGCCCGCGCCAGCGATTGCTGGCGCGCACTGACGTCCACCTGGTGGTAATGCATCGCGTGCAGCGCCGCGGCCGTCGGCGACGGCACCCAGGCCGTATTCGCGCCGGCGCGCGGATGGGCGATCTTCTGCTCCATCATCGCCGCCATGTTATCGGGCGCGGCCCACATGCCCTTGCCGATCTGGGCGTGCCCCGGCAGACCGCAGGCGAGGCCGATGTCGACGTTCCAGTCCTCGTAGGCGAGCAGCCAGGTCGAGATCTTGATCTCGTTTTTCGGGATCATCGCGTCGGCCTCCATGTCGGTGTGGATTTCATCGCCGGTCCGATCGAGGAAGCCGGTATTGATGAACACCACGCGGTCGCTGGCGGCGCGAATGCATTCCTTCAGGTTGACCGTCGTACGCCGTTCCTCGTCCATGATGCCGATCTTGAGCGTTTTCGCTTCGAGCCCCAGCGCGTCCTCGACCATCGCGAACAGCCGGACCGCTTCGGCGACTTCGGCAGGGCCATGCATCTTCGGCTTGACGACGTAGACGCTGCCGCTGCGGCTGTTGCGATACTTGCCGTTGCCGAGCAGGTCGTGCTTGGCGGCGAGCGCGGTCACCATCGCGTCGAGAAAGGTTTCCGGAACCTCCTCGCCGTCACAGGTGACCGCGTCGGTGTACATATGGGTGCCGACGTTGCGCACGAACATCAGGCTGCGGCCGGGCAGCGCGAACGCTTCGCCGTCGGGACCGATGTACTCGGGATCGGGATTCAGCACGCGCTCCATCGCCTCCTTGCCGCGCATCACGGTCGCCTTCAGATCGCCCTTCATCAGCCCCAACCAGTTACGGTAGACGCGGACCTTGTCCTCGGCGTCGACCGCCGCGACCGAGTCCTCGCAATCCATGATCGTCGTAATCGCCGACTCGAGTCGCACGTCGTAGATGTCGGCGAGGTCGCCCTGGCCGATGTAATAGCCTTCGCCGATCAGCAATTCGATGTGCAGGCCGTTGTGGCGAAACAAAATCGCCTCCGGCTTTTCCGGATCGCCGCGGTAACCGGCGAAACACTCGCGCCAGCCGAGCTCGGTCGCGCTACCGTCACCCATGACGACGACGAGCTTGCCCGACTTGACCTTGTAGCGCACCGCGTAGCTGTGACTGCCGACCGCCAGCGGCACCGCCTGGTCGAGGAAGTCGCGCACGTAGCGGATGACCTGCTGGCCGCGCACCGGGTTGTACTTCGGGGTGCGCTTGCAGCCGTCGACCTCGAGAATGACGTCGGTGCCGTAAAGCGCATCGTAGAGGCTGTACCAGCGCGCGTTGGCGGCGTTCAACGCGTAGCGCGCGTTGTCGACCGGCACCACCAGCTGCGGCCCGGCAATCTCGCCGACCTCGGGATCCACGTTTTCGGTGGTGACCTCGAAATCTTCGCCTTCGGGAACAAGGTAACCGATCTTCTCGAGAAAGGCCTTGTAGTCGGCGAGATCGATCCGACCCGGCTGCTTCTTGTGATAGGCGTCGATCTGCCGCTGCAGTTCGTCGCGGGTTTCGAGCAGGCGCCGGTTTTCGGGGCCGAGCTCGGCGTGAATGTCGGCAAAAGCTTGCCAGAAAGCGGCAGCATCGACGCCGCTGCCCGGCGTAATCTCCTGCTCGATCAGATCGTAGAGGGCGCGGTCGATACTGAGACCGCTGACTTCAACTCGGTCGCTCATCGGTAAATCTGTCCTGTTTATTTTTTGTCGGAGGGGAGGTTGTGCCCCGGTTCAGCGCGCCAGTATATCGTCAGTCGGCCGGAAAACCAGCCACCGGCCGCCATTTTGCCCGGTTTCAGGCCCGGTGAAGTGGCGCGGCCGATTCACGGCCGGCCACCCTCAGTGCCCACGCGGTATTGATCGCAAGCGTCGACACGACGATCGCGCCGCCGATCAGCGTGCGCTCGCCGGGGACTTCGCCGAGCACGAGCCAGACCCAGATCGGCCCGAGGATCGTCTCCAGCAACAGCAGCAGGCCGACTTCCGCCGCCGGGAGGTAGCGCGGGCCGGCGAACATCAGCGCGGTGCCGAGCGGAATCATGTAGACCCCCATGATCAGCAGATAGCCCATGTCAGTCGGCGTCACCGCGAGCGGTGCCGCCAACGGCAGCATCAGCACCGCGGTCAGCAGTCCGCTGCAGGAAATCGCGGCGAAAGTCGAGCTTTCGGGAAAGCGCCGCGCGAAGGTGAAGCCGCAGGCGAGGCAGAACGCACCGAGCAGCGCCACCGCGTCGCCGAGCAGACTGCTGGTCGGGTCGTCGCTGCCCGATGCCATTACGCCGATGCCGAACGCAACCAGCGCGATCGCGAGCAACGTGCGCGCCTCGATGCGTTCGTCGAGCAGCACGCGACTGGTGACCGCGGCGAACAACGGCGTGGTGGCAAGGATCACGAGCGTATTGGCGACGCTGGTATGCGTGATCGCGAAGATGAACGAGATCGTGCCGAGCGAATAGGTGGCGATCTTGAGCAGCCCCGGCCAGCCGAGCCCCCGGTACTGCCGCCAGGTTTGGTTGGGCCGGGTGAAGGCGACCACCAGCCACATGCCGAAGGCAAGAAACAGCGCGCGATAGAAAATCAGGGTCCAGTGATCGGTCATGATGAGGCGCGTCAACAGGCCGTCGGGCGAGATGATCAGCACGCCGGCGGCGGTGATCGAAAGACCTTTGGCATGGGGCGAGAACATCGCCGCATTCTAGTTGAAACCGCGCCTCGCTTGACAGCCTTGCGCTGCGGCGCACAGCCTGTCGCGGTGTCGCCGAAGCGAGTACACTGTGGCGAGTTTTCGCAACCGACCCGCGATCTTGAAGAACAAGCCAGCCACCCGGAGCAGCGCCGCGGCGCTGATCGCGGGACTTCGCGACAACGGCATCGACCGCATCTTCTGCATTCCCGGCGAGAGTTACCTCGCCGCGCTCGATGCGCTTTACGATTGCACCGAAATCGAGTTGATCGTCTGCCGCAACGAAGGCGGCGCGGCGTTCATGGCCGAGGCCGACGGCAAGCTCAGCGGCCGCCCGGGGATTTGTTTCGTCACCCGCGGACCCGGCGCGATGAATGCCAGCGGCGGCCTGCACGTCGCGCTGCAGGATTCGACCCCGATGATCCTGCTCGTCGGCCAGGTCGCGCGCCGCGACCTCGACCGCGAAGCCTTCCAGGAGATCGATTACCGCCGCGCGTTTTCGCAGGTCGCCAAATGGGTCGCGCAAATCGACGCTGCCGACCGCGTACCCGAGTATCTCAACCGCGCGTTCAGCGTCGCGACCGGAGGTCGCCCCGGCCCGGTGGTGCTGGCGCTGCCGGAAGACATGTTGGCCGAGCCGACCGGAGCCGCCGACGCCGGACCGTGGCAAGCGGTCACGATCAGCCCCGCGGCCGCCGACCTGGCGCGCGCCGGCGAGATCCTGTCCGCCAGCGAACGGCCTTTCGTCATCGTCGGCGGCAGCGGCTGGAGCGACGCAACGCGACTGACGCTCGAGGCGTTCGCCGACGATCACGACCTGCCGGTCGCCAATTCGTTTCGCTGCCAGGACTACTTCGACAACGCGCATCGCTGCTATGCCGGCGATCTCGGGCTCGGCGTCAACCCGGCGTTGACGCGGTGCATCCAGGAGTCCGACTGCCTGCTCGTGATCGGCGCACGACTCGGCGAAATGACCACCGGCGGCTTCACCCTGATCGATATCCCGCGGCCACGCCAGCGCCTGATACACGTCCATGCCGGGGTCGAGGAGCTCGGCCGAATCTATCGGCCCGAACTCGCGATCAATGCCAATTCGGCGCCGTTCGTCGCCGCCCTCGGCGATTGCCGCATCGACATGCCGGCCGGCTGGCGCGAACGTGTCGACGCGGCGCACGCCGATTACCTCGACTGGAATACGCCGGTCGCCAACGACGGCAGCTTGCAGCTCGCCGAAGTCGTCGCCGCGCTGCGCCGCCTGCTGCCCGACGACGCCCTCGTCTGCAACGGCGCCGGCAACAACACCGGCTGGCTGCACCGATTTTTTTGCTATCGCCGCTATCGCACCCAGCTCGCGCCCACCAGCGGCACGATGGGTTACGGCCTGCCGGCAGCGATCGCGGCGAAACTGCGTTTCCCCGAGCGCAGCGTGGTCGCGTTCGCCGGCGACGGCGACCTGATGATGAATCTGCAAGAGTTCGCGACCGCGGCGCAATACGGCCTCGGCATCGTGCTGCTGGTGATCAACAACGGCAACTACGGCACGATTCGCATGCACCAGGAACGCGAATACCCGGCGCGCGTCATCGGTACCGACATGGTCAATCCCGATTTCGTCGCGTTCGCCGAGGCGCATGGCGCCCACGCCGAGCGGGTGACGCGGACCGACGAGTTCGAGCCGGCATTCGCACGCGCCGTCGACGCCGCGCGGCTCGCGCTGATCGAGATTTGCCTCGCGCCCGAAGTGCTGACGCCGACGGCGACGGTCGCGAGCCTGCGCGCGCGTCGCTGAGGCGCTTTGCCGGTATGCCTTTGCGCGAATTGCCTGTAGTATTGTTTGCGCTCCTTTTTTCCCGGCGCAACCCCGGATGGACATGGAAACGCTACTGATCCAGAGCCTGCAGCTGCTCGGCCTCGGCATGGGCGCGGTGTTCATCATCCTGACCGCGCTGATCGGCCTGATTACGCTGGTGTCGAAGCTGGTGCCCGAAGAGACGCGCCCGGCGCCGGCGTCACCGCACCCCGGCGTGCCCGCCGATCACGTCGCCGCGATCACCGCTGCGCTTCATCTGCACAGAAGAAAAAGGTAAAGCCCATGGCGAATCCCCTGCTGATCACCGACCTCGTACTGCGCGACGCATCGCAATCACTTTTGGCGACGCGGGTGCGCGTCGAGGACATGCTGCCGATTTGCGACAAGCTCGACCGGGTCGGCTACTGGTCGCTCGAAACCTGGGGCGGCGCGACCTTCGATGCCTGCATTCGCTACCTCGGCGAGGACCCGTGGGAGCGGCTGCGGCAACTGAAGAAAGCCCTGCCCAACACGCGCATGCAGATGCTGCTGCGCGGGCAGAACGCGCTCGGTTACCGCCACTACGCCGACGACGTGATCGAAGCCTTCGTCGAGCGTTCGGCCGAGAACGGCATGGACGTATTCCGCGTCTTCGATGCGATGAACGACATGCGCAATATCGAAACCGCGATCAAGGCAGTGATCGCGAACGACAAGCACGCCCAGGGCACGATGTCGTACACGATCAGCCCGGTACACAACGTCGACCTGTGGGTCGATATGGCGAAGCAGCTCGAGGATATGGGCAGCCACTCGATTTGCATCAAGGATATGGCCGGCCTGCTGCACCCGTACACCGCCGAGGAAATGGTCAACCGCATCAAGGAGAGTTGCTCGGTACCGCTGGCGATGCACTGCCACGCGACGACCGGTCTGTCGACCGCGACCCTGATGAAGGCCATCGACGCCGGCATCGACATGGTCGACACGTCGATCTCGTCGATGAGCCTGACCTACGGCCACTCGGCCACCGAGACCTTCGTCGCGATCATGGAGGAGAGCGAGCGCGACACCGGCCTCGATCTCGCGCTGCTCGAGGAGATCTCGCTTTACTTCCGCGAGGTGCGCAAGAAATACGCGAAGTTCGAGGGTTCGCTGAAGGGCGTCGATCCGCGCATTCTGTCCGCGCAGGTGCCCGGCGGCATGCTGACCAACCTCGAGAACCAGCTGCGCGACCAGAACGCGAGCGACAAGCTCGACGACGTGCTCAAGGAAATCCCGGCGGTACGCAAGGATCTCGGCTACGTGCCGCTGGTAACGCCGACCTCGCAAATCGTCGGCACCCAGTCGGTCATCAACGTGCTGACCGGCGAGCGCTACAAGTCGATCAGCAAGGAGACCGCCGGCGTGCTGCGCGGCGAGTACGGTGCGACCGCGGCGCCGGTCAACGAGGAACTGCAGGCGCGGGTACTCGACGGCGACGACCCGGTCACCTGCCGCCCGGCCGATCTGCTCGAACCCGAAATGGCGCGACTGGAAAAGGAACTGCGCGAGCTCGCGAAAGCCGAAGATTTCAAACTCGCCGGCAACGAGATTGAAGACGTGCTGATCTACGCGCTGTTTCCGCAGGTCGGCGTCAAGTTTCTCAAGAATCGCGGCAACCCCGACGCGTTCGAGCCCGCGCCGGGCGCCGAAACCGCGGCCGAGGCCGAGGCGAAATCCACGCCGCCGGCGAAAGCCGCGCCGGCTGCAGCGACGCCGGACGGCGACGGCGTGGCGGCCTACCGCGTCAGCGTCAACGGCACCGAGTACGACGTCGTCGTCGGCCCCGGCGACGCCGAGATCGGCGAAATCAAGCCCCGGGCGAAATCGGCCGAGTCCGCCGAAAGCGCGGAAAAGACCGCCGCGGCGCCGGCCAAACCCGCGAGCGGCGGCGGCAGCGAGATTCGCGCGCCGCTGGCCGGCAGCATTCTCGATATTCTCGTCAAGGTCGGCGATACGGTCAGCGAGGGCGACCCGGTGTTCATGGTCGAGGCGATGAAAATGGAGACCGAGATCCGCGCCAGCGCCGGCGGCCAGGTGCAGTCGATCGCGGTCAACAAGGGCGACGCGATTCAGGCCGACCAGGTCCTGATGACCATCGCCTGAAACCGAGATGGAACAGGGGCTGCTGCAACTCTGGGCATCGACCGGGCTGTACAATTTCACCCTCGGCCAGATCGCCATGATCGTGGTCGGCGGCACCCTGATCTATCTCGCGATCGCGCGCGGCTTCGAGCCACTGCTGCTGATCCCGATCGGCTTCGGCGGCATTCTCGCCAATATCCCGGTCGCCGGCATCGCCGGCCCCGACGGCCTGCTCGGCATTCTCTACAGCGCCGGCATCGAGAGCGGCATCTTTCCGCTGCTGATTTTCATGGGTGTCGGCGCGATGACCGACTTCGGCCCGATGCTGTCGCGGCCAAGCCTGATCATCCTCGGCGCGGCGGCGCAGTTCGGCATCTTTTTCACGCTGTTCGGCGCGATCGCAATGAACGTCGTACCCGGTATCGAATTCAGCATGGCCGACGCGGCGGCGATCGCGATCATCGGCGGCGCCGACGGCCCGACCGCGATCTACGTCGGCTCGCGGCTTGCGCCCGACCTGCTCGGCGCGATCGCGGTCGCGGCCTACTCGTACATGGCGCTGGTGCCGATCATCCAGCCGCCGATCATGAAGCTGCTGACCACCGCGAAGGAGCGCCAGACCAAAATGACGCAGCTGCGCCATGTCGGCAAGCTCGAAAAAATCCTGTTCCCGGTGCTGCTGTTGATGACGACGATATTGCTGCTGCCGTCGGCGACGCCGCTGGTCGGTATGCTCTGCTTCGGCAACCTGCTGCGCGAGTGCGGCGTCGTCGAGCGGCTGTCGAACACCGCGCAGAACGAGCTGATCAACATCGTGACGATTTTTCTCGGCCTGTCGATCGGCTCCAAGCTCGAGGCCGACAAGTTCCTCTCCGCCGAAACCCTCGGCATTCTCGCGCTCGGCATGGTCGCGTTCGCGATCGGCACCGCCGCCGGCGTGATCATGGGCAAGATCATGTACCGCGTGACCGGCGGCGCGGTCAACCCGCTGATCGGCTCGGCCGGCGTATCGGCGGTACCGATGGCGGCGCGGGTATCGAACCGGGTCGGGCTCGAGGCCAACCCGCAGAATTTCCTGCTGATGCACGCGATGGGCCCGAACGTCGCCGGTGTCATCGGCTCGGCGGTCGCCGCCGGCGTGCTGCTCGCGATCGTGCAGTAGCTCACTGTTCCGCCACGAAGCTCGAACGACCTGTCGGCTTTATCGCCGGGACATGCAGGTCATTGCGAGGAGGCGTAGCCGACGAAGCAATCTCGCTGTATTTGCTACGTCCCGGGAGATTGCTTCGCTGCGCTCGCAATGACGGCAAGAGTCGGGAGATCCCTTCGCATTCGCTCGGGACGCCTGCGGCGGATTGCTTCGCGCAGCCTGCCCCGGTGAAAATCGGGGCTCGCAATGACGCAATTTCTGGTCTAGAGATTAGGTTCCCGCCCACGGGCGAAGCGTCGAACCCGGAACCGTGATCCGATTGCTGCTATTTGCTGCCGCGGCCATTTGCCTGTTACTGTCGTTGCGTGCGTTTGCGCGCGCACGTCTGCTTGCCAGCATCCCGACCGCGCGGATCCGCTCCGCGCCGCAGGGTTACGTTCGCCTCGATGGCCGCGCGCAATCCCTGTCTTCGGTGCCGATGCGCGTGCCGGTCGTCGGCGAGCCCTGCGTCTGGTTCGATTACGAATTCGTCGAGAGCGACGGCGACGATGCGTCACGCCGCTACCATCGATCGGATCGCAGTTTTCTGCTCGAAGACGAATCCGGCAGTTGCCGCATCGATCCGCGGGCCATGCAAATCGAACCGCGCTCGATCCGGCGTCGCGCGCCGCTCACGCTCGGCCCGACGACACCGGCCGGGCTGGTGTCGCTGCGCTGGATCGGCGTCGGCGAAGAAATCGCCGCCTACGGCGATTTCGGCTCGCTGCGCGCCGACTTCGCGAGCCAGCGCGCCGAGCTCGTGCGCGCCGAGCTCGTCGCGCTGAAGCGCGATCGCGAGGCTTTGCTGCAATTCGATGCCGATGGCGACGGGATGGTCGACGGCGACGAATGGGAAGCCGCGCGCGCGGCCGTCATCGCCGGCGTCGACGCGCATCTGCGCGCACAGCAGCGCCAGTGGGAGGGCCGCGAGCTGGGTCACGTCATGCGCTCGCCGGGCGATACCCGATTACCGTTCCTGGTGACGGCCTACCGCCGACTGCGCAGCGCCAACCGCCAGCGACTGGTGGCGGCGACGGCGCTGCTGGCCAGCCTCGCGTTGTTGCTCGCGGCCGCTCACGACCCGATTGTCGGCTGGCTCGCCTACCTGCTCGAGCGGGGCCTGGCATCGCCCCTTTGACCACCCGGTATTGCCGGCACCAGCTTTTACCGAGCGTAAAAACTCCGGGCGCGCGAAAAGCGCCGGGGTCAGGCTTCGTCGACCGCGACCGAGCGCTGCAGGGTTTGCCAGTCGGCGCCGAGGCCGACCGGCGCGCTCGACGGCTCGAGCATGCCCTTGCCCTTGATGAGGTCGGCGGCGCGCTCCGCGGTCATGATCGTCGGCGAATTGAGGTTGCCGTTCGGAATTGTCGGAAAGATCGACGAGTCGACCACGCGCAGGCCGTCGATGCCGCGCACGCGGGTTTCCGAATCGACCACGGCGAGATCGTCTTCGCCCATGCG
>JBPEYE010000080.1:0-4617 GCA_052030825.1 Gammaproteobacteria bacterium | reverse complement strand
ACGCAAATCGGATCGAATTGCGAGCCCGCGTGTTGGTGTAAGTAGTCCTGGGCGTCCTTGGCGGCCCAGGCACGTTTATAGGGGCGGGCGGAAACCAGTGCATCGTAGACGTCGGCGACCGCCACGATACGCGCCACCAGCGGGATGTCCTTGCCGGCGATACCGTTCGGATAACCGGTACCGTCGAACCGCTCGTGGTGATTAAGGGCGATGATCGAGCCGGTCTGGATGTAACGCGACTGGCTGTTCGACAGAATCGAGTGGCCGATGATCGTGTGCTGTTGCATCGTCGTCCACTCGTGTTGCTCGAATTTGCCGGGTTTCAGCAGGATCTTGTCCTGAATGCCGATTTTGCCGATATCGTGCATCGGCGCGGCGTACTCGATCTCGTCGCATTCCTTTTCCGACAGGCCGAGCGCCTCGCCGATCTCGCGCGAATACTTGGCCATGCGCACGACGTGGTTGCCCGTCACCTCGTCGCGATACTCGCCGGCTTTGGCCAGGCGTAGCAAAGTCTCATGTTCGCGCGCGACGATTTGCTGGGTCGCGACCTCGACCTGGCGCGCCAGCCAGTCGGCGCGGTCCTGGATGATCGACTGCTGCTCGTGCAGCTTGAGCAGGTTACGGCAGCTCGTGCGGCATTCGATCTGGTCGATCGGGCGGGTCAGAAACGCGGTCGCTCCGGCTTCGAGCGCGTCGTAACGTACCGACTTTTCGCTGACCACGGTAATCATCATGATCGGAATATCCTGGCAGGCGGGGCGGGCGCGGATCTTGCGAATCAGCTCGACGCCGTTCAGATCCGGCATGCGGTAATCGGTAATGATCAGGTCGGGATGATTCTTGTCGAGCCACTCGAGCGCCGGGAGCGGGTTGTCGAAGGCTTCGACGATGACGTCTTCCTCGGCTTGCTGAATGATCTTCGCGAGGATGGTGCGCCCGGTTGACTCGTCGTCGACAATCAGTACCTTACGCTGTCGACGCAGTATGCTCAGGCGTCGCGCGTTTTCGTATGGTTCGATGTTTGAGTCCTTTGGAATTTCCGCTTTATTATCTGTCCTCGAAATCAATTTTTGCACCCCGCATTGATTCGGTTTGGGCCGAGCATCTTAGCAATATCAATGACTTATGTCGCTTTTTTGAAGTTATTATATGAAAAAAGTCACTAATTCACGCTCGGGTTATATAGTCAGAAAATCCAGTATATTCAAGTTTTTATCGTTTTTTTTTAAGCCTCTGATTGAGCAAGTTGCGCGAAGTGGAGGCATGTCGTTTGAACTAAAAATCGGGGGTCGTCGACCCTTTCGGGCGGCTTCAGGGCTGCTCCTCTTGTTGCTGCTCGGGAGCCCGTCGGAGGCCAGCGAATCCGAGCGGCGTGAGATCACGATCAACGGGGCCAGTTATCGAATCGAGCTGGCGACGACCGCCGCCGAGCGCCAGCTCGGCCTGATGCACCGGTCGGCACTGGCCGCCGACCAGGGCATGCTGCTGGTCTATCCTCGGGATGGCGAGCACGCGATCTGGATGAAGAACATGCGGATTCCGCTGCGCGTCTACTGGCTCGATCACGATTTCCGGGTCGTCGCGATTCGGCGCCTCGAGCCGTGCGGCACGGGTCCCTGCCCGACTTATCGCCCGACGGTGGTGTCGCGTTACGTGCTCGAGCTCAGCGACCGCGAGCACCCGATCGCGCTCGGCGATCGGGTGAAGGGACTCAGGATTCGGTGAGCGTCGAGGCGCCGCGCCGCCGGACCAGGTAGAGCCAGAGCTGGGCCAGGATCGCGAGCGCGGCCAGCGGTATCACGGCCTGGTTGACCCGGATCCAGCCCAGCCAGTGCAGCAGCGCGCCGGCGGCGAAGGAGGCGCAGGCCGCGCTCGAGAACACGACGAACTCGTTGATCGCCTGCACCTGGGCCGCCTCGGCCGGGGTATAGGTTTCGGTCAACAGGCTGGTGCCGCCGATATACATGAAGTTCCATCCGATACCGAGCAGCAACAGCGCCGCCCAGAAATGGGTGACGGTCGTGCCGTGCAGGTTGAATCCGACGCAGGCAACCATCAGGACGACGCCGGTCGTGATGATGCGCGCGGCGCCGAAACGGTTGATCAGGTGCCCGGTGAAAAACGACGGGACGAACATACCGAGCACGTGCCACTGGATGACGAAGGCAACGTCGGAAAATTCGTGGGCGTGGCCACGCATCATCGCCAGCGGGGTCGCGGTCATCAGCAGAACCATCGTCGCGTAGCCGATCGCCGCGCTCGCGACGGCGATGATGAAGGTCGGCTGGAGCACGATCGTCTTCAGCGACCGGGTGGTCGCCTGCAGCACCGCGGGATCCGGTCGCGGCAGGCGCATACACAGAAAGTTGATGCCGTTGAAACCGTAGAGGAGGACCACCGACAACATCGTGCCGGCGTAGGTCACCGCGAACCAGTCCTTGCTGTAGTTGGCGAGATTGGGGCCGACAATCGCCGCAAGCACGCCGCCGGCGAGCACATAGCTGATCGCCGTATTCTTCGCTTCGGGGGTCGCAACCTCGGTTGCGGCGAAGCGGTAGTAGTGACCGAAACCGGTGTAGACGCCGACGCCCAGCGTCCCGAAACAGAACAGCCAGAACGATTCCAGGTAGATCGCGGCGACCGCGCAGCCCCCGCCGATGAGCCCGACAACGGTCGCGAGCAGGAACCCGGCCTTGCGTCCGATGCGACGCATCAGTAGCGATGCCGGGATCGTCGTCGCCATGACCGCGACGAACTGCAACGCCTGCGGCAACGTCGACAGCGCCTGGTTGGTGGCCAGGTGGCTGCCGATAATTGCCGCCGCGGTGACCATCAGCGAAGTGACCGACATCAGGATCGCGTTGGCCAGCGCGAGCTGGAAGACGCCGCGGTTCACAGGATGAACCAGAGCACCACCGGAATCACCAGGATGCTCGCAAAGTTGCCGATCAACACGATCGACGCGACTCTTTGCGGTTCCTGGTGATAGCGTTCGGCGACCATGAAATTCAGCACCGCCGGCGGCAACGCGCTGAACAGCAGCAGGACCGACGCCTGGCTGCCGTCGAGCGGGACCAGCAGACTGTACGGAATTGCGATGACGAGCCCGGTAATCGGGCACAGCAGGGCGCCGAGCAGGCCGATTTGCCAGTCGCCGAAATCGATCGTCAGCATGCGCACGCCGAGCGAAAACAACATCAGCGGAATGGCGATCTGACCGAGCAAATGTATGGGCAGTCGCAGCGTTTCCGGAATCGGAATGCCGAGCAGCGACACGCCGATACCGAGTACGGTGGCGACGATCATCGGGTTGGTCGCGACCGCGCGCGGCGACCAGCGCTGCGTGATCAGTTGCTGACCGAGCAGGAAATGCAGCAGGTTCGACAGCGCGAACAGCATCACCGCCGCCGGCAGCGAAGCTTCGCCGAAGGCGAGGACGATCAGCGGCAGGCCCATGTTGCCGCAATTATTGAACATCATCGGCGGCACCAGCGTCTTCCACTGGTAGCCCAGCATTCTCGCTACCGGATAGGCAACCAGCCCCGAGCCGAACACGACCGCCGCGCCACCGAGCGTCAGATTGACATAGTCTGCGAGCGCGTAGTCGCTGCCCGAGAGAATGTCGAAGATCAGCGCCGGCGTGAAAATGTCCATGTTGAGCCGGTTACCCGACGACATGTCGGTATCGTGTCGTTCGCGGGCGTAGAAATAACCCAGCGCGACGATACTGAACACCGGGAAGATGATCGCGAAGATGCGATAGATCAGATCCGCCTGCGACATCGGGCGGAGCCTAGAAGTTCAGGCTCAGATCGCGGTGTACCGACAGGCAGTCGGCGATGGATTCGGCCTGCTCGTCGGTCAGGCGTTCCTGCAGGCGCATGCCGATGGTATAGCGGATGGCCTTGTCGTACGCGTCGAGCGGTTGGCGCAATTCCTGCACGGCGCGCTGGCGCCATTCGATTTCCGCGCGCAGCTCGTCGATCGCGCGATCGACTTCCGCGAGTGCTTCGCCCTTGTCAGGTGTGACACCACGCAGCGCGCGCTTGGCGCGCGACAGCTTCGACGTGATCCGGTGGGTTTCGGACAGCTTGTCGAGCGTGAGCTCGGGGACGTCGATCGCCTCGAGCCCGGCTTCCGGCGACTCGGCTTCGATGAATGCACGCAGCTCGACGAGTTGCGCGTCGAGCGGCGGCAGCTTATCGGTTTCGCCGATCATCCGGCGCAGCATCCGAATCGTGTCGTAACTGTCGTCGACGGTTTGCCGGTAGCGCAAGCGCGCCCGCTTGGCGCCTTTCGACAGGTCTTCGAAGCGCGCCCGCGCTTCGCTCCAGGATTCCGGAATGCTCGCCTCGAGCGCGTCGTGCCTGGCCTCGAGTTCGCGCACCGTCGCGCGGATGGCTTCGATACGGCTTTCATCGACTTCCTCGGCGAAGGATATTCGTTGTCGCTCCTGTTCGAGATCATCGATTTCTTTCTTGAGCTTGCGCATGTCGCGCTGGATGCCGCGCACCTGCAGGTGAATCGGCCGGTACTCGGGCTCGTAGGCAGCGAGTTCGAGCTCGGCTTTTTCGATTTCGTCGATGCGTTCGTAGACGGACCCGGCGAGGGCGA
>JBPEYE010000008.1:0-3889 GCA_052030825.1 Gammaproteobacteria bacterium | reverse complement strand
TGCCGGCATCGACGATCGGGAATCCGGTGCGGCCGCGCTGCCAGGCCGGAATATCGGCGTCGCTGGTACGCCATTCGAAACCGTCGAACTTCGAGTTGTAATTGCGCACCGGCAGGTTCGGATTGTGGTAGAGCAGGTGATAGGAAAATTCGCGCCAGCCGAGCTCGCGTAAAAAGTGCGCGGCGTTGCCGCCGGCGTCGCGCAGACCCTCGTGGTCGACGCGCTGCCAGACCTGGCGTGGCGAGATCTCGCCGTAGTGCAAATGCGGTGACAGGCGCGAGGTCGTCGCCATCGCCGGGAAGTCGCGACCGCGCTTGTAATCGGCGAGGCGCTCGTCGCAGAACGCATCGAGCGCGGCGGCGGCCGCGTCCTCACCCACGCGCCAGTGCCGCATCATCGGCCGATGCCAGTCGTGCTCGGGCAGCAGCTCGAGTTCATCGAGGGCGACCGCGAAATCGATCTCGTTGTCGGCGTAATCGAGACGCGCCGGCGGTTCCAGCGGCGGACGCGGCGGCGCCAGCGGCAGGCAACCCTTTTCGTAGAACGGCGTGAACACCTTGTACGGCGTGCCGTCGGGCTTGCTCACTTCCCAGGGTTCCCATAACAGCGACGCGTTGAAACTGCGCGCCTCGAGATCACGCTGCTCGAGTTCGCGCTTGATGCGCTGATCGCGCTCGACGCGCCAGGGCTCGTAGCAGCGGTTCCAGAACACCGCGCGCACCGGCAGCGCGTCGACGAGGCGATCGATGATTTCGCGCGCGTCGCCGCGAAACAGGCGCAAGCGGTTGGCCAGCGACGCATCGAGGGACTTCAGTGAATGGTGCAGCCAGACGCGGCTTGCGGCGCCGGGCTTCCAGTCGCCGGCATTGTCGTCGTCGAGGATGTAAATCGGCACAATCGAACCGAGCTCGGCGGCCGCCTTGAGCGCCGGATTGTCGGCGCGGCGCAGGTCCTGGCGAAACCAGACGATAGTGACGGGCGAGGATGACACGGTCGCGGCGAATCAGAGCGAATTGAGCAGCATCAACTCGTCGGGATGCGGCTGCATGTAGTAGGAACGCTCGATGTAATCGTTCGGGCACTTGCGAAAATGATGCCGCAGCAGCGTGATCGGCACGATCAGCGGCAGGCGGCCGAGGCGGTAATTTTCGATGCTTTCCCCGAGTTCCTGCTTGTCGTCGCGGTCGAGTTCGTGCTTGAGGTAGCCGCGGATGTGTTCGAGTACGTTCACGTGATTCGATCGTTTGGCGAAGATTTTCAGGATACGCATCATTTCGTCGAGATACCGTGGCGCGTACGCTTCGACGGTGTCGGACTGGTGCGCGTCTGAGAGTTCGCGGCCGAGCAGTCGCGCCCGTTGCTGGTCGTGGCTCATCAGGATCAGCTTGTGGCGCGCATGAAAATCGGTCAGACCGGACCAGTCGAGGCCTTTGCTGACGAGTTCGTGCCAGCGCTTGTTGATATAGACCCGCTTGACGAAACTCTCGCGCAGCACCGGATCTCCGAGACGGCCTTCCTCCTCGACCGGCAGGGTCGGAAAATTGCGCATCATCGTCGCGGTGTACAGCCCGGCGCCGTCGCGCTGCGCCTGGCCCTTTCGATACACCTTGACGCGCTCCATGCCGCAGCTCGGCGAGTCTTTCTTGACGATGTAGCCGAAAATATCGCCGTGCCAGGCGCGCTGCGCGTCGGCGATTTCGATCAGCGGCAGAGTGACGTCGAGCCCGTCGGTCTTGTTGCCGACCGCGCGAATCTCGCCGCCATCGCCAACGAGGCGCAACGTTTCACGCGGTACGCCGAGGCCGATCGCCAGTTCAGGGCAAAACGGCCGGAAGCTGAAGAACTTGCCGAGCGTGTCGAGAATGTAGCGATTCTGCTTGTGGCCGCCGTCGAAACGCACCTTTTCGCCGAGCAGGCAACTCGAGATTCCGAGCGGAATTTTCTCCGGTTGCGACGCCATCCGCGCCCGCGTCAGGCGTAGCTGCGGCGGATCAGGGGATTCAGTAACCGGCTGAAAAATCCGGTGAACCGGATCGGTCCCTCGGTGACCGCAAGGCAGATGCATTCACGATCCTGGGTCGCGACCGGCGAATGCTGGTTACTGGCGTCATTGAAGACGAAATCGCCCTTGTGGTAGACGCCACGCTCGTCGGAAAAACTGCCCTCGAGAATGACCGTGTACTCGTCACCATCGTGAGTGTGCTCCGGCGAAGTGCCGCCCGGGCGAATCTTGATCAGCTCGACCTTGGCGCCATTGCTGTCGCGGCAAAGCTCGACGCTCTCGATGTCGGGCGATACGCGCCGCCAGTCGAGATGATCGTAGTCACTGGCGATGAACTGGCGCAGGCAACGCGGCACCGACGGATCAGTGGTGACGGCCGGTGGCTCGTCTTCGCGCAGTGAATCGAGTCGCGCGAGCAGGTCTTCCTTGAGACGCGACGAGGGCGGCGCCGGATCGAGTTGCTGCATCAGCTCGCTGCCGACGCGGTTGAATCGTTGCAATTTCTGCACGCAGCTGGGGCAATGCTCCAGATGGGCCGAAACGCACAGGGCCTGGCTCAACGGCAGGCTGCCGGCCGAGTAAGCGGCCAGTAATTCATCTACAGGATGTTTCAATGCGGACTCCATGATTACCTCGCAACCAGTACTTCGAGCTTTTTGAGTGCGAGCCGGACGCGGGACTTGACGGTCCCGAGCGGCAGCTGCAGCTCTTCGCTGGCTTGTTGATGGCTCTTACCCTCCAGATAAACCTTGGTTAAGATCTCTGCTTGTTCACGCGGCAGTTGTTGCAAACCTGCTCTTATCGTTTCTTCGGCCCTGCTCTGCTGTACCAGCTGGAACGGGCTGGGCCCCTCGTCTTCGATATCGTCGAAAATGTCGGTCGGGTCGATCTCGGTTACGTAGCGACTGTTGCGCCGCAGATAGTCAATGCGGCAGTTCCGCGCCAAGGTGAAGATCCAGGTGTTGAGATTGGCGAGCTTCGGGTTGTATTTATCGGCTTTGAGCCAGACTCGCGTCATGACCTCCTGCACCAGTTCGTCGGCAACCAGGTCGGCCCCGGGCTCTCGCGCCAGGCTGTAAGATCGGAGCATCGGCGCGTAGTGATCGAAGAGTTCGGCGAAAGCGGACTTGTCCCGATCGCGTGCGACGCTGGCGATGAGCTGGCTTAAATTTTCGAGCTTTTCGCTCGCTGCTTGAGTGGTTTCCATATCCCCGGGCCTGAGGCCGTTTGGCGTGGTCGATCATTATACGCGCTCGCGGGCGAATCGGATCATCGGTTTTGATCCGATTGCGCGCAGCCCGCGTAGAAAGCCGAAACCCAATGTCCTGACGATTATAAAGCGCCGAGGTTTTGCGCACCGAAGTCGGGGTCGGCGGAGCAACCAGAGGATCCATTATGTGGTTATTTGACAAGCGGAGCGGAACATGAGCGCAGCGCAAAACCGGGCACTCGGGTGGGTCGAGCAGGGCCTCGTGCCCGACCGCGTGGTACGCGCCGGGATCCGCCGGCTGCTGCAGCAGCGCCTCGACGAAATCGATAGCGACGACGCCGCGGGCGCGGCGCTGCTCACCGATGCCTTTGTCGAGATGATGGATGCCAGCCCGATTGCGCCGCTGGCGGAAAAGGCCAACGAGCAGCATTACGAAGTGCCCGCCGAATTCTTCGCCGAAGTCCTGGGCGAACATCGAAAATACAGCTGCTGCTACTGGCCGCGCGGCGTCGAAACGCTCGAGCAGTCCGAAGCGGCGGCGCTCGAAGCGACCTGCGAGCGCGCGGGCATCGGCGACGGCATGCGTATCCTCGAACTCGGCTGCGGCTGGGGCTCGTTGACGCTGTGGATCGCAAGTCGATACCCGCACTCGTCGCTGACCGCGGTATCGAACTCTC
>JBPEYE010000079.1:0-2355 GCA_052030825.1 Gammaproteobacteria bacterium | reverse complement strand
TCGCGTTTCGGTTCAGCAGCACGTCGACCGCGCCGTCGTCGAGTTCGAGTTCGCCGCTGCAGCGCATGTGCCCGGCAAGCCACTGCTTGCGCGCGGCGAGATGTCCTTCGCTGGCTTCGAGGAAAGTACCGAGCGCCTCGCCGGCGACGATGCGGACGATGATGTTTTGCTCGCGCCCCGAGGCAATGACGGTATGGGTGCCGGAACGCGCGGCGAGCTGCGCCGCCGCGATCTTGGTCTGCATGCCGCCGCGGCCGAGGTGACCGGCGCTCGGTCCGGCGTACTCGACGAGCTGCGGATCGCGCGCGTCGGCGCGCTCGATCAGCTTCGCGTTCGGATGGTCGGTCGGGTTGGCGTCGTAGAGCCCGGACTGGTCGGTCAGAATGATCAGCAGGTCGGCCTCGATCAGGTTGGCGACCAGCGCGCCGAGGGTATCGTTGTCGCCGAAGCGAATTTCCTCGTTGGACACGCTGTCGTTCTCGTTGACCACCGGCACGGTGCCGAACTTCAGCAGCGTGCGCAGCGTCGTGCGCGCGTTGAGGTAACGCTGCCGATTGGAAAGGTCGGCGTGGGTCAGCAGGATTTGCGCGCTGTGAATGCCGTGCGCCTGGAAACACGCTTCGTAAGCCTGTACCAGCCCCATCTGGCCGACCGCGGCGGTCGCCTGCAGCTCGGAAATGCTGCCTGGCCGCTGCTTGAGCCCGAGCCTCGAGATGCCCTCGGCGATCGAACCCGACGACACCAGCACGACGTCGACCCCCTGCGCACGCAGCGTCGCCATTTGCGCCGCCCAGGCGGCGATCATCGCGTGATCGAGACCCTTGCCGCCGGCAGTGATCAGCGCCGATCCGATCTTGATGACGACCTTGTTATATCGATTCATCGCGTTCGAGAAAATCCATGATGTCGTTGCACAAGTCGTCGACGCCATCGCCGGCGAGCGCGCTGATCGCGTAGACCGGGCCGTCCCAGCCGAGCGCCGTGACGATGTCGTCGCGCCGCGCGCTGCGCTCGGCGTCAGGCACGAGATCGAGCTTGTTCAGCACCAGCCAGCGCGGCTTAAGGTACAGCGATTCGTCGTAGGCTTGCAACTCGCGCAATATTTTTTTCGCCGCCACGACCGGATCGTCGACGCCATCCCCCGGCAGCACGTCGACGAGGTGCAGCAACAGGCGGGTGCGTTGCAGGTGCCTGAGAAAACGAATTCCGAGACCGGCGCCTGCGGCGGCGCCCTCGATCAGTCCGGGAATGTCGGCGACGACGAAACTACGGTGCGCTGCGACGCGCACGACCCCGAGGTTCGGGTGCAGCGTGGTGAACGGATAATCGGCGACTTTCGGTCGTGCCGCCGAGACGCTGCGGACCAGCGTCGACTTGCCGGCGTTGGGCATGCCGAGCAGGCCGACGTCGGCGATGACCTTGAGCTCCAGGCGCAGCTCGAACTGCTCGCCCGGCGAGCCCGGCGTGCTCTCGCGCGGCGTGCGGTTGGTCGAAGATTTGAAGCGCGCGTTGCCGATGCCGTGGAAGCCGCCGCGAGCGATCAGAATCCGTTCCCCCGGCCGGTCGATGTCGGCGATGAGTTCGCCGCCGTCGGCGGTCGTGATCTGGGTGCCGAGCGGCACCTCGATGACGACGTCTTCGCCCTTCGCGCCGGTGCGGTTACCGCCCTCGCCATTGCCGCCGCGACGGGCGACGAAGCGCCGCTGGTAGCGGAAGTCGGCGAGCGTGTTCAGATTCGGCGTGCCGACGACAAAAACCGAACCGCCATCGCCACCGTCACCGCCGTCCGGCCCGCCGCGCGGGATGAACTTCTCGCGGCGAAAGCTGACGATGCCGTTACCGCCATCACCGGCCTTGACGAATATCGTTGCCTCGTCGACGAATTTCATCGCGGGATCATATCACCGGCGGAAAAAAAAGCCCCGCGGAAGCGGGGCTCGAGTTATCAATCTCGGGATGGTTTCAGCTTACAACGCTGACGTATGTCCGGTTGTGGCGTCCCCTGACCCTGAATTCGACCTTACCCTCGGCCTTGGCATAAAGCGTGTGGTCGCGGCCACAGCCGACGTTGTCGCCGGCGTGGAACTTGTTGCCGCGCTGGCGCACGATGATGTTGCCCGGCACAACCACTTCGCCGCCGAACTTCTTGACGCCGAGACGCTTGGATTCGGAATCGCGCCCGTTGCGCGTACTGCCCGCTGCTTTCTTGTGTGCCATGGCTCGATCCTATGCCTTGATGTCGGTGACTTCGATTTCGGTGTAGCTCTGGCGATGCCCGGCCTGGGTCCGCGAATGCTTGCGGCGGCGAAACTTGATGATTTCGACCTTGTCGCCGCGGCCCTGGGCCCGGATCTT
>JBPEYE010000078.1:0-3232 GCA_052030825.1 Gammaproteobacteria bacterium | reverse complement strand
CCTAATTCGTCGGGACGGCGGTGGCGGTTGCGAATTCGCGCTTGATGCGCGTGCGTAGCGAGACACAGTAGAGCAGTATGAACAGCGCGATGAAGTTTTCCTTGGTCTCGCCGGTGTTGATGAATTCCAGATCGAGCGGGCCATAGACGGGCCGAATCAGCGTCACCAGCAAGCCCGCCGTCAGGCAGTCGATCGTCGGCCATTGCCAATAGAATCGATTCTCGATGGTCAGCTCGATCTCGCGAAAGCGGCGATACAGCGGCATGATCACGCCGCCGACCAGGATACCCAGCGATAACAGCAGCCGCGGTAACTGATCGAACACCGGGTGCACGTTGTGCAGGTTGGTTTCCTGCTGGTCGTTGATCTCGGCCCAGGTTTCCGGCGCGGTCCAGCCCATCAAATGCTGGCCGTAGGAGATTTCCTCGAGCGCGAAATAGGCCGACCCGAGGATCAGCAACAGCAGCCAGCCCTTGACGCCGTTACCCTGCCCGGTGCCGCGGACCGCCATCAACGCCGCGACGCAGTAGCCGATCGCGATCAGCAGGAACACGACGGTCAGATTCTCGATGACGCCGAATTCGCCCTTGAGCCCGCGATCGTCGCCGGCGACCGCGTACCAGACGAACGGCAACAGCACCACCGCCGCCGGCAAGCCCTGGTAAACCAGCCACCAGCGCGCGTTCACCGTGCGACCTCGAACAGGCCGGCCGCGCCCATGCCGCCGCCGACGCACATCGACACGACGACGTAACGCGCACCGCGGCGCCGCCCCTCGAGCAGAATGTGCCCGGTCAGCCGGGCGCCGGTCATGCCGTACGGGTGACCGATCGAAATCGAGCCGCCGTTGACATTGAAGCGTGAATTGTCGATGCCGAGGTGGTCACGGCAATAGAGTACCTGGCACGCAAATGCCTCGTTGAGTTCCCACAGGTCGATATCGTCGATTTCGAGGCCGTGCTGCGCGAGCAGTTTCGGAATCGCGTAGATCGGCCCGATGCCCATCTCCTCGGGCGCGTTGCCGGCGACCGCCAGACCGCGGTAGTAACCGAGTGGCTGGAGCCCCCGCCGCTCCGCGACCGCGGCGTCCATGACGACACAGGCTGACGCCCCGTCCGACAGCTGGCTTGCGTTGCCGGCCGTGATCGTGCCGCCTTCGATGACGGGCTTGAGACCCGCGAGCGCGTCGAGCGTGGTTGCCGGTCGATTACCCTCGTCACGCGCCAGCGTGGTCTCGACGTAACTCACCTCTTCGGTCTCCTTGTCCTTGAGCATGCGCGTCGCGGTAATCGGCACGATTTCGTCGTCGAAAACGCCGCCTTCCTGGCCGGCGGCGGTGCGCTGTTGCGACTGCAAGGCGTAAATATCCTGCGCTTCGCGGCCGATCGCATATTTCTCGGCGACGAACTCGGCGGTTTGCAGCATCGGCATATAGGCGTGCTGGGCATGGCGCAAGACGTGGTCGTCGACGGCTTCGGCAACCCAGGGAAAGTAGCGATTTTGGACCGCCGAGATATTATCCTGGCCACCGGCAACGACGATCTGCATCCCGTCGACGATGATCTGCTTTGCCGCCATCGCAATCGCCATCAGTCCCGAAGCGCACTGGCGATCGACGGTCTGGCCGGGCACGCTGACCGGCAAGCCGGCGGCAAGCGCCGCCAGGCGACCGATATTCATGCCGGCGGTACCCGCGGTCAGCACCGCGCCGATGATCACGTCGTCGATTTCTTCACCGGCAACGTCGGCCCGGTCGACGGCGTGGCGAATCGCGTGCGCGGTCAGGGTCGGTGACTTGATGTTATTGAGGCTGCCGCGAAACGCGACGCCTATCGGCGTTCGCGCCGTCGAGACGATGACTGCTTCCTTCATGGCAATTGCCAGCCGCGGCGTTCAAAAGAGGCGGCATTATAACCCAGCCAACCGGCAAAAAAGAAAAGGGGGGCGCATCTATTTTTCGTTGTCGTTTTCGTGGTTGGCGAAAAATAGATACGCCCCCGTTTTCGTCCCTCTCAGTCCCCCTCCCTACCCTGGTTCTTCGAGCGCTCGCGCGAGTTCGTCGATGATCGATTGAAACTCGTCATCGAGGCCGATGCCGCTCTCGTAAACCGACGCCGCCTGGCGGCGCGAGTTTTCGATGATCTTGAGCAGCGCCGCCTGGCGGCCCTTCGGTAATTTAAGCTCCAGCAGGGACCGCTTGATCTCGTCGCCGAGGGTTGCCAGTATTTCGTGGGTTCGGGCCTTGCGGTCCTGGTGTTCCGCGTCGATGCGGGCCACGCCCTCGCGCGTCGCCTGCAGCATTTTTGCCAGCATTTGGCGGCGTTCGTCGAGACGCGAATCGGTTATCATCTCGCGCATGCGCGACTCCATGCTTTCGGTGAGGATCGCGAGCAAGGCGCGCGCGCGCTCGACGCCCTCGACGTCGCGTGGCAGGTTGCGAACCAGCAGCGTCGCGTGGTCGTTATTGAACGCGAGGCGGGTGCCAAAGCTGACGACCCGGTCCTGGCCGCGCAGGCTCTCGAGGATCTGACGTTCCATCGGTCGATCGATGTCGTCGCTAAACCAGATTCGGTTGTCGTCACCGCGCGCCACCAGCAGGCTGCCGTCGAGTTCCATCTTGCGCAGACAATCGAACACGCTGCGAACCAGTTCGTCGGTACTGCTCGCGGCACGGCTCTGATGCAGAAAGTTGACGACCTCGGCAAGCTGTTCATTGACCGACAGCGAATCCGCGAGCGCCTGCACCGCGTCGGCGGAAATCTGCTTGAGCTCCCGCTTGCGCCGCTGGCTGGCGAGCACGAGGTCGATTTTCTTGACCAGAATCTCCTCGGAAAAGGGCTTGGTCACGTAGTCGTCGCCACCCGCCTCGTAACCGGCCACCAGCTCGGCATGCGAGGCCAGCGCCGAGACGAAGACGATCGGGATATCGGCGGTTGCGGGATCCGCCTTCAGCCGTCGGCAGGTCTCGAGCCCGTCGAGGTCCGGCATGTTGACGTCGAGCAGAATGAGATCCGGCGCATGGCTCGCGACCTGCTGCAGGCACGCTTCGCCCGATTTGGCCGTCGCCAGCGCGTAGCTGTCCTGCAACAGTTCCTCCATGATCGTCAGGTTGACCGGTTCGTCATCCACGCACAGGATCAGGGCTTTGTCGATTTCCATTGAGTTGTAATCCGCACCGGCGCCGATGGTGCGACTTTATAATCGATCTGAATGTTAAGCGGTAGACACAAAT
>JBPEYE010000077.1:0-4932 GCA_052030825.1 Gammaproteobacteria bacterium | reverse complement strand
TCGCCGCTGCCGAATCCGACGCGCGGCGATCGCGCCTGGTGGGTGCCGGTCGGCCTGCTCGATGATAGCGGCGAACTCGAACTCGGTGCGCATCTGTTCGTCGGTTCGAAGGCGCGCTGGGACCGAATCGCCGATGCCGGAAGGCATTTCGACGAGATGCCGGAAGCGGAACAACTCGATCGCTTGCTGCGCCGCGATTAACGATTATGATGGGTCTTGCCATGCAATATCGCGTCATGCATCCCGACGACTATACCCGCCTGGCCGCGCTGTGGCGGGATTGCGACGGGCTCGGACTGCGGGATTCCGATTCGCCCGAGGGCATCGCCCGGTATCTCGCGCGCAACCCCGGGCTCAGCTTCGTCGCGGAGCGCGACGGCCGTATCGTCGGCACGCTGATGGCGGGCCACGATGGTCGTCGCGGTTACCTTCTGCATCTGGCCGTCGCCGACGCCGAGCGCCGGCGCGGCATCGGCAGCCGGCTGGTCGAACTGGGCCTGGCGGCGCTCGCCGGCGAGGGCATCGAGAAGGCGCACGTGCACGTGATCGGCGATAATCTCGGCGCGCGCGATTTCTGGCGCGCGCGCGGTTTTCATCGGCGCGCCGAGATCGAACTCTTTTCCTTCGTCAATGGCGACAATCCCAATGTCTGAAGCGGTCGTCGCAAGGCTGGACCCGGCGCAGGCCGACGTGCATGCGCTGATTGCGGCCGCCGATGCGTTCTATGCCGGGCTTTACCCGCCCGAAAGCAACCATCTCGAAAGCGTCGACGATCTGACCGCGCCGGGCGTTCTCTTCGTCGGCTGCCGGGTCGACGGCGAGCTCGCCGCGTGCGGCGCGGCCAGGCGCATGCACGATGACGGTTGTTACGCCGAGATCAAGCGGGTGTTCGTCTTGCCGAAGTTTCGAGGCCGCGGGCTGTCGCGCGCGATCATGCGTCATCTCGAGGCGGAACTCGAGCGCGACGGGGTCCGCCTGTTGCGCCTCGAAACCGGCGTCCACCAGCCGGCGGCCCTGGGTTTGTACCGCAATCTGGGGTACCGCGAGCGCGGGCCATTCGGCAGCTACCGGCCGGACCCGCTCAGCGTTTTCATGGAGAAACGTCTTGCAGGCGAAACTCTTCAGGATTGAAATCCCGGGCCGCGGTTTTCTCGCCATCATGGCGCGACCCGAGCTCGAAGCCGGACTCGATGCGGCCTGCGCCTACCTCCTCGAGCACGGTGTCGGTCAGGTCGTATCGCTGCTCGAGCCCAGCGAGGAGCGCGCACTCGGGCTCGACGGCGAACGCGAAGCGGTCAGAGCACACGGCATGTCTTTTTTGTCCTACCCGATCCACGACATGGGCGTACCGCTATCGGTCGACAGTTTTGCCGGCGCCACCCGCCGGGTATACCGCGAGATCGCCGAAGGAGTCGGGATCGTCGTCCACTGCCGCGCCGGCGTCGGCCGCTCGGGACTGTTCGCCGCCGGCGTGCTGCTGCACGCGGGCCTCGACGCCACCGGCGCGTTTGCGCAGGTCGGCGAGGCGCGCGGGGTCATGGTGCCGGAGACCCGGGAGCAGCGCGAGTGGCTGGCGATCAACCAGGCGACAATCGTCGGCGATGGCTAGGCGTTTGCGGCCTGCGCCGGGCGTGGCGCCATGAACCTGGCGCTCGATCGGTTCGCCGACAACCCGATCATCGACGAGCTGGTTCGCTGGCCGCCGCCGTCGCAACGGATCCTGCGATTGCGCAGCGGCGCGGCGTTGTTTCGCAAGCCGTTCATCGAGATCCATTACGCCGACGGCGCAATCGAACGGCGCCATTTCGACCGCCATAACTTTGCCGTCAACTGGGCCGAGGCGCGCATCATCCTCGAGACCCTGACCGCGATCGAGATCGTCTCCCATTTGCCCGAAATGCCGCCGCGCGATGCCGACGACCTCGTAAGCAAAGCCCTCGCGGTGCGCGAGGCATGCATCGCCGAAGCCGGGCAAATGTTCGAACACGGCCTCTACGCGCAGTTCCTGATGCAGTTCGGCGCCGATTGTCGCGACCTGCCGGCGGCAACCCGGGCGCAGATCGATTTTGCGCGACACGCGCTCGATCGGGCCGCAGCCGGCGAATGATTATCGATGGCACCGGATTGCTGATCGTCGGCGGTGTGTTTCTGGTTGCCGGCGCGGTCAAGGGTGTCATCGGTCTCGGCCTGCCGACGATCAGCCTGGCGCTGTTGACGCTGGCCTTCGACCTGCCGACGGCGATGGCATTGTTGTTGCTACCGTCGCTGGTCACCAATCTGTGGCAGGCGCACGCCGGCGCCAATCCGCTATCGTTGCTGCGCCGGTTGTGGCCGTTCCTGTTGCCGGCCTGCCTGACGGTCGCGATCGGCGGGCTCGCGTTGACGCGCGTCGACCTCGAACTTTTGACCGCGCTGCTCGGTGCGCTGCTCGCGGGCTATGCCGCGGTCGGTCTCGGCGGCTGGCGGCCGCGGTTGCGGTCGTCCGCCGAAACCTGGGTCGGCCCGCTCGCCGGCGTCGTCAATGGCGTGCTGACCGGCATGACCGGATCCTTCGTCGTGCCCGGCGTAATCTACCTGCAGGCCCTCGGCCTGCAGCGCGCGCAGCTGTTGCAGGCCATGGGAATGCTGTTCACGCTGTCGACGCTGGCGCTCGGTTTCACGCTACAGGGTAGCCGGCTGCTGAGTTTCGAGCTCGGCGCACTGTCGGCGCTCGGCCTCGCGCCGGCGCTCGTCGGCCTGGCCGCGGGCCGGGCGCTCGGACGGCGCCTGCCCGAAGATCGGTTTCGAAGAATCTTTTTCGGCGGCCTGTTGCTGCTCGGCCTCTATCTCGCGCTTCAGCAGGTGTAGGCCAGCGGCAGGCGGCCGCCGTCGACGAAGATCGTCTGCCCGGTGATGTAGGAGGCGTCTTCACTGGCGAGGAACACCGCGACCGCGGCGATCTCGCCCGGTTCGGCCGGCCGCTTCATCGGTGTGCGCGACATGATTGCCGCCATTGCCGCCTCGTTGTTCGCGATGTTCTGCAGGAACATCTCGGTCGCGACCGAACCCGGGCCGATGCCGTTGACGCGGATATGCTTGTCGACCAGGCTGATTGCCATCACCCGGGTGAGCTGACCGACACCGCCCTTTGCGACCACGTAGGGCGTGATCTGCGGGATCGCGAGGACCTGGTTGGTCGACGACATGTTGATGATGACGCCGCCCTGTGGATCCTGCGCCGCCATTTGCCGCGCGGCGACCTGCGCGGTCAGGAATACGCCGCGGAGGTTGACCCGCAGCACCGCGTCGAAGTCATCGTCGCTGATTTCGAGGAAATCGCCGGTGCGCAGGATGCCGGCATTGGGCACCGCAATGTCGATTCGCCCGTAGGCCTCGACCGTGCGTTCGATGAGTTGTTCGACGCTGGCACGATCGCCGACGTCGCAGTGCACGTAAAGCGCATCGCCGCCGAGTCGTTCGGCTTCCGCGTGTCCCTTGTCGTCGTTGATGTCGGCGAGCACGACGCGCGCGCCCTCGGCGACATAGCGTTCGCAAATGGCCAGGCCGATGCCGTTGGCGGCGCCGGTGACGACGGCTACCTTGTCTTCGAGTCGCATGCCAGTCCCCCGGTGGTTGTTTGCCGGCAATGTAGCCCGGCAGCGAGCGCAAGACAAGCCGTTGCGGGTGCCGACCGAGCGCCTCGCCGAACGGTTGCGACCACGTTGATCAAGCCCGGCATCGGGTTCAGAATGCGACCATGCTGAAGCAGCAGCTGCAACGACCGGAAGTTTATCTGTACCTGTTCGCCGCCGCGGTACCGCTGTCGTTCGCGAGCTGGCAGGCGTTGATCAATAATTTTGCCATCGAGCAGGTGCATTTTACCGGCGTCGAGATCGGCATCCTGCAGAGCCTGCGCGAAGTGCCCGGTTTTCTCGCCTTCGCGGTCGTGTTCCTGTTGCTGATCCTGCGCGAGCAGACCATCGCCTTTGTCGCTTTGCTCGCGCTCGGCATCGGCACCGCGCTCACCGGCATGCTACCGACGGTGCTTGGGCTTTATTTCACCACCGTGCTGATGTCGACCGGTTTTCACTACGCCGAGACGATCGTGCAGTCGCTTTCGCTGCAACTGATCAGCCGCGAGCGCCTGCCGCTGATCCTCGGTCGCCAGCTCGCGGTCGGGTCGTTCACCGGGCTCGCGGTGTTCGCCGGCATCTACCTGCTGGTCGAATGGCTGGTGCTCGACTATGTCTGGATCTACCTCGTCTTCGGCAGCCTGACCGTTGCGATCGCGCTGCTGATGTGCCTCGGCTGCCCGCATTTCAAGGGCGAGGCCGAACAGCACAAGACGATGATTTTGCGCCGCCGCTACTGGTTGTATTACCTGCTGACCTTCCTGTCCGGCGCCCGGCGGCAGATTTTCATCGTCTTTGCCGGATTTCTGATGGTCGAAAAGTTCGGCTTCAGCGTCGCCGAGATGTCGCTGCTGTTCCTGGTCAACGGCGTGTTGACGATTTACCTCGCGCCGCGCATCGGCCGCCTCGTCAGCTACTGGGGTGAAAAACGCACCCTGACGCTCGAATATGCCGGGCTGGTTTGCATTTTCACCGCCTACGCGCTCGCCGAAAGCGCGTGGTTTGCGTCGCTGCTCTACATCCTCGATCACGTCTTTTTCGCGATGGCGATCGCGCTCAAGAGCTACTTCAAGAAAATTGCCGATCCCGCCGACATGGCGGCCACCGCCGGGGTCTCGTTCACGATCAGTCACATCGCCGCGGTCGTGCTGCCGGCACTGCTGGGCGTCGTCTGGATGGCGTCGCCGGCGGCGGTATTCCTGTTCGGTGCCGCGATTGCGCTGACCTCGCTGCTGCTGTCGCAGTTCGTGCCGGGCGCCCCCGATCGCGGTTTCGAAACCGTGTTTGCCCGTGTCCGGGCGACTTCCGAAGGCTAGATCGG
>JBPEYE010000076.1:0-2050 GCA_052030825.1 Gammaproteobacteria bacterium | reverse complement strand
GGATGATCGACTTGTCGTCGACCGGCTCGCCTTCCTCGGTCACCTTGACGTCGTCGATCGCGAGAAAGTTGAGCGCGCCGCGACCCTCGAGGTGATCGAGCTCCGCTTCCTCGGCGTCCATGTGCGCGCGGATCATCGTCACCAGATCGCGCTCGCCGAGGTAGTCGATGCCTTCCTTGCCGAGCCAGCGATCGAGCACCCACGCGCAGGGCCGCGCCACCGGGTAAAGCAGGTACTGGTAGAAGCGCAGCACCGGCGACAGCAACGACGCCATGATCAGCGCGTTGCGCGAGAAATAGGCCTGCGGCATGATCTCGCCGAACAGCGTGATGAACACGGTCGAGAACGCGAACGCGGCGACGCCCGCCATCACCGAGTCCGACAGCAGTGTCAGCAGCACGTTGATACCGACGTTGCCCCACAGGATCGTCGTCAGCAGGAAATTCGAATCCTGGCGCCGCGCGAGTACCTTGGCGGCATTTTTGTTGCCCTGCTTGGTCTCGACCTCGAGCTGCAGCCGGCTCAGCGAGAAAAACGCGAGGTTCAGACCGGAAAACATCGCCGATTGCGACAGGCAAAACGCGATGCCGATCCACGCGAGCGTATCCAGGTTCATATTGGACAGGGTTTCCATCGGTCAGGCCTCGGGGAAATGCAGGAGGGAAGCCGGATGCTACTGTTTTTGCGGATTGGATTCCAGCCGGCGGCGCCGACGCCGCGCAGTCCCGGCCGGGCGTTCCGTCAGATCGATGCGAGTTCTGGCCTGGCTCAGGCGACGGAGCGACGCTGGCGTCGCGGCAGCGTGATGACGACGCGGGTGCCGTTGCCCGGTTCGCTGCTGACGTCGATGCGACCGCCCATCGCCTCGACCAGCTGACGCGTGATCGTCATGCCGATGCCGTGGCCATCGACGCTCGCCTGGCGTTCGCCGAAGCGGGTGAAAGGACGAAACAACATTTCCAGCTCGTCGGCGGACATGCCGATGCCGGAATCTTCGACGACGATCTCGACTTGCGCCGCGCCCGTCTCGCGCGCCGAGATCACGACCTCGCCCGGTTCGCGGTTGTACTTGATCGCGTTCGAAACCAGGTTGAGCAAAACCTGCCGCAGGCGCTGGTCGTCGGTGTCGAGCATCAGGCGATCGGCGGCGGTTTTCAGGCTGACCTGGTTCTTTTCCGCCTCCGGCTGCAGCATCGCGACGCATTCGCTGACCGCCGCGCCGAGGTCGACCGGCCGGATCTCGAGCGAGATCGCGTTCTGCTCGACCCGCACGACGTCGAGCGATTCGTTGATCAGCTCGAGCAGGTGCCGGCCGGAGAACAGGATCTTGTCGAGCTTCGGGTCGTAGTCCCGGCCGGCTTCGAGCTTGAGCAGGTCGGCGAAACCGAGGATCGCGTTGAGCGGCGTTTTGAGTTCGTGGCTCATGCGCGACAGGAACGCCGACTTGGCGCGGTTGGCCCGCTCCGCCTCGAGCCGGGCTTCGCGCAGCGCCTGCACCGCTTGTTCCTTTTCCCGCTGCGCCAGCGCCGACGCGATCCGCGGCGCGGCGATGTTGGCGAGCGATTCGAGCAGGTCGACGTCGTGCCGGTCGAAGCCGTCGACGCGCGACGATTCCGAATCGAGCACGCCGATGACGCGACCCTCCGCAATCAACGGCACCGCCAGTTCGGAGCGGCCGCAGAACTCGTCCTGGATGTAGCGCGAATCGGCGGCGAGATCGGCGACATATTCGGTGTTGCCGCTTTGCGCCACCGCGCCGACAATGCCGTAGCCTAACGGGATCGTGATCTCGTTCTTGATGTCGCGCGACGCCGGGTTCTTGACCCCGAAAGCCGCCTTTTGCACCAGCACGTCGCCGTCGACGAGGTAGATGACGCAATCCTCGAAGCCGAGCACGTCGCCGAGATTGGCGGCCATGCTCCAGAGCAGGTCGTCGAGCGAGTTTTGTTGCAGCAACGAGATCGCGAATCGATTCACGATTTCGAGGTCGTGGGCTTGCGTGTCTGGCGTACGTTTCATTCGGCGAATCGTTGGCGACGAGAATCGTTTT
>JBPEYE010000075.1:0-4548 GCA_052030825.1 Gammaproteobacteria bacterium | reverse complement strand
TACGACTTCTACCAGTCGCTGCCGGCGCTGTCGCAGGGTAACGTCGCCCAGCAAATCTTCTGGTACACCGCGTTCACCGCATCGATGGTCGCGCCCAAATCGGCCGGCAACAACACCGTCGACGACAACGGCAAGCCGCTGTGGCGGATGGCGCCGTCGCCGCATGGCCCGTACTGGGAGGAAGGCCAGAAGCTCGGCTACCAGGACGCCGGTTCGTGGACGCTGTTCAAGTCGACACCGGTCGACCGGCGCAAGGCGGCCTGGCTGTACGCGCAGTTCGTCGTCTCCAAGACCGTCGACACCAAGAAGAGCCACGTCGGCCTGACCTTCATCCGCGACTCCACCATTCGTCACCAGTCGTTTACCGACCGCGCGCCGAATCTCGGCGGCCTGGTCGAGTTCTACCGCTCGCCCGACCGCGTGCTGTGGTCACCGACCGGCATCAACGTGCCCGACTACCCGAAGCTGGCGCAGATCTGGTGGCAGCAAATCGGTGACGTCAACTCCGGCGCGTTCACGCCGCAGGAAGCGATGGACCGCCTGGCCTCCGAGATGGACAACGTCATGGCGCGCATGCAGGCCGCCGACGAGAAGGCCGGCACCTACGGCGGCTGTGGTCCGCGGCTCAACGAGGAGCGTGACCCGCAATACTGGCTGAGCCAGCCGGGCGCGCCGAAGGCCAAGGTCAACGAAAAGCCGAAAGGCGAAACCGTCAACTACGACGAACTGGTCAAGCGCTGGCAGCAGTGATGCCTTCGCGTTGATCGCAATGGCGCTACCCGGGTCCGCGGGCCCGGGTAGCGACCGCAACCTGAATCACCTGTGTCGATCGAAATGACATGAACACAGAAATCAGCAGGCGCCAGCACTCGATCATGGATTTCATCCGCCAGCACGGCTCGGTACAGGTCGACGAATTGTCGAGTTACCTGAACGTGACGCCGCAGACGATCCGGCGCGACCTGAACCAGCTCTACGACATGAAGCTGTTGCAGCGGGTGCATGGCGGCGCGGTGATCAACGACGCCGTCGAAAATCTCGGTCATGGCGCGCGCAAGATGCTGATGGCGCGTGAAAAGGACGAGATCGCGCAACGCGCGGCGCAACTGATCCCCGATCACTCGTCGCTGTTCATCAATATCGGCACGACCACCGAGCGCGTCGCCGAACATCTCGTCGATCGCAAGGGCATGCTGGTGATCACCAACAACATCAACGTCGCCAACACCTTGTGGCCGTCGAGCGGCCTCGAGGTCATGATCGCCGGCGGCAGCATCCGCCATACCGACGGCGGCATCGTCGGCTCGAGTCCCGAGGAATTCGTCAATCGCTTCAAGGCCGACTACGCGATCATCGGCTGCTCGGCGATCGATCCCGACGGCGAACTGTTCGACTACGATTTGCGCGAAGTGCGCGTGACCCAGGCGATCATCCGCCGCTCGCGCGCGGTCATCGTCGTCACCGACTCGATGAAGTTCGAGCGCCACGCACCGGTGCGGATCGCCGACCTCACCGACATCGACACGCTCGTGACCGACGCGGGCATTAGCCCGAAGGCGCGCCAGCTTTGCGCCAACAAGAGCGTCCGCCTCGAAATCGCAGGCGACGAACCGTCCGCTGACGATGCGGAGGTCGATGATGGCGATTGAACTGCGCAACGTGACGTTTCGCGTCGGTGCCGAGACCCACATCTACGAGACCCAGCTGTCGCTCGAGCCGGGCCAGTTCAACATCCTGCTCGGCACGACTTTGTCGGGCAAGACCACGCTGATGCGGCTGATGGCGGGCCTCGAACGGCCGACCACCGGCGAGGTCTGGACCGGCGGCGAGAACGTCACCGGCGTGGCGGTGCAAAAACGCAGCGTCGCGATGGTCTACCAGGCGTTCATCAACTATCCGAGCTTTTCGGTTTACGACAACATCGCCTCACCACTCAAGGTCGCCGGCCTGCCGAAAGACGAGATCGACCGGCAGGTGCGCCGTTTCGCCGACCTGCTGAAACTCACGCCGATGCTCGACCGGCTGCCGAGCGAACTGTCGGGCGGCCAGCAGCAGCGCACCGCCCTCGCCCGCGCGCTGGTCAAGGGTGCCGACCTGGTACTGCTCGACGAACCGCTGGCCAACCTCGACTACAAGCTGCGCGAGGAGTTACGCGACGAGTTGCCGCGACTGTTCGAGGACACCGGCGCGACCGTGGTTTACGCGACCAGCGAGCCGCTCGAGGCGCTGATGCTCGGCGGCTATACCGCGACGCTCAAGGAGGGCCGCGTCGTGCAGTTCGGCAAGACCTCGGAAATATACCGCCAGCCCGAAACGCTCGAAAGCGCCGAGGTATTTTCCGATCCGCCGGTCAATACCGCGGCGATCGAAAAGCGCGGCGACAAGGCTTACCTCACCGACACGGTCAGCTGGGAATTGCCCGCCGCGGTCCGCGGACTGCCCGACGGTGCCTACAAGATCGCGCTGCGTCCGCACCACCTGCTGCCCGAGGGCGACGGCGTCGGCGTCGACGGCGAAGTGCAGATCGCCGAAATCTCGGGCTCCGAGAGCATCGTCCGCGTCAATGTCGCCGGCAACAACTGGGTCAGCGAGGCCCACGGCATCCACAGTTACGAATACGGTGCGAAGGCGCGCTTTTTCTTCGACCCGTCGCGCTGTTTCTACTTCGACGCCGACGAAAACCGGATCGCGTCGTAACGGGGAACCAGCACATGGCCAGAATCGAATTCGACAATGTCCGCCACGCCTACCCGCCGCCCCCCGGGCAGCCACCGGTCTATGCCCTGAAGGAAGTCAACCAGGTCTGGGAAGACGGCGGCGCCTACGCGCTGCTCGGGCCATCGGGCTGCGGCAAGACGACTCTGCTGAATACGATCTCCGGCCTGCTGACGCCGTCCGAGGGGCGCATCCTGTTCGACGGCGAGGACATTACCCAGTTGCCGACCTCGCAGCGTCACATCGCCCAGGTATTCCAGTTCCCGGTGGTCTACGACACGATGACGGTCTACGACAACCTCGCGTTCCCGCTGCGCAACCGCGGTGCGCGTGAAGACGTGGTCAAGCCGCGGGTCGAGGATATCGCCGCGATGCTCGACCTGACCGACCGGCTGCACAAGCGCGCCGCCGGGCTGACCGCCGACGGCAAGCAAAAAATTTCGCTCGGCCGCGGACTGGTGCGCGAGGACGTCAACGCGATCCTGTTCGACGAACCGCTGACCGTCATCGATCCGCACCTGAAGTGGCAGTTGCGTTCGAAGCTCAAGGAACTGCACCAGCAGATCGGCGTGACGATGATTTACGTGACCCACGACCAGGTCGAAGCGCTGACCTTCGCCGACAAGGTCGTCGTCATGTTCGACGGCGCAATCGTCCAGGTCGGCACGCCGGTCGAACTGTTCAACCTGCCGAACCATACCTTCGTCGGCTACTTCATCGGCTCGCCCGGCATGAACGTGCTGCCGTGCACGCTCGACGGCGGCCGGCCGGTGTTTCACGATCACCTCCTCGGCACCACTTATCCGGCCAGCGCCGATCTCGACGGTAAAATCGAGGTCGGCGTGCGGCCGGAGTTTGTTCGCTTCAGCGACGAAGGCATCCCGGTCGAAATCGACAAGGTCGAGGATCTCGGCCGCTACCAGGTCGTCACCGCGCTGCACGCGGGCGAGGTCATCAAGATGGTCGTCGGCGAGGACGAGCGCATCCCGTCCGAGAGTCCGAAGATCAGTTTCGATCCCGACTTCACCCGCATCTACCACAACGACTGGGTCGTCGGAGGGCCGGCGTCATGAACAAGACCGTCAACCCGAAAGCCTGGTGGTTCGTCGTTCCGGTCCTGGTGCTGGTCGCGTTCAACGCGTTCATCCCGCTGATGACGGTGGTCAACTACGCGTTCCAGGAAACCTTTGGCGACAACGTGTTTTTCTGGGAAGGCACGACCTGGTTCGAGCAGGTGCTGCGTTCCGATCGCTTCCACGCGTCGCTCGGGCGACAGCTGCTGTTTACCGGCATGATCCTCGCGATCGAGGTGCCGCTCGGCATCGCGGTCGCGCTGGCGATGCCGCGCAAGGGGCCGTGGGTGTCGGTCTGCCTGGTGCTGATGGCGCTGCCGCTGCTGATTCCGTGGAACGTCGTCGGCGCGATGTGGAACATCTTCGCGCTGCCCGACATCGGCCTGCTCGGCTACACGCTGAACTCGATGGGCTTCGATTACAACTTCACCCGCCAGCCGGTATCGGCGTGGATGACGACCGTGGTCATGGACGTCTGGCACTGGACTTCGCTGATCGTGCTGCTGTGCTACGCGGGCCTGAGTTCGATCCCGGACGCCTATTACCAGGCCGCGCACATCGACGGCGCGAGCCGCTGGGCGGTATTCCGCTACATCCAGCTGCCGAAGATGAAGCGCGTGCTGACGATCGCGATTCTGCTGCGCTTCATGGACAGCTTCATGATCTACACCGAACCCTTCGTGCTGACCGGCGGCGGCCCGGGCAACACGACGACTTTTCTGTCGATCGACCTGGTCAAGATCGCGCTCGGCCAGTTCGA
>JBPEYE010000074.1:0-3076 GCA_052030825.1 Gammaproteobacteria bacterium | reverse complement strand
ACGTTTTTCTGGATGATCTTCATCACGCTGATGCTGCCGGTCGAGGTGCGCATCGTGCCGACCTACGAAGTCATCGCGGGTTTCGGCATGCTGAACTCCTATTCCGGCCTGATCTTCCCGCTGATCGCGTCGGCGACCGCGACCTTTTTGTTCCGCCAGTTTTTCATGACGATCCCCGACGAGCTCGCCGAGGCCGCGCGCGTCGACGGCGCCGGCCCGATGCGGTTCTTCGTCGACATCGTCGTGCCAATGAGCCGCACCAATATTGCCGCGCTGTTCGTGATCCTGTTCATCTATGGCTGGAACCAGTACCTGTGGCCGCTGCTGATCACCACCGAGGTCGAAATGAACACGATCGTCATGGGGATCAAGCAGATGTTTCCGTCGGGCGACGATACCGCCGACTGGCCGGTCATCATGGCGACCTCGATTCTGGCGATGATCCCGCCGGTGATCGTCGTGATCTCGATGCAGAAACTGTTCATTCGCGGGCTGATGGAGAGCGATAAATAACATGGCAACGGTCGAACTCGAAAACGTCAAGAAACGCTTCGGCAAGAGCGAGGTCATTCACGGCGTCAGCATCGATATCGCCGACGGCGAATTCATCGTCATCGTCGGCCCGAGCGGCTGCGGCAAGTCGACGCTGCTGCGCATGGTCGCGGGGCTCGAATCGGTCAGCGAAGGCGAAGTCCGGATCGGCGGCCAGCGCGTCAACGAAATGGAGCCGATGGAGCGCAATATCGCGATGGTGTTCCAGAATTACGCGCTCTACCCGCACATGTCGGTGCGGCAGAACATGGCTTACGGGCTCAAGATCGCCAAAGTGCCAAAGGACGAAATCGAGCGCAAGGTGGCCGAGGCGGCGAAACTGCTGCAGCTCGAGCAATATCTCGATCGCAAACCGCGGCAACTCTCGGGCGGCCAGCGCCAGCGGGTCGCGATGGGGCGCGCAATCGTGCGCGAACCGGCGGTATTCCTGTTCGACGAGCCGCTGTCGAACCTCGATGCCAAGCTGCGCGTGCAGATGCGCCTCGAGATCAAGGAGCTGCAGTCGGAACTCGGCGTCACCGCGCTTTACGTCACCCACGACCAGGTCGAGGCGATGACGATGGCGGATCGCATGATCGTCATGAACGACGGCTACGCCGAGCAGATCGGCAGCCCGCTCGACGTTTATCGCACCCCGCAAACTTTGTTCGCCGCGCAGTTCATCGGCAGCCCGGCGATGAACGTGATCGACGGTCGCCTCGAGGACGGCATGCTGCACCTGCAGGACCAGGCGGCGATTCCGTTCGACGGCGGCCTCGAAGGCGAGGTGTCCGTCGGGATTCGGCCGGAGCACCTGCATCCGGACGACGCCGGCCCGCTCAACATGCTCGCCGCGCTGGCCGAGCCGCTCGGCGCCAACACGTTATTGCATGGCAGCCTCGCCGGCAGCGGCCAGGCGCTGACCGCGAGCCTGGCCGGCGTCCATCGACTGTCGGGTTCGGCGCAACCGATGCGACTCGCGGTCGCTACCGAAAACATCCACCTGTTCGACAAAACCAGCGGCCAGCGAATCGGAGGGGCCGGTGAGGATTGATCATCGCTCGCAATTTGCGAACCCGCCGCCTGTTTTGCCGACCCCGCGGTTGCGGCGCGCTGCGGGCGTCTCGACAAGAGTCGCGGATCGACCGCGCGCATAGGAGCGCCTATGAAGCTGAGCAACGAACTGACCGAAATACTCGAAATCGAGCACCCGATCGTGCAGGCACCGATGGCGGGCCAGGCGACGCCGCCGCTGGCGATCGCGGTGACCAATGCCGGCGGACTCGGCGGTGTCGGCTGCAGCTATATGAGCGCGGACGAAATCGAAGCTTGCGTCGCCGAGCTTCGCGCCGGCACCGACGGCGCCTTCAACCTCAATTTCTTCGCCCATCCGGAACCGCGCCGCGACGCGGCGGTCGACGCGCGCACGCGCGAGCGGCTGGCGCCGTTTTACGCCGAGCTCGGCATCGACGAGGTTCCGGCGACCGGCGAGCCGCCGTGCGGCACCTTCGGCGCCGATCAGGTGGACGTGCTGACCGCGCTGCGGCCGAAGGTCGTCAGCTTCCATTTCGGCCTGCCGCCGCGCGAGATGGTGCGCGCGCTGCAGGACGCCGGCATCGTCATCCTGTGCAGCGCCACCACGGTCGACGAGGCCCGCCGGCTCGACGCGGCGGGCGTCGACGCGATCATCGCCCAGGGCTGGGAAGCCGGCGGACATCACGGTACCTTCGAGATCAGCTACGAGGATTTCGGCGTCGGCCTGCTGGCGCTGCTGCCGCAGGTCGCCGACGCGGTGAAGCGCCCCGTGATTGCGGCCGGCGGTATCGCCGACGGGCGCGGTATCGCGGCGTCGCTGATCCTCGGCGCGCAGGGCGTGCAAATGGGCACGGCGTTTCTCGCCTGCCCGGAAGCGAACGTCGACGACGCCTATCGCGCCGCGCTCGATTCGGCGCGCGACGACGACACCCGCCTGACGCGGGCGTTCTCCGGCCGCCCGGCGCGGGCGCGCAACAATCGCTACATCGAGACGATGGCGCAGGCGCGCGAACCGTTCCCCGACTACCCGGCAATGTACGGTTTCAGCGAGCCGCTGCTACTCGCCTGCGATGCGGGCCGCGCGAGCGGCTTCGAATTCTGGCTCTACGGCCAGGCCGCGGCCATGAATCGCAAGTTGCCGGCCGCCGAGCTGGTCGCGCTGCTGGTCGACGAAACGCGCGCGGCGCTCGGCGCGGAACGCTGAGGCCGGGGCAATGGCCGGCGAGGTTCGCCGAAATCGAAAGTCGCGTCGGCCCCCGAGTTTCGCCGCGCGCTGCGAATATCGAGATCTGGTCCCGATATCGCCGATCCCGGCAATGCGAATGCGTGTCGTTGGCCGCCGACCCCGTCAGTTCTGGCAGGCCGGGCACCAGTAAGTACCGCGGTGATGGCGGCCCAGGCGGCGGCTCTCGATCGGCGTGTCGCAGCGCAGGCACGGCTTGCCGCCGCGGCCATAAACCCACAGGCGGCCGGCGTCGTCGCCCGCGAAGCGCGTCACGCGGCGGCCGCC
>JBPEYE010000073.1:0-1803 GCA_052030825.1 Gammaproteobacteria bacterium | reverse complement strand
GTACCGCCGCTGATTTCGCCCTCAACTTCGACAACCATTCCATTCATCAAATTCAGACCCGCCGGCGAGAGCTGTGCGCCAGCCGCGTTTACGCGCTGACCGTCGATGAAAAAATCGGCGTTAATATCGGTGAAACCGGCGATAACGCCCTGCAAACTGATGTCGTCGACATCGTTGCCAAAATCGACATCCTCGGCTTCGACTCGATCCGCGTCTACCGAAAAATCGGATTTGATCGTGCCTTTCACCTCGACATATACACCATTGTCGATTACCAATCCGGGCGGAACCAGCAACGTCGGTCCAACGAGGTTTATCGTCGTGCCGTCGACGACGAAAGTCGTGCCTCCCGTGTAGCCGGAGATGATGCCGCGCAGCTCGACCTTGGTGCTGTCGAGCACCAGGTCGCTCTCGTAGCGCACATAGGTGGCCTTGATCTCGGTATCCGAAATTCTGTATCCGCTGATTTCGACGACGTCGGCGGCGGGGTTGCCTTGATTTCCAAGGTTTTCGAAACTGGTATTTTCGTAGACCGTCGTCGTATCGCTAAACGCTATCGTCTGGCCGAAGATATTGCCGATCTTCACGGCAGGATCCATCGGATCGAGGGTCGGCACGCCCGCAAACGGACCTTCGACTTCGTCGTCGTATACGACCCGGGTCGCGGTGCCGGTAAATTCCCCATTTCGAGTTCTGGCCTGGAGCCTGAGGATCATGCCGAGCTTCAGATCGTCCTCGCCAATACCTGCGCCGGATTCATCGTCCACGATGAATTCGCTGGCGTCGATATCGTAGCGATTGCCATTGACGAAAACGCTGCCAAAGGCCGTGGCCCGTCCGAGCACTATGCCGGTGCCGCCGATGCCGGCCGTGGTGTCCGAGCCGCCCGAGCCGCCGCCGTTGCTGCAGGCACCGAGCAGCGCGCTCGCAAGCAGCATCGCGGCCAGCGTGGTCGATATCCTGATGGGATTCCTTGTTTGGTGTTTCATTCCGGTGCTTCCTGGTCTGTGTCGTCCGACTCGTGATAAAAGACGCTGACGCTGACGTCGACGCCCGAGTCGTCGCGCGTCTCGTGCTGGCTCAGGTACAGGTCGATTTCCTCGAGAAAGGCCTGCCCCTTGCGCCGCAAAAAGCGCTTGATTTCGGGGACCGCGTCCGGATCGATCTGCGGATTCGACGCCTTGCGCTGAAAACGCAGATCTTGCTCGGCCGCGGTCAGGTTATACTCGATCGTTTCGATCAGCTGGCTGGTGTCGGTACCGAGGATCGCAATCTTTTCCTCGGGATCGTCGCCCGGCAGGTAGGCATGGCTCAACAGGCGCAGCTTGTTGCCGTCGGTGAATCGAATATTGCCCGAACTGGTCAGCACTTTTTGCATCGCCGCGACCGGCATGTCGCCGCTGTACTGGCGAACCAGTTCGCTGAACGAATTTTCGCCGTCGTAATCGAGGTCGCGCGGATTGCCGTCGCGGCGCAAAAACCGCGGATCGTTGATCCAGCCGCCGATGACCCGCACTGCCCGATTATACTGCTGGCTCCTACCGTCGTCGTGACCGGCATCAATCTCGTGCAATTTTTTGACTTCCTTGCGGTTGAGCCCGGTCAGGATCGCGACGTTGGAAATGGTCTGCTTCTTGCGCGCCGGTTTAAAGTCGCGGAACGCGACGTCGACGAAGCACTTGCGCGCGATCTGGTCGAACTCGCCGTAAGACATGCCATTGCGTAACAGGGTTCGCACGAGCGCCTTCAGGATCTTCGTCAGCGTGTTGCGTAAGATTGCTTGCATACCGTCCCGTAATCGGC
>JBPEYE010000072.1:0-8021 GCA_052030825.1 Gammaproteobacteria bacterium | reverse complement strand
ACGCAAACCGCGTAGGAATAGCCTTCGCGCATTGGTTTCTGCTGTTCGGCGAACGGCACCAGCAAATCCTTGGGCAGGCCCCAGTCGAGGAACGCGCCGACGCGATTGCGGCTGACCACCTTGAGGTAGGCGCACTCGCCGACCTGGACCCTGGGCGTTGCGGTAGTTGCGACGATGCGGTCCTCGGAATCGTTGTAAAGAAACACGCGCACCGGGTCTCCCGGGTCGAGACCGGCGGCAAAGCGTTTCGGCAACAGGACTTCGCCGAGATCGCCGGCGTCGACGAAAACGCCGATGCGAGCGCGCCGCGTTACGCGCAAATCGTTGAATTTACCAAGGTCTGGCATGCGCGCATTGTACTCGGTTGTGCCGACTGCAGCGATGATGCCAACCGGGATCGGGCGAGATCGATAAGGTTGCTTCGTCGCGCACGGCCAAAGGCCGCGCGCTCCTCGCAATGATATGCTCATGCCGACAATCGCCGAGCTGCGCTACCGGCGTCAATGAGAGCGTCAGCGCAGCAATTCGCCGCCGGTGTCGCGAGCGCAGCGAGAGATCTCTTCGGCTACCGCGTCACTGCATGCGGCAGCGAAGCAGTCTCCCGGGAATGGTCAGATCGCGGACAGGTGGGTTGCGATGGCGTCGATTTCGTTGCGCGAGCGCTTCAGAAATTCGACGATCTGCTTGACGTCGAAATCGCCCATGCCGAGCTTGGCGAAAGCCGGCAGCGTCGAGATCGGCGGCAGTTTCGCCTGTTCCGGGGTGCCGATGAACGCGTGGTACTGCGCAATCAGCACGAGGTCGCACAAATCGGGCGCGTCGGCCGGGTTGCGGAACCAGTCCTCGCATTCCTCGCCGACGGTGACGAACTCGGGGCCGAAATTCCACTGGTTCAAAAGCATGCCGGTAATCTGCGGGCGCAGGCGCTCGACCGCTTCGAGCAGCAGTTTCGGGTCGGCGCACAGCTGCTCGTCGCGCTGCGCATACTGAAGAATCGCAACGCTGCCGAGATCGTGGATCAGGCCGGCGAGCTGGGCCTGTTCGACGTCGAAACCGGGCAGGTGATTGGCCAGCAGCCGGCTCAGGCAGGCGACATGCTGGCTGTGTTTCCAGAATTTTTGCATCAGCTGCTTCATCGTCGCGTTGTCGCTCTGGAACAGTTCCTTGACCGCGTAGGTCATGACCTGTTTGCGCGTGGTTTCGAGACCGAGCCGCACGACCGCCTGCTGCAGCGATTCGATCGGCGCCTGGCCGCGGTAGAGCGCGCTGTTCGCGATCATGATCAGCTTGGCGGTAATTGCCGGGTCGGCCTGGATCAGCGTGCCGATCTTCTCGGCGTTGACCGCGTCGTCGGCGAAGGCCTGCTGGATCCGGTGTGCGACGTTGGGCAGGCTGGGTAGCTTGAGGTTGCCGGACAACAGGTCCTGGAACAGCTGCACCGTCAGCGCGTTGACTTCCTCGGTCTCTTCGAGCTCGACCACTTCCATGTTGTAAGTCGACGCCTGGTCGTCGAGCTGCTGGGCAAAATCGGTCAACAACGCGCCGTCGATCGTAATATACCGCGCCGGGCCGTCGGCGATGACCTGGTACATGCTCGGGCGGATTTGCGCGATCGGCAGCAGTTCGCCGTCGGCGCTGCTTTCGAAGCGGGTGACCTGATCGTCCTGCGAAACGGCGTTGAGCGCGCCGTCGAGCAGATACAGGCTGAATGCCTCGGTGCAGCCTCGCTCGATCAGGCACTCGCGCGGCGTCGCGGTGCAGACTTCGAGTCGGGTCGCGAGATCGCCGAGCTGGTCGTCGCTGAACTGGCTCAGATTACGGATGCGGCGCAGGCTTTCGATGTCGGGATGCCGATTTCTGTCCCTGGCTGGTTCCATGATGGGTACCGGATCGTGATTCGATGCCCCTGAGTCTAGTCGATCGCGAGCATTTGGGTGGGCTGGTCGGTAAAAATTCCGGCCACGCCGCCGGCCGCGAGCGCCTGCGCGCGCGCCGCGTCGTTGACGGTAAAAACGAAACTCGGCACGCCGCGTTCGCGCAGGTAGTCGACCAGTCCGAAATCGAGATACTCGTTGTCGAAGTGCCAGGAGTAGGGCTTGAGTTCGGCGAGAGTCGCGTCGATGCCGAGTGGCACACCGAGCGTAATCGGCGCCAGCGGCCAGCTGCAGCCCAACGCGCGCAGGCGCGCGAGTACGCGGTGGTTGAACGATGAAATCAGGATCCACGGCAGCCCCGCGGCGGGCGGCAGGGCCGGGTAGGCGGCGAGCAGCGCGAGCAGCGCTTCGAGGTCAGTGACCGCCTTGATTTCGATATTGACCGGCATCCTGCCCCAGTAGAGATCGAGCACCTGGCGCAGGCGCGGGACCGGCTCGCCGTTGCGCAGCGTCAGTTGCGCGACGTCGGGATGCTCGATAAAGCGACCGCTGGTACCGGTCAGGCGGCCGAGATCGTCGTCGTGGATCACCCAGATTTCGCCGGAGTGATCGCGTATGTCGAGCTCGATGCCGTCAATTTCGAGACCGAGCGCGTGGTGAAAACCGTCGAGACTGTTCTCGAAGCGTTCACCGGCGGCGCCGCGGTGGCCGATAATGCAAAACTGTTCACGCATCGCGTTCATCGGTCGAAGCTCCCCGGAGTCGGCGGCGGGCGAAATCGGGCAATTTTACTATACTCCCGCAACACCGTTGACTGGATTGGCGTCATGCCGAGAATCGAACCCGATCCCGACAATCAGCTGACGCTCGACGATAGTGTAATCGAGCGCCTCAAACAAGACCTGGGTGAAGACGCGGGTATGGTCATCGAGTCCTATGTCGAATCCATCGACGAGTTCCTGACCGACATCCAGAACCGCACCGTGAGGACGCCGAGCGACGACCTGCACCGCTGGGCGCATACGATCAAGTCGTCGGCGGCGAGCATCGGCGCGATGCGTCTCGCGCACCTGGCCGCGCAGATGGAAAATTCCTATCGCGACCGGGTCCGCATCGACCTGGCCGCGCAGCTGGCGAGTATGCAGCAGGAATACCTGCGCGTGAACGCGAGCCTCGAACGACTCGAGTTCGACTGAGATCCCGACTGGATTTGCGCGCCGCGCGCCCTTAGATTAAGGGCAATGATTTACGTTGCCGCGATCGTTCTGGTACTGGTCCTCGTCTACGCCCCGCAATTCTGGGTGCAGTGGGTCCTGAATCGCCACAATCGAAAACCCGAAACCAATTTCCCCGGCACCGGCGGCGAACTCGCCCGCCATCTGCTCGACCGCTACGACCTCGGCGAAATCAGCGTCGAGGTGACCGACGGCGGTGATCATTACGATCCGATGGCGCGTGCCGTGCGCCTGACCCGCGACAAGCACGACGGCAAGACGCTGACCGCGATCACGGTTGCCGCGCACGAATGCGGCCACGCGCTCCAGCATGCCGCCGGCGAACCGCTGTTCGTCTGGCGCACGCGTCTCGCCCGGTTTTCGGGCGTGGCCCAATTGATCGGTTCGTTCCTGCTGTTCGCCGCGCCGCTGTCGGTGCTGATTACCAAGGCGCCGGCGGCGGCGCTGCTCAATATCGCCGGCGCGTTCCTGATCATGGGATTCGCGATCGTCGTGCACCTCGTGACGCTGCCGGTCGAAATCGACGCGAGCTTTCGCAAGGCGTTGCCGCTGCTCGAATCCGGCTATCTCGACGATCGCCAGAAACCGGCCGCACGCTCGATTCTGCGCGCCGCCGCGCTGACCTACGTCGCCGCTTCGCTCGCCTCGCTGCTGAACTTCTGGCGCTGGCTCGCCATCCTGCGCCGCTAGTCACTTTTTTCGTAAAACTGATTTCCTGACATCCGGATGCGCAAGCTAACCTGGCTGGCAGGTCGCTGCGAGGCGTGCGCCTCCCAGGGTCGCGCGCGACGAAGCAACCTTCCCGAACTTGCCCAATCCGGGGAGATTGCTTCGCTGGCGCTCGCAATGACGGTGATGGCGGAGATCGTTCCACAGTGCAGGTACGCCTGACTCATCATAGTATTGACATTATTTCGTTGAAGTATACAATTTGTATACATTTAAAATGCAATTGAAAGCATGGACAAGCCGGAAATTCACGACGACCTGAAGCGGCGAATTCTGACGCTCGAGCTCGAACCGGGCGCGGCCCTCGACGAGGCTTCGCTGAGCGCGCATTACCGCATTTCGCGCACGCCGCTGCGCGAAATTCTGCGCGCGCTCGCCGGCGAGGGCTACGTCGAGATCGTCAGCCACCGCGGCGCGTCGGTGTCGTCGATGAGTCATCGGGTGTTGCGCGATTTTTTCCAGACCGCGCCGATGATCTATGCCGCGGTCGGCCGCCTCGCGGCGTGCAACGCAAGGCCTGCGCAGCTCGACGCGCTGCGCGCGACCCAGGAGAAGTTCCGCGCCGCGATCGAGGCCGGTGACAGCGCCGCGATGGTTTACCACAATCAGCGCTTCCACGCGCTGATGGGGGAGATGGCCGACAATCCATACCTGAGGCCGAGCTACGACCGTCTGCTGATCGACCATGCGCGCATCAGCCAGACTTTCTACCGGCCGCGCGATCCCGAAATGCAGCGTCGCAACCACGCCGCGCTCGCGCACCACGACGATATGATCGCGGCGCTCGCGGCCGGCGACAGCGAGCGCATGGTCGCGCTGATCGTCGAGCACTGGGAATTGTCGCGCGACCTGCTCGACTATTTCGTCAAACCCGACCCGCTTGTCGACGAAGCGCAAGCGGCGAACGCCTGACCCGGAAGCACCGCCATGCAATTCGAGGGAATCTACACGCCGGTCGTGACGCCGTATCGAGACGACCACAGCATCGACTACGATCGGCTTGCCGAAATCATCGATTTCCTGATCGATGCGGGCGTCCACGGCCTGATCACCGCTGGCACCACCGGCGAATACTACGCGCAAACGATGGACGAACGCTTCGCGCTGATGAAGTTCTTCAAGCAGCAAATCAGGGGGCGCGTCGCCTTCATCGCCGGCACCGGCGCGCTGCGTACCGAGGAATCGATCGCCTATGCAGAGGCCGCAGTCGAGACTGGCGCCGACGCGCTGCTGGTTGCGACGCCGCCGTATTCGCTGCCGACCGAGCGCGAGAACGCGCTGCACGCGCTTGCCATTGACCGCGTCGCCAACCTGCCGATCCTGCTCTACAACTATCCCGGCCGCACCGGCGCGCACATGGGCGAGGAATATCTCGATCGCGTCGGCCGTTCGCCGAATTTTTGCGCGATCAAGGAAAGCTCGGGCGACGTCAACCGCATCCACCTGCTGGCGCGCGACTACCCGCACATCCAGCTATCCTGCGGCATGGACGACCAGGCGCTCGAGTTCTTTGCCTGGGGTGCGCGCTCGTGGGTTTGCGCGGGCTCGAACTTCGCGCCCGAGATTCACATCGCGCTGTACGCGGCCTGCGCGCTCGACGGCGACTTTACCCGTGGCCGCGCAATCATGTCGGCGATGATGCCGCTGATGCGCGTGCTCGAGCAGGGCGGCAAGTTCGTCCAGTGCGTCAAGCACGCCATGAGCCTGCGCGGATTGCCGGCCGGCCCGCCGCGGCGGCCGCTGCGACCGCTCAACAAGGACGACGAGCGCGCGCTCGAACAGGTCATCCGCGTCATGAACGCGACTTTTGCAGACATCCAGGCAGGTAAGAACCCATGAGCGAATTACTCACCCGTGCCGAATACCGCGCACTCGCCGACGATCTCGTGCTGCCGCGCAACCCGTTCATCGACGGCAAATACCAGGCGGCGCGCTCGAAAAAGACCTTCGACTCGATCAACCCGGCGACCGGCAAGACGCTCGCGAAGATCGCCGCCTGCGGTGCCAAAGACGTCGATTTCGCGGTGAAAAAGGCGCGCGAGGCGTTCGACGACGGTCGCTGGAGCCGGATGCATCCGGGCGAACGCAAGACGATCCTGATTCGCCTCGCCAAGCTGATGCGGCGTAATCGCCACGAGCTCGCGGTGATGGAGTCGCTCGACTCGGGCAAGCCGGTGCGCGACTGCGCGCTGGTCGACCTGCCCGAAGCGATCGATTGCCTGATCTGGCACGCCGAGGCGGTCGACAAGATTTACGACCAGAGTGCGCCGGTCGGCGACGACGCGATGGCGCTGGTCGTGCGCGAACCGATCGGCGTGGTCGGCTGCGTGCTGCCGTGGAACTTCCCGCTGCTGATGGCGGCGTGGAAACTCGGTCCGGCGCTGGCCGCCGGCAACTCGGTGCTCCTGAAACCGGCCGAACAGACCAGCCTGACCGCGCTGCGCCTCGCCGAACTTGCGTTCGAGGCCGGCCTGCCGCGCGGCGTATTGAACGTATTACCGGGGCTCGGTCCCGACGTCGGCGAGCCGATGGGCCGCCACCCGGGCATCGACATGATCTCGTTTACCGGCTCGACCGATACCGGGCGCCGGTTCCTCGTCTACGCGGCCGAATCGAACCTGAAGAAAATCGTGCTCGAGTGCGGCGGCAAGAATCCCGCGGTGGTGCTCGAGGATGCCGAGGATCTCGACCGCGTCGCCGAGCACGTCGTCAACGGCGCATTCTGGAACATGGGTGAGAACTGCTCGGCGAGTTCGCGCCTGATCGTGCACGCGGCGGTCAAGGACGCGCTGATGAAGCGCATTGCCGCGCGCCTGCGCGACTGGAAAACCGGCGATCCGCTCGACCCGAAACATCACCTCGGCGCGCTCGTCGACAAGGCACATTTCAAAAAGGTGTCGGGCTATCTCAAGGGCAAGAAGCCCGCGCTCGGCGGCCAGATCGTCGACGGCCGCTATGTCCATCCGACCGTCATCGACGGCGTCAAACCGGGTGATGCGCTCGCGCGCGAGGAAATCTTCGGCCCGGTACTCTCGGTCATCACGGTGCGCTCGACCGCCGAGGCGATTGCGCTCGCCAACGATACCGAATACGGGCTCGCCGCGAGCGTGTTTTCCGCCAACGGCCGCCAGGCGCTGCGCGCCGCGCGCGAGATTCGCGCCGGCACGGTAACGATCAACTGCTACGGCGAAGGCGACATCACGACGCCGTTCGGCGGTTACAAGCAGTCGGGATTCGGCGGGCGCGACAACTCGCTGCATGCGCACGACCAGTACACCGAGCTCAAGACGATCTGGATCGACCTGGCCGATCCGCGCGCCGGCGATCTCGTCGACTGACGGCGGTGACGCGGGTAGCGCTGAAACCGGCCGACCTCGGCGAGAGCGGCTGGGACGCGATCCTGCCGGAACGCGAACGCGGGCGGGCGTTGGCGTGGGAAACCGAATGCGACTTTGTCGTCGTCGGCGCCGGATTCGCCGGCCTGGCGGCCGCGCGGCGGCTGCGTCAGCTCGAGCCGGCGGCGAAAATCATCCTCCTGGAAGCGCACGCGGTCGCGAGCGGCCCGGCCGGGCGCAACTCGGGCTTCATGATCGATCTGCCGCACGCGTTGAGCCGCGGCGCCTACGGCAGCGGCGGCGAGCACGGCTACAACCTGCGCCATATCCGCATGAATCGCGCCGCGATCGCGTTTGCCGCGGATTGCGCCTCGCGTTACGGGTTCGCGCCCGGCAGCTTCGATCCCTGCGGCAAGGTCAATGCCGCCGCCGGGCCCGTCGGCGAGCGCCAGAACCGCGATTATGCAGGTCATCTCGACGCCCTCGGCGAGCCCTACGAAATGCTCGACGCGGCGGCGATGCGCGAACTGTGCGGCAGCGACTACTACGTCGGCGGGCTGCGCACCCCGGGAACCGCGCTGATTCAACCTGCGCTATATGTTCGCAGCCTCGCCGACGCGCTGGTCGCGCGCGAGGGTTGCGAACTGTTCGAGCATTCGCCGGTACGCGAGCTGCGGCGCGATGGCGCGCGCTGGCTGGTGACGACCACCGCCGGCGCGGTGCGCGCGCGACGGGTGATTCTCGCGGTCAACGGCCTGGTCGAAACATTCGGCTTTTACCGTCGCCGGCTGCTGCACATCAATCTCTACGCGTCGATGACGCGCGCGCTGACCGCGGACGAGGCCGCC
>JBPEYE010000071.1:0-2569 GCA_052030825.1 Gammaproteobacteria bacterium | reverse complement strand
CGTCACCGAACGCGGCCTTCGCCTCGCGCCGCGCCGACGCGAGCGCCGCGGTAAAGCCCTTGGCGGCATCGACCCGGCGCATGCCCTTGCCGCCGCCGCCGGCGCTGGCCTTGATCAGCTGCGGGTAACCAACGCGCTGCGACTCGGCCGCGAGCGTGGCGTCGTCCTGCGCGTCGCCGTGGTAGCCGGGGATCGTCGGCACGCCGGCTTTTTCCATCAACGCCTTGGCGTCGATCTTCGAACCCATTGCGTCGATCGCGCCGGCTGGCGGGCCGATGAAAACGATGCCGGCATCTGCGCAGGCCCGGGCGAAGTCGGTGTTTTCCGACAGGAAGCCGTACCCGGGATGAATGGCTTCGGCCCCGGATTGCCTGGCGACGTCGATGATCCTGTCGATATTCAGGTAACTCTCGCTGGCCGCCGCGGCGCCGATCTCGAAGGCTTCGTCGCAGGCCTCGACGTGCAGCGCGTGCCGGTCGGCGCTCGAGTACACGGCGACGCTGAGGATACCGAGCCGGCGCGCCGTGCGCGCGACCCGCACCGCGATCTCGCCGCGATTGGCGATCAGGATCTTGTCGAACATCGCCGCCGCCCCTCGCTTACATCCGGAAGATACCGAACTCGGTAGCCTCGACCGGCGCGTTGAGCGCGGCCGCGAGCCCGAGCCCGAGCACGCGGCGCGAATCGGCGGGGTCGATAATGCCGTCGTCCCACAGCCGCGCCGACGCATAGTACGGGTGGCCCTGGTGTTCGTATTGCGCGCGGATCGGCTGCTTGAACGCGGCCTCGTCGGCGTCGCTCCATTTTTCCCCACGCGCCTCGAGCCCGTCGCGGCGCACCTGTGCAAGCACGTTGGCGGCCTGCTCGCCACCCATCACCGAGATCCGCGCGTTCGGCCACATCCACAGGAAACGACCGCCGTAGGCGCGGCCGCACATCGCGTAATTGCCGGCGCCGAAGCTACCGCCGACGACCAGCGTCAGTTTCGGCACCCGCGCGCAGGCGACCGCGGTGACCATCTTGGCGCCGTCTTTGGCGATGCCGCCGTGCTCGTACTTCTGTCCGACCATGAAGCCGGTGATGTTCTGCAGGAAAATCAGCGGGATGCGGCGCTTCGCGCACAGCTCGACGAAATGCGCGCCTTTCAAAGCCGACTCGGAAAACAGGATGCCGTTGTTGGCGACGATTCCGACCGGCATGCCGTACAGGTGGGCGAAACCGCAGATCAGCGTCGTGCCGTAGAGCGCCTTGAACTCGTCGAAATCGCTGTCGTCGACCAGCCGCGCAATGATCTCGCGGATGTCGAACGGCTTGCGCAGGCTCGTCGGCACGATGCCGTAGAGTTCGTCGATCGCGTAGCGCGGGTCGCGCGCCTCGCGCAGCACGACGTCCGGACTTTTCGCGCGATTGAGCGATGCGACGATATCGCGCGCAAGCGCGAGCGCGTGCTCGTCGTCGGGCGCGAGATGGTCGACCACGCCCGAAACGCGCGCGTGCACGTCGGCGCCGCCGAGTGCCTCGGCGCTGACGACCTCGCCGGTCGCGGCTTTGACCAACGGCGGGCCGCCGAGAAAGATCGTGCCCTGCTCTTTCACGATGATCGACTGGTCGCACATCGCCGGCACGTAAGCGCCGCCGGCGGTGCACGACCCCATGACGACGGCGATCTGCGGGATGCCGCGGGCCGACAGGTTGGCCTGGTTGTAAAAGATCCGGCCGAAGTGCTCACGGTCGGGGAACACGTCGTCCTGGCTCGGCAGGTGCGCGCCGCCGGAGTCGACGAGATAAATACACGGCAGGTGGTTTTCGCCGGCGATCGTCTGCGCGCGCAGGTGTTTCTTGACCGTAATCGGGTAGTAGGTACCGCCCTTGACCGTCGCGTCGTTGGCGAGAACCATGCATTCGATGCCGTTGACGCGGCCGATACCGCAGATCAGCCCGCCGGCCGGCACCCGGTCGTCGCCGTAGAGCTCATAGCCGGCGAACTGGCCGATCTCGAGGAACGGCGCGCCGGGATCGAGCAACCGGTCGATGCGCTCGCGCGGCAGCAGCTTGCCGCGCTCGAGGTGCTTCTGCCGCGCGCGTTCACCGCCGCCCTGCGCGATCTCGTCGACTTTCTGTCGGAGGTCCGCGACCAGCGCCCGCATCGCGTCGCGGTTGGCGACGAACTCGTCGGCGCGCGGATTGATGCGGGACTCGATCAGGCTCATGCGCCGGCCTTGAGGCTGCGGGCGATGACCAGCCGCTGGATGTCGCTGGTGCCCTCGTAAATTTGCGCGACGCGCACGTCGCGCGCGATCCGCTCGAGCGGAAAATCGCGCAGGTAGCCGTAGCCGCCGAGCGTCTGGATCGCGTCCGAGCAGATTTTCTCCGCCACCTCGGACGCGAACAGCTTGGCCTGGCTGGCCTCGCGCAGGCAAGGCTCGCCGGCGTCGCGCAGCCGCGCGGCATGATGCACCAGCTGGCGCGCGGCCTCGAGCCGGGTCGCCATGTCGGCGAGGCGAAACGCGACCGCCTGGTGCTCGATGATCGGCTTGCCGAACGCCTCGCGCTCGCGCGCGTAAGCAAG
>JBPEYE010000070.1:0-6385 GCA_052030825.1 Gammaproteobacteria bacterium | reverse complement strand
TGCTCATTCGGGAATCCAGTTCGGCTTGCGCTTGGCGAAGAACGCGGCGAAACCTTCCTTGGCCTCGGCGGTCGCGCGCACCCGGCTGATCGTCTGCGCGCTGCGCTCGATCATGTCGTCGTCGATCGGGCCGACCGCCATCGCGGCGAAGTATTGCTTGATCTCGCGCTGCGCCTCGGGCCCGCCGACGACCAGGTCATCGAGCGCTCTGTCGAGCGCGGCGTCGAGTTCGTCGAGCGCGACGACCTGGTGGACGAGACCGATCGCCAGCGCCTCGGCGGCGCGAATGCGCGTCGTTGTCAGCGCCAGTCGGCGCGCGTGGCGCTTGCCGACCGCGTTCAGCACGTAGGGGCCGATCGTTGCCGGCAGGATGCCGAACTTGGCCTCGCTGACGGCGAAGCTCGCGTTGTCGGCGGCGATCGCGATGTCGCAGGCGCAGGCGAGGCCGACGCCACCGCCGAGCGCGGCGCCCTGGATGCGCGCGACGGTCGGCTTCGGACAGGAGTCGATGCGGCGCAGCATCGCCGCGAGCTTGCGCGCATCTTCGAGGTTCCACTCGACCGACGCCTCGCTCGCGCGCTTCATCCAGTCGAGGTCGGCGCCGGCGCTGAAATGCTTGCCGTCGCCGGCAAGTACGATCACGCGCACGGCGTCGTCGTTGCCAAACGACTCAAAGGCCGCGTCGAGCTCGGCGATCATCCTTTCGTCGAACGCGTTGTAGACATCGGGCCGCGCCATCGTGATCTGCGCGACGCCGGGCCGGCACGTATCGATGCGCAGCGTTTCGGGTTGACTCATCGTTCGGCCTCCGACAGTGCAGATGAATGGCCGCGGCGAGGGCGGGGGCCTCGCCGCGAAAACGGCTCGATGTTAAACCGGTTGCCGGTATCTGTCGATTCGGTCGCGCCGAAGGCGGCTAGTTGAAGCGCACGTACTCGAAGTCGACCGGCTGGCGGTTGATGCCGATCGCCGGCGGCGCGATCCAGTTGGCGAACTTGCCCGGCTCGACGACGCGGCCCATAAGGCTCGCGACGAACGCGCGGTCGTCGTCGGTCGGCAGCCACTGGTCACGCTGCGCGTTCCACTGTGCCTCGGTCATGACTTCGCCGGCGGGGCTGACGAAGGTGCCGGCGAGGGCGCCGATCTTGCGGTGGAAGGCCTTGTGCGGCACCTCGAGGCGCTGCGGCAGGCCGGCCTTCTCGATCACGCGGTTCCAGCGCTTGACGCCCGACGCGGCCTCGCGGATGTAATCGTCGCGCAGCACTTCGTTCAAAGCGTTGAGCATCGGAACCTGCTTGTCGACCAGCTGGCCGTCGCGCATCGTCAGCACCGGGTAAAAATCGTTCTTGAGCACGTGATCGTCCTTGCGCTTGCTCTCGGCATAGCGGCCCTTGAGCCCGGTCGAATAGTAGATCGCCGCGTTGCTGGATTCATCCGCGCCGAACAGGTCGATCGTGACGCTGAAGTGGAAATTGAGGTAACGCTGGATCGTCGGCAGGTCGATGACGCCGGCCGCGCGCAGCTTTGCCGGGTCGTCGGTCTTGAGCTGGTTCATGACATCGCAGGTCCGTTCGACGATGCGCGACACGCCGGATTCGCCGACGAACATGTGGTGCGCTTCCTCGGTCAGCATGAAGCGCGTGGTGCGCGCCAGCGGGTCGAAGCTCGATTCCGACAGCGCGTGCAGCTGGTATTTGCCGTCGCGGTCGGTGAAGTAGGTGAACATGAAAAACGCCAGCCAGTCGGGCGTCTTCTCGTTAAACGCCTGCAGGATGCGCGGGTTGTCTTCCTCGCCGCTGCGGCGCTCGAGCAACGCCTCGCCTTCCTCGCGCCCGTCGCGGCCGAAGTACTTGTGCAGGAGATACACCATCGCCCACAGGTGGCGGCCTTCCTCGACGTTGACCTGGAACAGGTTGCGCAGGTCGTAGAGGCTCGGCGCGGTCAGCCCCAGGTGACGCTGCTGCTCGACCGACGCCGGCTCGGTGTCGCCCTGGGTGACGATAATGCGGCGCAGGTTGGCGCGATATTCGCCCGGCACCGACTGCCACGCATTCTCGCCCTTGTGGTCGCCGAAGTGGATCTTGCGGCCTTCCTTGCCGGGATTCAGGAAAATGCCCCAGCGGTAGTCGGGCATCTTGACGTAGCCGAACTGCGCCCAGCCGTCCTTGTCGACGCTGGTCGCGGTGCGCAGGTAGACATCGTAGTCCTGCGAGCCCTCGGGACCCATGTCCTGCCACCAGTCGAGATAGTTGGGCTGCCAGTGCTCGAGCGCGCGGCGCAGCGCGCGGTCCTCGGCGAGGTTGACGTTATTCGGAATCTTTTCGTTATAGTCGATCGATGACATGTGCTTATTACCTCGGGTCATAGTCTGTCGCTGTCATTGCGAGGCGCGCGAGGCCAGAAGCCTCGCGAGACGAAGCAATCTCGTGGTACTTGCCAGATCCGCGGAGATTGCTTCGTCGCTGGCGCTCCTCGCAATGACGCAAGGCGGTCGCTTCGCTCCTCGCAATGACGAGTAATCATTGGTCACACTCGGTTCCAGTCGAACTTCGACTTTTCGCCGGTCCCGTAAACCTTGAGCGCGCCGCGCTCGCCGACCGCGTTGGGGCGCTGGAAGATCCAGTTCTGCCACGCGGTCAGGCGGCCGAAAATGCGCGTCAGCATGTTCTCCTGCCCGTTGAAGCGCAGGTTGGCCTCCATGCCGGTCAGCGCGTCGGGCGACATCGCGACGCGTTCCTCGATCGCGATACGGACCTCGTCGTCCCAGTCGAGCTCGTCGGGGTTGCTGGTGACGAGGCCGAGCTCGAACGCGGCGTCGGCGTCGAGCGCCTGCCCGGCGCGTTCGCGCACCGCGGCGAGCGCCGGCGCCTCGTTATAGAAGCGCCGGCCGAGCCGGCTTTCGCCGGTAATCATCGGGTAGAGACCGAAGCTGGCCTCGCCGACGACGATTTTCGGCGCGTCGTCGGGGTCGTCGGGCAGCGCGAGCATGTAACTGCGATCGCAGGCAAGCGCGAGTTCGAACAGCGTGCCGGCAAAGCAGCTGCCCTCGTCGACGAGCGCGAACAGGCTGCGCGAGGTCACGTCGAGGCGCTGCAGTGTGCGCCGCAGATAGCCGATGGTCTCGCGCACGAACCAGTGATCCTTGTGCTCGAGCAGGGTCGCGTCCATTGCCAGCATCGCGTCGGCATCGCCCTCGGTCCGGATCAGCCAGGTGCCGAGGTCGAGCTCGTTGGTGCGCAGCGACAGGATCGCGTCCTCGAGCTCGCGCGCGAGCGCGAGCGGGTACCAGCCGGCGCCGGCCGCCTCGATCGCGGCGATGTCGCCGGGCGGTTCACTCGCAGGCGCCGAGACGATCAGCGTCGCGCTGCGCGCGGCGCGGTTCGTTTCGACGCGCACGTGGGAGTAGCGCAGGGCGTTCTCTTCGAACATGCGCTCGAGCGGCGTCAGCGTAACGCCTTGCGCATCGGCCGGCCGGTCGCTCTCGGCGGCGAGTTCGCGCGCCCTTGCCAGCACCGTGTCGTCGAACACCGCCGGCTTGGCGATCTCGTCGACCAGCCGCCAGTCCTTCGCTTTCTGCCCGCGCACGCCCTCGGTCGTGGTGCAGAAAATATCGGCGAGATCGTGGCGTACGTGGCGCTTGTCGGTAATACGCGTCAGCCCGCCGGTGCCGGGCAGCACGCCGAGCAGCGGTACTTCGGGCAGACTGACCGCGCTCGAACGGTCGTCGACGAGGATGATTTCGTCGCAGGCTAGCGCCAGCTCGTAACCGCCACCGGCGCAAACGCCGTTGACCGCGGCGATGAACTTGAGCCCGCCGTGGCGCGACGAATCCTCGAGCCCGTTGCGCGTCTCGTTGGTGAACTTGCAGAAGTTGACTTTCCACGCGTGGCTGCTGGTGCCAAGCATGAAAATGTTCGCGCCGGAGCAGAAGATCTTGTCCTTCAGGCTCGTGATGATCACCGCGCGCACCTCGGGATGCTCGAAGCGGATGCGGTTGATCGCATCGTTCAGTTCGATGTCGACGCCGAGGTCGTAACTGTTGAGCTTGAGCTTGTAGCCGGGGCGCAGGCCGCCGTCCTCGTCGATATCGGCGGCGAGCGTCGCGACATCGCCGTCGAACGTCAACTGCCAGTGCTGGTATCGGTCGGGATGGGTTTGATAGTCGACACGATCGTCGGGCGTCACGGGACTCCTCCGCTGCTTGAATCGGTATGGTGGAACTATATTGCAGAGAGCTGAGGCAAGTCAAGCAATATATTGCATTAACTGGCCTTGCTGCGGTCGCCGATCACCGAGTCCGCGATGCGAATCAGTGCCGCCAGCGTCGCGTCGAGCGATTGTCCGCTGGTGTCGACCTGATGGTCGGCCTTGGCGTAAAAATCCTGGCGCGATTCGAGAATTCCGCGCAGATCCGCCATCGCCTCGGCCGACGCCGCCATCGGCCGGAAATCGCCCTGCGCGACGACGCGCTGCATATGATCTTCGGGGTCGGCCCTGAGCCAGATCGTCGTGAAATGGTTCAGCAACAGGTTGAAGTTGGCCGGGTCGGACACGAGCCCGCCGGGGGTCGCGACGACCACGCGGTCGTGTGCGCGGATCGCGTCGTCGAGCGCGCGTCGCTCGTGGCGGCGGTAGGCGCTGGCGCCATAGAGATCCTGAATCTCGCCGATGCCGCAGCCGGCGAGCTGCTCGATCGCGCGGCTGAGCTCGACGAAAGGGTAACCGAGATGCTCGGCGAGGCGACCGCCGAGCGTCGATTTGCCGGCGCCGCGCAGGCCGATCAGCGCGATGCGCGACGCCGTGGACGGGGCCTCGCTCGCGTCGCCGAGCGCCTCGCCGATGGCCAGGCGCGCGCGCCGAAGCGCGTCCTCGTCGCGGCCCTCGAGCAGCGAGCGGATCATCAGGCCCTCGGGGGACGCGGTCGTGAAATCGCCGATCAACTCGGCCAGAGAGCAGTTGAGCGCGGCCGCAACCTCGGCCAGCACCAGCACCGACACGTTGCCGTCGCCGTACTCGAGGTTGGCGAGATGGCGCTCGGAAACGCCGGTTGCCGCGGACAGCGCCTTGCGCGTCTGCCCGCGGCGCTCGCGCAGTTGACGCACGCGCTCGCCGAGCGCGACCAGGAATCGGCGCGATTCGGCGTCGCGCGCGAGCGCCGTGCCGGGCGGTTTCGACTTGGCGCTTTTTACCAAGACGGCACTCCGCAATGGTTGCCTGGATGCATTATATTGCTTAACATGTAGGACAACACGGTGTATTTTTCATATATGCACAATAATTCATGATTGCCGCGAACGCAAGCGTCGCCAATGAACGGGGGGCCGACATGACGCAAGACGAATTCCACCACGAGATTGCGAACCTGACCGCGCAGATCGCCGGCAAGCCGCTCGACGCCGACCTCGAGGCCTGGCTCAACGCCGAGCACGGCGCCGGCTCGAATACCTTCGCGCGGCTCGAGCAGGGATGCCGCGACGGCGTCGCCGGCGGCTGGCTCTGCCAGCACGAGGCCGGCGGAATCCGCTATGGCCGGGTGTTCAAGCCGAGCGACGAATTGCACGGCTTTTCGGTCGACGTCGTCGACATGGACGACGTCGTCGGGCCGCATCACGCGCACCCCAACGGCGAGATCGATCTCGTCATGCCGCAGGCCGGCGACGCGAGCTTCGACGGCCATGCGGCGGGTTGGGTCGTCTACGAGCCCGGCAGCGCGCACCACCCGACGGTCGCCGACGGCCGCGCGCTGGTCCTGTATTTGTTGCCCGGCGGCAGTATAGAATTTACCCGCTGACGCGGCACGCGAGCCGGGGGCGCAGATCCCGGCGACGAGGAGGACGACATGACGACCGAACCCAGACCGGTGGACGCCGAGGTTTTCAATTACGCCGATTACCTGTTCGCGCTCAACCGCGGGCGCGGCGACAAGGTTGCCTATATCGACGACCGTGGCAGTCTCACTTTCGCCGAACTCGAGGACCGCGGCCGACGCCTCGCCGCGGCGCTAACCGCGGCGGGCCTGCGCCGCGAGGAGCGCGTGCTGCTGCTGATGCACGACTGCAATGCCTGGCCCGTGGCCTTTCTCGGCGCCATGTACGCCGGTATCGTGCCGGTCGCGGTCAACACGCTGCTGACCGCCGACGACTACGCCTACATGCTGCGCAACAGCCGCGCGCAGGCGGCGCTGGTATCGGCGGCGCTGCTGCCGGTGCTGCGCGAGGCGATGCAGACCGGCGAGCACGAAATCGGGACGGTGCTGGTCGCCGGCGACGCCGACGCGCTCGAGGCCGGCGAGCAGGCGATCGATGCCGCGCTCGCCGCGACCGAGCCGCGCGCCGCGCCGGCCGCAACCGGGCCCGACGATCCCGGTTTCTGGCTTTACTCGTCG
>JBPEYE010000007.1:0-5167 GCA_052030825.1 Gammaproteobacteria bacterium | reverse complement strand
AAGCTGATCTCCGAGGCGCGCTACCCGCTGGTCATGGCCGGCAACGGCGTACTCCGCGCCGGCGCCAACGACGCGCTGGTCGCGTTCGCCGAAAAGCTAAAAATTCCGGTGGCGACCACGTTCATGGCCAAGGGCAGCATGCCGTTTTCGCACGAGCTGTCGCTCGGCACGGTCGGCCTGCAGGCGCGCGACTACATCGCCTGCGGCTTCGATCGCGCCGACGTCATCGTCTGCGTCGGCTACGACATGATCGAGTATCACCCCTATTTATGGAACGGCGACAAGCACGCGCGCCTGATCCACGTCGACCAGAGCCCGGCCGAGGTCGATGAGCACTACATCCTCGAGTGCGGCGTGATCGGCGACATCAACGCCGCGCTCGACGGCATCGCCGCCGCGGCGACCCCGCAGGCCGAATCGAAGGCCGATGCGCTGCGCGAGACCATCGTCGACGAGATCAACGCCGAGGCCGACAACGATGCGTTTCCACTGCTGCCGCAGCGCATCATGCTCGATCTGCGCAAGGCGCTCGACCCCGAGGACGTCGTGATTTGCGACGTCGGCGCACACAAGATGTGGATGGCGCGCATGTTCCAGGCCGAGCGGCCCAATACCTGCATCATCTCCAACGGTTTCGCGTCGATGGGCATCGGCGTACCCGGCGCGATCGCGGCAAAACTGGCTTACCCGAAGTGCCACGCGGTCACGGTCACCGGCGACGCCGGCTTCATGATGAATTCGCAGGAAATCGAGACCGCGCTGCGCATCGGCGTCGCGATCGTGATCCTGATCTGGAACGATTCGAAATACGGGCTGATCAAGTGGCACCAGGACCGCCGTTTCGGCCGCGACACGCAGATCGAGTTCGGCAACCCCGATTTCGTCCGCTATGCCGAGAGCTTCGGTGCGAAGGGCTACCGCGTCGAGTCCGCGGACGACTTGTTGCCGACGCTGAAACAGGCGCTCGCCGACGACACCGTCGTCATCGTCGACTGTCCGGTCGACTACTCCGAAAACATGAAGCTCACCGAGAAGCTCGGCCAGCTCGTCTGCCCGATCTAGGCGAAATCCGATCGCAGGGCAGGCATTCGGCGCCGGACGGGCAACCACCCGGGCTCGGGGGCAGGCCGGAGGGGCGCGAACGAGCGCTCTGTCGGTTTATCGGGTATCGATTTCGAGCGCCGCGAGCGCATCGACGATCGGGATGACGTAATTGATGTTGCGCGACGCGCCGTCGCGCGTAAACAGACCCGCGACCGTGATACCGATGACGTTGCCCGAACGATTGAATACCGGCCCGCCCGAATTGCCCGGATTGACCGCGGCGTCGGTCTGATAGTAGCTGCGCTCGTCGAGTACCCGACGGGCGGAAATGATTCCCCGGCTGATCGAGAAATCGAGACGCTCGTCGAGCGGTGTGCCGACGACGTAGATTTCCTCGCCGAGGGCTACGTCGTTGACCTCGATTTGCAACGGCGCGGAGCCGAGACTTTGCTCGAGCCTGAGCAGCGCGACGTCGCGACCCGGATGGCTGCGCACGACGACGGCCCGCCGTTCCTGTTTGCCGGCGATGACGATGACCTCGCGGTTTTTACCGACGACGTGCTGGTTGGTCAGAACGTAACCGGGCGCCGATATCAGAAAGCCGCTGCCGTGACCGTTCGCGGTGCGGATCGTCACCGCGGCCTTCTCGATTTCGCCGGTGCGCTGGGTGAAGTTGCGACCCGGAGCGCCGCGCACGATGTGAATGTCGTCGATCGCGCTGCCGTCGTCCGAGTAGCCGGTCTGAAGGCTCGCCTTCGCCAACAGCAAATCGACGAAGTCGGTTTGCGCCAGCAAGTGCTCGGTCGCCTGGCTGAAAGCCTGCGCCATGCTGATCGCGGCGCCGTTGAATCGCGCGCCGCGCTTGAAACTGTCGTCGACGCCTTCGGTCGAGGTCTCGAGCACGACGCGCCGGGCAAGATTGTCGAACACCTTCCACTCGACTTTCAGGTAGGTGGCGTTTTGCGTGAAGGTGCGCAGATTCGGCGCGCTGCGGCTGCCGCAGTGGAGCAGGCGGACGTCGGTGATGACCGCCGCGAGGCTCAGATCGTTCCCCCGGGACTGCTGCAAAGCGAAGGTTTTCTCGCCCGCGATCGCATAGCCGTTGCTCTCGAAGACCTCGGCGAAGGATTCCTCGAACCGGGTCTGGCCGAGAATGTATTTCGCGTTATCGAGCGTCAGGTTGCCCTGGTGCAGGCACGGAAACGGCGTAACCGGAGGCACGTCGCTCTGGCGCAGGCGCTGGGCCTTGGCGCTGGCCTCGCGGGTAAATTTGTAGGTTTTGCCGATCGCTTTTTCGTCCGCCTCGCCGCGATATTCCAGCGACAGGTGTTCGAGCGCGACCGTCTTGGAATCGACGTTGGCGGTATTGCGGATCGGCTCGAGGCTCGCGACCGCCGGAAACGCGCCGCCGGAGGGCGCTTTTTTCGGTTTGATGCTGACGACCTCGGGTTCCGCGTCGGCCCGCTTAGGCGGCTTGTCGGTAAAGTGAACCTTGCCGTTTTCGTCGACCCACTTGTAGACCTGGGCGGAAGCCGCCTGGGCGATGATGAAGGTCGCAATCGCCAATGGAATGATAATTTGTCGCATCGTTTCGTTCGCGCTGCCAGTCAATCGGGTAATGCCGAATCGCCGCTGGCGGTGCGGGCAATGCCCGCAGACGCTCGTCGGCGAATCGATACGAGTATAGTCAATGGGAATCGGCTTACCGTTATCTGTTGCACGGATCACGCCGGCGAGATCGATTCGCCGTGCTCGCGGCCGATTTACGGTCAGCGTTTCAGTTCGATACCGGCGGTAACGCGGTCCCAGGTTGATGCAGTAATGCCGCGCTCGCGCAACGCGAATTTCTGGATCTTGCCGGTCGGCGTCTTCGGCAGCGCGCCGACGAAGTCGACGTAGCGCGGGATCATGAAATAAGCCATGCGCGGCTCGAGAAATCGAACCAGCGCCTCGGGATCGATGGTTTCGTCCGCTTTCGCGACGATCACCGCCATGACCTCTTCCTCGGTTTCGGCCGACGGCACCGGGATCACCGCGCACTCGAGCACAGCCGGGTAGCCGTTGATTTCGTTTTCGACTTCCATCGACGAAATGTTCTCGCCGCGACGACGAATCGCGTCCTTGACCCGGTCGACGAAGTAGAGGTTGCCGTCGGCGTCGCGCATCAGCATGTCGCCGGTGTGGTGCCACAGGTTGCGCCAGGCCTTCGCCGTCCACTCGGGGTGATTCCAGTAGCCGTTGGTCATGATCCACGGCACCCGCGCGCGTACCAGCGCCTCCCCGGGCACACCGTCGGGGACGTCGTTGTCGAGTGCGTCGACGATGCGCACTTCGTAGCGGTCCTCGGCGACGCGGCCGCAGGTTTTATTGTTGGCGAGTTCGAACCCGGAGCGGGTCGGGCAATTCATCTCGGTGCCGCCCCAGGTGGTCGACACCAGGCAGCCGAAGCGACGCTTGAAATCCTCGACTTCGGGAATCAGCGGCACGACGAGCGCGCGTTCGAGCGGGTTGTCGGCGTCGTCGGGACGCTCGGGCTGGCGGTAAACGAAATTCGCCATCGCGCCGAGCAGGAAGGTGCAGGTGACGCCGTAGGTCCTGATGTCCTGCCAGAAGCGCTCGACGCTGAAGGGGCCGGCGAGCACCGCGGTCGCGCCGACGATCGCGCTTGCGTAAACCGTCGCGAACTGCCCGGCGATATGGAACAGCGGCAGCGGTGCGCAGTAGACGTCGTTTTCGCCAAGCTCGAGCATCTCGGCGACGCCCCAGGCGTACTCGAAAGCGTGCGCGTGGCTGGTCGTGACGCCCTTCGACGGGCCGGTGGTGCCTGACGTGTAAAGAATGCCCATCAGGTCGTGATAGGCCGGCGCGGGGCCGCGGTAAATCGTGTCGGCGTAGAGTTCGTCGAAGCGAATCAGATCGAAGCGTTCGCGCAGGCGTTGGTGCAACGCGGAATCGGCCGGCACCGGCCTGGGCTCGCCCTCGGCGTAGAGCACGATCCGCTCGAGCGATTCGAGTTCGGCGGCGATCGCGTCGATGCGATCGACGAGCGCGACGTCGACGATCAGGGTCTTCGCCAGCGAGTCGTTGATCAGGTAAGCGAGCGGGTTGCCGCGGTTGTGGACGTTGACCGGCACCTCGATTGCGCCGAATTTCGCCAGTGCGCACCAGGTGAGAATGAAATCGACGGTATCCGGCAGCATGATCAACACGGTGTCGCCGGCAGCGATGCCGAGATCGACCATACCCTGCGCGAGCCGGCCCGAACGCGAGTCGAGTTCGCGATAACTGTAATCGCGTTCGGCGGTCACCAGCCACGGCTTGTCGGGACAATATGCGACGCGGTTCGACAAGACCGTCGGCAAGTCACGCGAGGCCGTGGATTCGATCTCGATCACGCTTAGCGACCCTTGAATTTCGGCTTGCGTTTTTCGCTGAAAGCCCGGATCGCCTCGCCGTAATCGTCGGTGAAGATCAGGTTCGAGATCGTCTGCTTCTCGAGGTTGAGGACGGTTTCGAAGTCGGCCTCGGTCGACTGCGCGAGCAGCCGCTTGTGCTGGCGAATGGCGAGGGGCGCACGCGTCATCACGGTCCGGGCGATGGCCTCGGCCTTCGCCTCTTCCTCGCCGAGCGGCACCAGCTTGTTGACGAGACCGATGCGCCAGGCTTCGTCGGCGTCGATGAACTCGCCGGTCAGCATCAGCTCCTGGGCGCGCTTGAGGCCGACGACCTGCGGCAGCAACTTGCTCGCGGCGCCGGTCACGGTCATGCCGGCGTTCATCTCGGGAAAACCGAACCTGGCGTTGTCGGCGGCGACGATCAGGTCGCAGTCGAGCGCGATCTCGAAGCCGGCGCCGACCGCGTAGCCGCGCACCGCGGCGATGTAGACCTTCGGCGCGCGGCGGATCACGCGCGCGATTTGCTGCAGGTTTTCGGTAATATCCTCGACGATGTCGAGGATCGGGTGGACCTCGCCGCTCTTGATCCGGGGATACTCGTCCATCGCGTACTTCAAATCGTCACCGGCGCTGAACGCGTCACCGACGCTCGAGACGATTACCACCTTGACCGCATCGTCGTCGGCTGCCTGCTGCAGTACTTCGACGAAGCGCCGGGTCTCGGCCGG
>JBPEYE010000069.1:0-8773 GCA_052030825.1 Gammaproteobacteria bacterium | reverse complement strand
GGAATGCCGAGGCGATTTTTAGGCCGCCAAAGGGTTCATGCGCCGGTAACTGCCGCGCCGGGGTAACGCGCGGCGAGACCGGCGTAGACATCGTCGCGGAAACTCGGGCTGGCGCTGTCGAGCTCGGCGAGCAGCTCGGACAGGTGTTCGTTGTCTTCGCGGCCGTGCCATTGCTTGACGTAACTGCCGTCCTTGTAGCCATGATCCTGGCGAAAGAAATTGAGCACGTTCTTGCCGACGTAGGTGCGGTAAAGCGCATCGAAGTCGAACTCGATCAGCGTCATCAGGTTGGCGAAATCGGAGAAATGCATCGACTTCGCGGCAATCGTCGTGTGCGCCATCTGCTCGATGACCTCTCGCACGTCTTGTCCCTGCCGCGGGTCGGCGAGTTCGGCGGCAATGCGCTCGGCGGCGCGCTCGGTATCGGGCTCGCGCAACAGGTAATCGCTCATCGCGAAATGCAGGATATCGACCAGCTCCAGGCGCACCTGCTCGAGATCGGGTCGCTGGTGCTTCCACCATTTCCAGCCGTAGTGGTCGAGCATCTCGGCGCATTCGGTCCAGATCGCCCGGTACCAGGCGTTGCCGGCATTGCGCCAGTCCGGGTTGACGCGCGCGTTCATCGCGTCCTGCATCTCGAGCATGACCAGCAACTGTCGTTTCATCGGCGTCGCAACTTCGAAAAACCCGAGTTTAACCGCCGGCCTACATGCCGTACAGCCACGGCAGCAGGAACGTCAGGATACCCCACATCAGCAGCACCAGCGGCAGGCCGACGCGGACGAAGTCGGCGAAGCTGTAATTGCCCGCGTTCATGACCAGCAAATTGGTCTGGTAGGCCATCGGCGTCGCGAAACTCATGTTGGCGCCGAACAGCACCGCGAGCACGAAGGGTTCGACCGGCTGGCCGAGCTGCTGCGCGATGCCGATCGCGATCGGCGTGCCGATGACCGCCGCGGCGTTGTTCGACACGACGTTGGTCAGCATCGCCATCAGGATCAGCAGCCCGCTCAGGATTAGCGTCGGCGACGCGCCTTGCGCGAGCGACACGTAGGCGCTCGCGATCATGTCGGCGCCGCCGGTCTCGACCATCGCGGTGCCCATCGCGAGGCTCGTGACGATGATCAGAATGACCGGCGCCGACAGCGCGCGGGTCGCGTCGAACCACTTGATGCAGCCGGTGAACAGCATCGCCGCGACGCCGCACAGCGCGCTGACCGCGATCGGCAAAAAGCCGAAGGCCGCCATCGCGATGATCCACAGCATGATCAGCACCGCCAGCGGCGCGCGCGACGAGATCGGCAGCGCGGCCTTGGCGTCGAGCACGAGCAGGTTGCGGCTCGACTTCAGCCGCTTGATATTGGCGACCGAGCCCTGTACCAGCAGCACGTCGCCGGAATGCAGGCGGGTTTCCTCGGTGTGCTCGGTGCCCTGCTGGCTGAGCCACTTGTTGGTTCTGAACAGCGCCAATACCATCAGTTGGTAGCGCTCGCGAAAGCGGATATTGGCGAGCGTGCGCCCGTCGAGCGTCGAACCGGGCACGACGACGACCTCGGCGAGCTGCTGGGTCGTGTCGCGCAGCGGATGCTCGTCGTCGACCGGTTCGTCGCCCGAGAACAGGCTCGCCTTCAGAATGGTTTCGAGCTCCTTGAGACGATCCGGCGTGCCGCGCACCATGATCCGGTCGCCGGCGCGCAGCAGCAGGTCCGGAATCGGCATCAGCCGATTCAGGCGTTCGCCGCGCAAAATGTGCACGACCTCGAGGTTGCCGCCGCACAGTTCGATGGCCTCGGACAGCGTCTTTTCGTAGACGCTGCTGTCCTCGTTGATGCGCAACTGCGCGGTGAACAGACGCGGCGAAGTGGTTTCGAGGCGCGCCTCGCGCGGCGGCAACAGGCGCGGCGCGACCAGCCACAGGTAAATGACCGCGACACCACCGGCAATGATTGCCGGGAACGCGAAATCGAACATGCCCATCTGGCGCATGCCGAGATCGGCGGCGACCGCAACGACCAGCAGGTTGGTCGACGTGCCGATGGTCGTCGCCATGCCGCCGATCGACGTCGCCAGGCCGGTCGGCATCAACAGATCGGAAGCCGGAGTACCGGTCTTGATCGATACGCTGATCAGGATCGGCAGCAGCAGGATCACGACCGGCGTATTGTTGACGAAGGCGGAGAGCATCGCGCCGATGACCAGCGTCGCGAGGAACGACAGCAGCGGCGCCTTGCCCCACCAACGCGCCAGCTGGCGGCCGATCGGCTCGAGCGCGCCGGTGCGCACCAGCGCCTGGCCTGCAATCATCAGCGCGCAAACCGCAACCAGTGCCTGGTGGCCGAAACCGAGGAACAAATCGCTGGCCCGCAGCGCGCCGTCGCTCCCCTGGTACGGGAAGACCTCGAACAGCAGCGACAGCAGCACCAGGATCAGCAGGCTGGTCGAAGCCAGCGGAATGCGCTCGCTCGCGAACAGCACCAGCGCCACCACGACGAGGCCCATGACCACGTAGGCGTGCAGGTCACCACTGGCGAGATTTTCCATGGCGCGGAGTGTAGCACCCCCCCATCCCTGCGCACCCCTTTTTCTACCGCCTCGGACGGCATCCGCGGGCCGGTCGAAACCGACCGGAACGGGAACTGATCGCGGCTGTTGCCAAACGGCGTCTCGCCGCCCAAAACCGGCCCGCGGCTGCAGGCTCGACGCTTCGAGCCAGCCGACTATTCGGGATTTTCGGGGCGCATGTGCGGGAACAGAATCACGTCGCGGATGCTCGGCGAATCGGTCAGCAGCATGACCAGGCGGTCGATGCCGACGCCCTCGCCGGCCGCCGGCGGCATGCCGTACTCGAGCGCGCGAATGTAGTCGGCATCGTAGTGCATCGCTTCGGCGTCGCCGGCTTCCCGGTTTTCGGTCTGCTGGCGAAAGCGCTCGGCCTGGTCTTCCGGGTCGTTCAGCTCGGAGAAGCCGTTGGCGATTTCGCGCCCGCCGAGGAAAAATTCGAAGCGATCGGTGACGAACGGATCGTCGTCGTTGCGGCGCGACAGCGGCGACACCTCGGTCGGGTAGGCGGTAATGAAGGTCGGCTGCTTGAGCGCGTCCTCGACGGTCTTCTCGAAGATCTCGATCATCAGCTTGCCGGCGCCCCAGCCCGCCTCGGCCTCGATGCCGAGGCCGGTCGCAACCTCGCGCGCATAGTCGGCTTGCACGAGGCGCGCGATGTCGATCCCGGGGTTGTGCTTGCCGATCGCCTCGGCCACCGTCAGGCGTGCGAACGGCGCGGCGAGATCATAGGTCTCGCCCTGGTAGGTCAATGCGTCACCGCCGTGAATTTCGTTCACGAGTTTGCGCATCATGTCCTCGGTCAGGTCGATGAAATCCTCGTAGTCGGCGTAGGCCTGGTAGAACTCGAGCATCGTGAACTCGGGGTTGTGTCGCGTGGACAGCCCCTCGTTGCGAAAATTGCGGTTGATCTCGAACACCTGCTCGAGGCCGCCGACGACCAGCCGCTTGAGATAGAGCTCGGGAGCGACGCGCAAGTACAGGTCCAGGTCGAGCGCGTTGTGATGGGTCACGAAGGGGCGCGCGGTGGCGCCGCCGGGAATGACCTGCATCATCGGCGTTTCGACTTCGACGAAGCCGCGGTCGATCATGTAGCGGCGAATGAAATCGACGGTGCGGCTGCGGATCTCGAACACCCGGCGCGATTCCTCGTTCATGATCAGGTCGAGGTAACGCTGGCGGTAGCGTTGTTCCTGGTCGGTCAGGCCGTGAAATTTTTCCGGCAGCGGACGCAAGGACTTGGTCAGCAGTTCGAGCGTCGCCACCCGGATCGTCAACTCCCCGGTCTTGGTCAGGAACAGCGTGCCGACGACGCCGAAAATATCGCCGATGTCGCTGTGCTTGAATTCCTCGTAAGCCGCTTCGCCGAGCGCGTCGCGCTGGACGAAGATCTGGATCGAGCCGCTGGTATCCCGCAGCTGGGCGAAGCTCGCTTTGCCCATTACGCGCTTGAACATCATGCGCCCGGCGAGCCGGACCTCGATCGAACGCGCATCCAGTTCTTCGTGGGTCGCATCGCCGTGCTCGCGCTGCAGTTCGGCGGCAAGGCAGTCGCGGCGAAACCGGTTCGGATAGGCCTGCCCCCGCTCCCGCAGCTCGGCGAGCTTGTCGCGACGCTGCGCGATGTGGCGATTTTCGTCGTGCTCTGCTGCGCTCGGATCGACTGGTTCGGTCATGCTGTTGCCCCCTGCTGCGTGGGTTTACGCGCCGCTCTTCAGGCTCGCCTCGATGAACGCATCGAGATCGCCGTCGAGCACGGCCTGGGTATTACCGGTTTCGACGCCGGTACGCAAGTCCTTGATGCGCGACTGGTCGAGCACGTAGGAGCGAATCTGGCTGCCCCAGCCGATATCGGACTTGAGATCCTCGATGCTCTGCGCCTCGGCGGCGCGCATCTGCACCTCGAGTTCGTAGAGCTTGGCCTTCAACTGCTTCATCGCGGTGGCCTTGTTCTTGTGCTGCGAGCGGTCGTTCTGGCACTGCACGACGATACCGGTCGGCAGGTGGGTGATTCGAACCGCAGATTCGGTCCGGTTGACGTGCTGGCCGCCGGCGCCACTGGCGCGATAGACGTCGATACGCAGGTCCGACGGATCGATCTCGACATCGATATCGTCCTCGACCTCGGGCGAGACGAAGGCCGACGCGAACGACGTATGCCGCCGGTTGCCGGAGTCGAACGGCGACTTGCGCACCAGCCGGTGGACACCGGTTTCGGTGCGCAGCCAGCCGAACGCGTAGGGCCCTTCGAAGCGCACCGTCGCGCTCTTGATACCGGCGACGTCGCCGGGTGAGACTTCGATCAGCTCGGTCTTGAAGCCCCGGGCCTCGCCCCAGCGCAGGTACATGCGCAGCAGCATTTCGGCCCAGTCCTGCGCCTCGGTGCCGCCGGCCCCGGCCTGGATGTCGAGATAGGCGTTGTGTTCGTCCATTTCGCCCGAGAACATGCGCCGGAATTCGAGTTCGGCAACGGTTTTTTCGACCGCATCGAGATCCGCCTCGATCCCGGCAACGGTCGGGGCGTCGTCTTCGGCGGCGGCCAGTTCGAGGAGCTCGCCGGCGTCGCCGAGCGCCGCGAGCGCCTGGTCCAGCCCGTGGACTACCTTCTCGAGGCTGGCCTTGTCGCGGCCGAGCTGTTGCGCGCGATCGGGGTCGCTCCAGACGTCGGGGTTTTCCAGTTCGAGCAGGACTTCCTCGAGCCTTTCGCGCTTGCCGTCGTAGTCAAAGATACCTCCGCAGCGCGTCGACCCGGGTCTTCAGATCGTCGATTTGCTGGATGACGTGGTTGATTTCCATCGGGTTTCGCCGGTCTTGAAAAAACGCGCATTCTACCCGATATCAGGCGTCAATATCACCCGCCGCGCCCTGTTTTTGCGCGCCCGGCTGAGCTAGAATATGCCGCCCAATTTCCCGCCAGCGAGGTAAGCAGTGACCCAAGATGTCGAGATTCAGTTGAAGGTCTGGAAAGACCTCGCCATCAGCAAGCAAATCCTGATGGACGCCGCCACCGACGCGCTCAACCTGGACGCCGAATGCAGCACCGAGGAATTGAAGCAGGCCCTCGACCGGGCGATTCAGCGCGCCCGCGACGCCGATCTCAACATCCAGCAAACCCGCGACGACGCCGCCGCCCAGGTTGCCGAGTACCGGCAGCAGGCCGAGGACGCCGAGCTCGCGCGGCGCGAAGCCGAAACCGCGGCCGCGGCCGCGATCAAGGCGCGCGAACAGGCCGAGCACCAGCTCGCCGCCGGCAAGGCCGACAACGCCGAGGCGCTCAAGCGTGCGCGCGCCGAGGTCGCCGACAAGCAGCGCGAGCTGAAAGCGATTTCGAAAGCGCTCGCCGACACCCCCGAAAACGTCGTGCGCAAGCTTAAAACGCTGAAAAAACAGAAGATCGACGAAGCCAAGCAGCGTGCGCAGATCGAAAAGAGCGTGCAAAGCCTGCGCAAGGACAAAACCCGGCTGGAGGCGCAGCTCGAAGCCCAGCGCGCCGCGCTCGAAGCCGCCGGCAAAATCGCCGATCAGGCCGAGGCATTGCACGCGGTCTGCGCCAAGGCCGGCGAGACCATCGAGCGCCTGAGCGACAAGAAGAAAGACCGCGTCGACGTGCCCGCGCTCGACGAAACGCTACTGGCGACGCTCCGCGAAGCGTTGAAATAGGCTCCCGCCCGATTCCGCACCGCGCATTCCGGGAATTTCCCGCTAGCCGACCCTCGATTGCGTCTGTTCGCTCAGTGCAGCGCCTGTTCGACCGGTATCTCGAAGGTGATGCTGGCTCCGGTGTCGGCGTTGTTTTCGGCCCAGATGCGGCCGCCGTGCAGTTCGACGATCTCGCGGCAAATCGCCAGTCCGAGGCCGGTCCCCTTGGCATAGGTCGTATTGCGCCGGCTCTGGTAAAACTTGTCGAATACCTGTTCGAGGTCCTCGTCCGGGATCCCGATCCCCTGGTCCGAAACGGATAGCCGGTAGCGCGCGTCGACGCGCTCGAGCCCGACTTCGATGTTGCCACTTTCGGGGCTGAACTTGATCGCGTTGGCAATGATGTTCGAAATCACCTGGAAAATGCGGTTGCGGTCGCAAACGCAGGCGGCGCCGGTTTCACTCGTCACCAGCTCGCAACTCAGGTTTTGTTCGCGCAGCTGCAGGGCCTGTTCACGGATACAGGCCTGTACCAGGTCGACGAGGTCGACGCGACCGACGTCGAGGCTCATCTTGCCGGCCTCGAGCTTCGACACGTCGAGCAGGTCGTTAAGCAAATAAAGCAGCCGGGTGCCGCTGATCTGGATGTTCTCGAGGTACTGATACAGTTTTTCCTGGCTCAGGGTCTCGAGGCGCTTCATCCCGAGTTCGGCGAAGCTCAGGATGCCGTGCATCGGCGTACGCAGCTCGTGACTCATCGACGCGAGAAATTCGGATTTGGCCGCGCTGGCCTGTTCGGCAAGCTCGCGCGCCCGCTCGAGCTCGGTCACGTCGACATGCATGCCGACGTAGTTGCCGTTCGGCAACCGGCGCACCGCAACCTGGATCGATCGTCCATCGTGCATGCGATCGATGAATTCGACGTTGTCGCTCATTGCGCGCTCGAGCCGTTGCCGTTTCCAGTCCGCCGGATCGGCGAGCGCTTCCGGGTAGACCCCGCGCTCCAGCCCGAACTGCAGAAAGCGCTCGAACGGTACGCCCTCGTTGATGAAGAACTGCTGCTCGGGGTAAAGATCGAAGAATCGCCGGTTGAAGCGCTGGATGATGCCCTCGGGGTCGACGAGCAAGAAGCCGCCCGGTACGTTCTCGATCGCCGCCTCGAGCATCGCGTCGCTGGTGCGCTTTTCCTGCTCCTGCAGGCGGCGCTCGGTAACGTCCTGCATGGTGCCGATCTGCTCGACGATCTTACCGCCGCGCCAGGCCGACGGCGCCAGCCGCTCGATCACGTGGCGCACGTCGCCGCGGCCGCGAATCACGCGGTACTCGACCTCGACGACCTCGTTCGAGAAGTTACTGAGCTCGTAGGCGCGCAGTACCCGTTCGAGATCGTCCGGATGAATACTGCGTCGGTATTGTTCCTGCGGTGTGTTCATCAGTATGTTGGCCGGCTGACCGTAAAGCCGCTCGAATTCGGGGGTGCACGAGATCATCCGGTCGTTGACCACATCCCAGCGAAAACTGCCAATCCTGGCGACGCGCTGCGCGGTCTCGAGTTCCTGCTCGAACAGCCTGCGCTCGGTGACGTCCTGCAAGGTACCGATTTGCTCGATAATTTTGCCGTCGCGACGCAGCGATACGCTGAGCCGCTCGACGACCGATCGAATCTCGCCGTCGGGACGCACGATCCGGTAGCCGACTTCGATATCCTCGCCGGTCGCATCGATGTGCGCATAGGCATCTTGTATGCGCTCCAGATCCTCCGGATGAACGAGTTCGAAAAAATCCTTCTCGTAGTGTTCCATCAGCTCGCTCGACTCGCGGCCGAAGATTTCGGCATACTCGCGCGAGCACGACAACAGTCGGCCGGCCCGTACGTCCCAGCGAAAGCTGCCGATTCGAGCAAGGCGCTGCGCGTCGGCGAGTTCGCGCTCGATCAATCGGAGCGCGGTAATGTCCTGGGTCGTGCCGATCAGCTCGACCGGTTTGCCGTCGCGCCAGACCGAGGTGCGCAGGCGTTCGCTGAGATGCCGCAGCTGACCGTCCGGACGCAGCAGGCGATACTCGAATTCGAGATCCTCGCCGGCGTAGCCGTCGAATCGGTAAATCTCGTCGAGCCGCGGTTTGTCGTCGGGATGCACGAGCTGATTCGGGTCCTCGCCCGACCCCGGCACGTTGTCGGCGGTGCGACCGAGGATATCGAGGTACTCGCGCGACGCCGAAACGATGCAGCCACGCTCGAGATCCCAGCGAAAGCTGCCGATATGCGCGAGGCTTTGCGCCTCCTCGAACTCCTGCTCGATGAGCTTGCGTGCGGTGATGTCCTGCAAGGTGCCGAGCTGCTCGACGACCTTGCCGCCACGCCGAACGAGCGTGTCGCAGCGTTCGACGACATGGCGCAGCCTGCCGTCCGCGCGTTGAATCCGGTACTCGACCTCGTAGAGCTCGTCGACTCGTTGCGAGCGCGCGAAAACCTCGCGCACGCGCTCGCGATCACCCGGGTGAATGATCTGTTCGATTAGCCCGTCGATCCCGAGTTCGTCCATCTCGGCTGCGCTGCGACCGTGGATGCTCAGAT
>JBPEYE010000068.1:0-2845 GCA_052030825.1 Gammaproteobacteria bacterium | reverse complement strand
CGAACAGATCCTGCAGTCAGCAGAAGTATTCAACACACTACGAAGGTCCGTTTCTGTCCGATTGCGGCTGCGCGAGTCGCGCGTTTTGGCGTTTTATTTGGAGAATAGCGTCAACGAACTCACGTCCTGGCAGTCGCCAGACGGGTTAACCGGTTAATTCCCTTTCACAAACTGAAAGGTCTTGAAATTCCACACGTGTGCCATCGCTATCGTGCGTTAGCAATATCGTCTCAGATTCACCTAAATCCCACATAAAGAAAATTTGGGCATTGTCCCAGGCTGTGGAATCAGAATAATCCGAATTTGAATACAACGGCGTGGGTTCCCCGTACCTCCTTTCGAATTTCTCCTTTGTTTTCAAGAATTGCGCGCGCGAGTCATCAAGGCTGTATCGCATTAAATACAGCCTTTGCGGTGTCGAGCAATAGATGAAATTGTATTGGGTTTTATTGTCCTTGGGGCCGGCATGGGTCTGTCGGTCATCATCGGCTATAAATAAAGACTCGTTTTCGGACAGGCGTCGATAGACTTCAAACCGACTCATACCGCTTACGAAGCCATAAGCAATCCATGCCTCGCTTTGGCTGGGTATAGCCAACATGGCCAGCAGAGAAAAAAAGGCGACCTTGATACTTCGTTTAGCGCTGTTTAGGTACTTTTTCATGAAACGTAACGTGCTAAATTTCGACGGCGACCCGCACTTCCAATCATTACTTGAACTGGATGCGTTTTAACGGGTGACGGATACGTTAGTGCTATCACTGATTCGTCTATTTCGGGGACGCTATATTTTTCAGTAAGTTCTAATTAAATTTCGATTATTTTCAGAACAGTTTATCGCGAAAAATCACCACGTGCCGGGAGTCCGTTAGTATCCGGAAATCGCCTCCTGATTTTTACTATAACGGGGCAGCTTAAGGGTCTAGCGCTGATTGCAGTGATCACCAGCCATAAAAAAGGGAACCCACTTCGGGGTCCCCTTTGTTATGGCTGGCGGAGAGGGTGGGATTCGAACCCACGGTACGGCAAAACCGTACAACAGATTTCGAGTCTGCCCCGTTCGACCACTCCGGCACCTCTCCGATCTGGCGGCGCATCATAGCATCATTTCGGGAGAATGCTGCGGGTTTCCGCCGTTATCTGACCGAAAGCTTCCGCTGAAAAGGTCGCGCGGGGAATTACCAGGGAATCGGGTTGCCGTCGTACTCGATGAAGTGTCCGCTTTGCGCCGGGCCCGCGCCGTCGAGCACGGCCTTCATGCCGGCGATGCTCTGCTCGACCGAGATTTCGGCGTTGGGGCCGCCCATGTCGGTGCGCACCCAGCCCGGGTGCAGCGTCACGACCGTGATGCCGCGCTCGGCGAGGTCGATCGACAGGCTCTTGACGACCATGTTGACCGCGGTCTTCGAGCTGCGGTAGATGTAGCTGCCGCCGCTGCCGTTGTCGTCGATGCTGCCCATCTTGCTGCTGACGACGGCGATGCGCTTGTGCTCGCTTGCCGCAACGTTGTCGGCGAAGGCCTGCGCGAGCATCAGCGGCGCGACCGAGTTGACTTCGAACACGCGCAGCCAGTCATCCGCCGGCACGTTGCCGAAGTTTGCGCCGCGCGGACCGTAAATGCCGGCGTTGCTGAGCAGCAGGTCGATCGGCTGGTCGCGCAGGCTCGCGGCAAGCGCCGCCAACTGTTCGCCATCGGTCACGTCGAGTGCGTGGATTTCGATTGCCGGATGTGCTTCAGCGAGCGCGCGCAGCTTGTCGGCGGCGTCCGGTTTGCGACAGCAGGCAATGACCCGCCAGCCGTCGGCGGCGTACTGGCGGGCGAACTCGAGGCCGAGGCCGCGGTTCGCGCCGGTGATCAGTAATGTCGGGGTCGTCATCGATCCTCCCGGAATTCGATTGGTCGTGTGTTCTTACGCCCGCGCGATTCTACCCGATCAACCGCGCGAGGGGGATTTCGACGCGGCTTGCCGCTCGGCGCCGCCCCGGGATCGGCTGAATTGCGGTCCCAAGCTCCGGCGATCGCGAATTGAGCGGTCGCGCCGATGCGGGCAGAATGCGCGCATGCCGGACCTGCCCCCTTATCTGCCCTCGCTGCTCGCCGGGCTTTACATCCTGCTCGAGCTGGCGGCCATTGCGGCCGCGATCGAGGCGCTGATCCGCACGCGCACGCCGCAGGGGGCAATCGCCTGGTCGTTATTCCTGGTCATGTTTCCGCTGCTGGGATTGCCGTTGTACCTGATCTTCGGCGGTCGCCGGTTTTCCGGCTACGTCGACGCGCGGCGCAGCGGCAACCTGCCGTTGCAGCAGCTGGCGCGGGAGATGGGCGAGCGGCTGCCGGAATCAGCCCAGGCCCGCCTCGATTCCGACGCGGGCGAATATCGCGTCTTAACCAGGCTCGCGCGGATGCCGGTTTTCGCCAACAACGCCAGCCGCCTGCTGATCGACGGCGAGGCGACCTTCGCGGCGATTTTCGACGCCATCGACGGCGCCACCGACTACATCCTGCTGCAGTCCTACCTGGTGCGCGACGACCGGCTCGGACGCGAGCTGCAGCGCCGGCTGATCGAACGCGCGACCGCCGGCGTCAAGGTCTACTTTCTCTACGATCGCATCGGCAGCAGCGCCCTGCCGGGCAATTTCCTGCGGCCGCTGCGACGCGCCGGAGTCCAGGTCTCGGCGTTTCGCGGCAGCAGCCGCGGCATCGGCCACCCGTTTCGGGTCAATTTTCGCAACCACCGCAAGATCGTCGTGGTCGACGGCCGCGTCGCCTTCGTCGGCGGCCACAACGTCGGCGACGAATACGTCGGCAACAGCCGCAAGCCGGCGCTGCGGCCGTGGCGGGATA
>JBPEYE010000067.1:0-7687 GCA_052030825.1 Gammaproteobacteria bacterium | reverse complement strand
TCCGACCAGATCGTCGTCATGTTCCAGGGTCGCGTCGTCGAGCAGGGCATGAAGAGCGAAATCCTGTCGCCGCCCTTCCCCGATTACACCAAGCTGCTGCTGTCGTCGGTGCCGGAAATGGATCCGGACTGGCTGACCAACCTGCTCGAGCAGCGCAAGCAAGAGAATATCCCGCAGTCGGCGGGAAATTAGACGGATGCTGAAGCGGCCCGAACAGGAAGGGCTATCCGCTCCCTGACCGGCCTGGCGGGTCTTGTTTACGTTTCACTACCTGAACGACGCGCCGATCATCAGCGCGGCGGACCATCCGGAGTTTGGCGGTAACGTCAATGGACCATCACTGATCAGGGCGCCCGACTGGTTGCTTGATCCGCCGGGTAGATACCTGCTCTATTTCGCTCACCACCAGGGTCGCGCTATCCGGCTCGCTGCCAGCGACGCGTTGACGGGTCCGTGGAAAATCGTCGCGCCCGATCCGCTCGATCTCGAACGCAGCCAGTTCCCGACCTCGCGGCCCAGGGCTTCGGAGTTGCATCCTCAGGTACGTGCCGATATCGAGGCCGGTGTCGATGGCGACTACCCGCACATCGCCTCGCCCGATATCTGGGTAGACGATGAAACCGAGCAGCTCAGGCTCTATTATCACGGCCGACAGGCCGACGGCAGGCAATGCAGCCGGGTTGCACTGTCGCGTGACGGGCGCAAGTTCATCGCGCGGATGAATACCATTGAAGGCTCCTACCTGCGGGTCTTCAAACTCGACGACTGGTTTTACGCGATCGCGATGCCGGGGCAACTGTATCGCTCGCGCGACGGCCTGAGCGATTTCGAAGCCGGGCCGCAACTCACGACGGAGCCGATTCGCCATCACGCGCTGTTGCTCGATGCGGGTCAATGGTATCTGTTGTGGTCACGGGTCGGCGACTCGCCCGAACGCATTCTGTTATCGATTCTGGAGATTTCGGCCAACTGGCAGCTGTGGCAACTCGGCGAAACCTTCGAAGTCCACCGCGCGCAAAAATCCTGGGAAGGCGCGGACCTGGCGCCGCGCGAGTCGCGCTACGGCGCCAGTCAGTCGCGCGAGAATCAGTTGCGCGACCCTGCGATCTTCACCGAGAACGGCAAGATTTATCTGCTCTACGCGATCGCAGGCGAACAGGGTATCGGCATCGGCGAATTGCGCCGAATCAGGCTCAATCAAGCGGCGTATGATTGAAGCTCGGACTCGCGCGAATCGCGTCGAGCCCGCCGAGCCGCTCGATCATCGCCGCCTGGTCGTCGAAGGCCTGGCGATTGACCGCTTCCGGATCGAGAATCGAGCCCAGCCGGGACTCGAGGTCGGCGCATACCGCCGCGCAGTCGGGATCGCCGGCACGATCGCGCAACTCGCGCGGGTCGTTTTCGACATCGAACAGCTGCGGCGGGTGGCCCTCGGCGTAGTAAACCAGCTTCCAGCGTCCGCACCGTAACATGAACACGCCGCACGGACTGCCGCCGTCGTGATACTCGGCGATGACCGGCCGTTCGGGTTCGGGCCGGGTAATAAACTCCTGCAGCGGTCGTCCCCGCCAGGCCGCGTTCGCGCGCGCCGGATCGGCACCGACCGCGCATTCGATGGTTGCCGCCAGGTCGGCGAGCGTGACCGGCGTCGGGTTGATCCCCGGCGCGATTCCGGGCCCGCTGACGAGTAGCGGAATCCCGACCGAATCCTCGTACATGAACGACTTGCCCCAGATGCCGTGATTGCCAATCAGATCGCCATGATCGCTGGTGTAGATGATCAGCGTGTCGTCGCGTTGCCCGCTGCGATCGAGCGCGGCGAGCACCTGGCGCAGGTTGTCGTCGAGAAAACGGCACAGGCCGTAGTAGTTGCGCAAGCCCTCGACCTCGGATTCGGCGCTGAAATGCTCGGCGTAATCCCAGAACTCGCGCATTTGCGCTTCGACCGGGTGGTTCGCGTGGGCCGGCGGGTCGCGATCGTACGGCGGCGGCAGCTCGACGTCGCGGTAAAGCTCGTAGCAGGCCTGCGGCGCCGACAGCGGGAAATGCGGACTGACGAACGATACGAACAACGCCCAGGGTCGGGTCTCGCGCGGCGCCTGCCGCTCAAGCCACTCGATCGCGGCGGCGGTGATTTCGCGATCGTAACGCGTATACGACGTCTCGCCCGGACCCAGCAGCGCGGCCATCTCGACCGATTCCGGGAATTCGGCCATCGGTTTACGCAGCAGACCCTGCGGCCAGCCGCGACCGTCGTTGGCGAGATACATCGGCAGCATCGATTCGCTGAAACCGGTGTCATCGCGAGCGCTGCGGTAGTGCAACTTGCCGATCGAAACGACACGGTGTCCGCGCGCGCGCAGCCGCCCCATCCAGCTCGGCTGCTGGCCGTAATACGGCTCGGCCGATGACCAGCAGCGGTGCTCGAACACCGGCAAACCGGTGGCGAAACTGGCGCGCGCGGGAATGCAGATCGGTGACGGCGTGTAGGCGTCGCTGAAGCGTACACCGTCGGCGGCGAGGCGATCGAGCGTCGGCGTTTGCGCCAGCGGGTTACCGTAGGCGCCCAGCACCGATCGGGTATGCTCGTCCGACATCAGGACCAGGACGTTGCTGGCGTGCATGCGACTTCCCGTGCGGAGAGAAGTTGCTATGCTACCGCATCGACCACGACAATCAATCGAACCGATGACCGAGTTTTACCTGAATCCCGAACTCGAAGTGCTCGCCGGCAACAGCGTGCGCTGGAACACGACCGCGCTGCGGCGCCACAGTTTTCGCAACCTGCACCGGATCAATCGCTACGCCATCGCGTTGCGCTCCGATCTTGTGCTCCGGCTGGAAAAGAACATCGACCACCGCATCGGCCAGCTGCCCGAGGTGCAGGCGCTGACCGCCAGCGATGCCTTTTGCGGCATGGCGGTGGCGCGCGGACAGGAACTGCTCTACGAAAACTACGCGCGCGATTTCGGTCCCAACCAGCCGCATACGATCATGTCGATCAGCAAGACCACGCTGAATCTCATCGTCGGTCGGCTGGTTGCCGACGGGGCGCTCGATCTCGACCGCAAAGTGAGCGACTACCTGCCCGCGATCGGCAGCGGTTACGCCGACGCGACGCTGCAACAGGTTATGGATATGGACGTCGTCAACGACTACAGCGAGGATTACGCCGAACCCCTTTCGAGCTGTTTCGCGCACGAGACCGCGCTCGGTTGGCGCCTGCAGGGCGACGACCTGAACCTGACGCAGCGCGATTTCCTCGCAAAGATCTCCAGCGACGACGTGCGCAACCACAGCGGCGAACCGCAGTACAAATCCGCGAACAGCGACGTGATGGGATGGATCGTCGAGGCAGTCGGCGGTCGGCCGCTACGCGACTGGTTGCTCGAAATTGCCGAGGCCGCGGGCTTCGAGCAATCGCTTTACTGCGGGACCGATCGCGACGGCATGCCGATCATGAGCGGCGGCATCTGCCTGACGCTGCGCGACCTCGCGCGCTACGGGCTGCTGTTCGCGCGCCGCGGCGAGGGCGTCGCCAACCGCCGCGTCGGCGACGCCGATTTCATCGAGGACTCACGCCGCCGAGCGGCGCTCGAATATCCGCCGCCACGACGCGGCATGTACTACAGCAATCATTTTTACACCAATCGGCGCTGGGTCGGTCACGGCGGCTGGGGCGGCCAGTTCCTGCTCGCGAACCTCGAGACCGGTGTCGTCTGCGCGATCTTCTCGGTGCTGCAAAACCGCAGCGCCTACGACGTCGACTACTCGGCACAGCTGGTCAATACGCTCGGCATCGTCTCGGAATCAATCTGAACCCCAATCAATTCGGGTCAGAGCAAATTAAACCGGGAGCCCGCCGACGATTCGTAAACCCTGCTCCGGCCCATATTGATTTGCCGGAGCGAATATTGCTCTGACCTGAATTCGGGGGCGGAAAAAAAAGGCTCCCCGAAGGGAGCCTGTGCTTCGGATTCAGGTGCGGCCTAGGGCAGCCACTGACGCCAGACTTTTTCGTTGGCTTCCATCCAGTTCTCGACGACGTCCTCGGCGTCGTTTTTCTTGACGTCGATGTCGTAGATCATGCCGGCCTGCATCTCGTTGGTCAGGTTCATTTTCTTGAGCAGCGCGACGACGTCCGGATGCTGCTCGAGCATCTTCGGATTGCCGTGAAAGTGGGTGACGTCCTGGGCCCAGTTGGTCGCCGGCCACTTGGCCTCGTCGTAGGGCGGCAACTCGATTTCGACCAGGTCGAGCGCGGCGTGAATCCAGTGCGGCGCCCAGGCATAGGCCAGGAACGGCTCGCCGCGCTTGTACTTGGCCTGGATCTCGGCCCAGTGGGCGGTTTCGGAGCCGAGCGCCTGCGCGCGGAAATCGACGCCGAGCATGTCGAGGCGTTTCTGGTCGTCACACAGCCAGGCCGCGACCGGGCAACCGATCAACGAGCCCTTGTCGCCCGACTCGAGGCTGCGAAACAGGTGCTTGTAGCGATTCAGATCCTCGTAGGACTTGAGCCCGGGGGCCGACGCCGGGATACCGCGCGACGCGTCGCCTTCGATGACGTAACGCGGCACGAAGTAGCCGCTGCGGCCGACGATTCCGGTTTCGCCGAGGTAGGCGACCGAGCCGTCGCCGCCGAACTCCTTGATGTACTCGTTGCCGGCCGGGTTGTACGACGGCCAGGACTCGCAGGCGAAATCGAGATCGCCGGATCGCGTGCCTTCGAACACGCCCGGCCCCGACGGCATCGTCACGCGTTTGACCTTGTAACCCATCTCGTTTTCGAGAATGTACTGCGCGACCAGGCAGGTCACGAGGCCGCCGGTCCAGTCGGGATCGGGCGCGGTCAGGCGCTTGGCGGCCTGCGCCGCGGACAGCGGCCCGAGTCCGATCGCCAGCACGATGGCAGCCAGGAACGATTGATACGTCATACGCATTGTTATCTCCTCTCTTCGGTAATCGTATTGTTTACCGCCACTCCGGGCGGTGTATCCCATCGATAATACTGCCTGAGCCAACCCTTGTCGAGCTTGGCTAATTTTGCGCCAAGGGATTGATTTTCGGACGTAAAAAATCAGCTCAGGCCCATCGCGTGACGCTGCGTTCGGGTCCAAGCCTGCGACAATCGGTCGAGAATGATCGCGAGCAGCACGATGCCGATGCCCGCCTCGAGCGAGATGCCGATGCTGGCCCGGTTCATACCGTCGAAGACCTGCAACCCGAGTCCCTTGCCGCCGATCAACGGCGTCACCACTTCCATCGCCAATGCCATCATGATGCCCTGGTTGACCCCGACCATGATCGCCGGGATCGCCATCGGAATCTTGACCTTGGTCAGCGTCTGCAGCATCGACGCGCCGAAGGAACTCGAAACTTCGTTGATTTGATCCGGCAACTCGCGGATCCCGAGCGTCGTGCAGCGCACCAGCGGCGGCAGTGCGTAAATGACGGTCGCGATGACCGACGACACCTGGCCCGCGCCGAACAGCATCACCACCGGCACCAGGTAGACAAACACCGGCAGCGTCTGCATCGTGTCGAGCACCGGCTTGAGCAAGGTATCGACGGTCTTGTTGTAGGCCGCCATGATGCCGAGCGGCACGCCGAGCAAAAAACAGATCAGGACCGACACGGTGACCGTCGACAGCGTAATCATGCCGAAGCTCCACAGGTCGGTCGCGCCGATGAACAGGAACCCCGCCAGCGTGCCGATCGCGAGCGCGCGGCCGCTGAACAGGTAGGCGGCGGCGACGAAAACCCCCGCCGTGTACCACCACGGCAAACCCTTGAGGAAGACGTTCAGCGGATTGATCAACCCGAGGTAGAGTCCCTCGCGAATGCTCCGCGTGATCGCGTAGAAGACTTCGCTGGTGACCAGTTCGTCCATGTACTGGTTGACCGGGGTTCGAAAGCTGTATTCCCAGTCGCGGGGGAACTTGCCGAACAGGTCGGTGTAGGCGTCGAGCAGCATCAGGATCGCGATCAGCACCAGGCTCGCGAGCAAAAAACTGCGCGCCAGCAGGAACTCGCGCAGTTTCAGCGCAAACGCCGTGTCGACGAGCGCGGCTGCCCGGCACGCCGCCGTCGTAATCAACAACGCGACCCCGTTGCCGGCCGCGGCAACGCCGCGCCATACCCGGTCGATGCCGTACTCGAGGTATAGCGCCGGCCGAAAGTTTTCCCAGCTCTGCGGGAACAGGCGGAAAACGTGATCGTGACGGCTCGCGCTGGTCTGCTCGACGTGCCCCATCGCGTAGGTTACCCGGTCGAGCAGGACCGCCATGAACACGATCGCGAGTCCGCCCTCGAGCGCCTTGCCGACGTTGAGCCGCACGAGGCCGGTATAGACGATATCGCCGAGACCCGGCGAACCGATGAAGGTCGCCAGCACCACCAGCGCCAGCGCCATCATGACGGTCTGGTTGATGCCGAGCTTGATCGACGGCATCGCCAGCGGAATCTTGACCTTGATCAGCGATTGCAGCCGGGTTGCGCCGAACGACGTCGCGGCCTCGTCGATCCCGGCCGGCACCTGGCGAATGCCGAGGTTGGTCAGGCGCACGATCGGCGGTAGCGCGTAGATCACGGTCGCGAGGATCGCGCCCGGCGGGCCGATACCGAACAGGTAAAATGCCGGGATCAGGTAGACAAAGGCCGGCAGCGTCTGCATCGTGTCGAGGATCGGCTTGACGATCGCCTCGAAGCGGTCGCTCTGCGACGCGAAGATGCCGAGCAGCACGCCGACCGCGACCGCGATCAGGATCGAGATGCTCATCAGGCTCAGGGTTTCCATCGATTCGTCCCAGAAGTCGAGGACGAGGAAACTGCCGACGCCGACGATCGCCAGCAGCCCGAGCCGCAAGCCGCCGTATGCGAAGGCCGGCAGTACCAGGATTACGAAAACGATCTGCCACTGGGTAAAGGTCAGGAAATCGACCAGGATCTCGTACAGCCAGACCGCGCCGGCGGCAACCGCGCGCGTGGTCGGCTGAATGTAGGGGCGAATCCACTTGTCGAAGGCGTCGATCTGCTCGGCGAACGGAAAGGCCTCGATCCAGCCCTGCGGAAACACGGTTTCACCGCCGTGAAGCTTCCAGACGATGAGCGAAACCGCAATCAGCACGAAGCTGACGACCCAGCCCCGATGCTCGTTCCAGAAAGCCGCCGCCCCACCGGGGCGCGCCCGCTCGTCGACTACCGTGCTCATACCCTCCCCCGACGCGACCGGCCTAGCTTAGCGTCGAAGCCGGGGACCTGCAAGCAAGCCGGTTTACAGCCCGTTTGGCTTCGGGCTAATATGGATTGCCGCCGCGAGCGATCACGAGAATCTCATGTCCGACGCGCCCAAAATCACCTGCCGGAACATCTGGAAAATTTTCGGCACTTATCCGCAACGGACGCTGGAAAATCTGGATCCCTCGCTGTCTCGCGCCGAGGTGCAGGCGCAAACCGGCCACGTCATCGGGGTCAAGGATGTTTCCTTCGAGATTCGGACCGGCGAAACCTTCGTCGTCATGGGCCTGTCGGGCAGCGGCAAATCGACGCTGGTGCGTTGCATTTCGCGACTCATCGAACCGACCGCCGGCGAGATCATCTTCGACGGCGAAGACATCATGAAATACACCGACGCGCAGCTCACGCAGTTGCGCCGATTTCGCATGAGTATGGTGTTCCAGCACTTCGG
>JBPEYE010000066.1:0-13296 GCA_052030825.1 Gammaproteobacteria bacterium | reverse complement strand
ATCGGCGTGCAGTGGCACCCCGAGTACCTGTTCTACCTGCCGTCGCAGCTGCGCCTGTTTCGCTGGCTCGTTCGCAAGGTCGAATGATCGGCGAGTACCTGCTGCTGTTCGGCTCGGCGTTTCTCGCCGCGACGATCCTGCCGTTTTATTCCGAAGTCGTGCTGTTCGCGCTGTTGCGCGACGGCGGCGACCCGCTCGCGCTGGTCGCGGTCGCGACTGCCGGCAACACGCTCGGCGCGGTGGTCAACTGGGTGCTCGGCCGGTTTCTGCTGCGCTTCCAGGACCGCCGCTGGTTTTATTTCAGCCGCAAGCAGGTCGACGCCGCGCAGCGCTGGTACAACCGCTACGGTTTCTGGTCGCTGCTGTTCGCGTGGTTGCCGGTCGGCGGCGACGCGCTGACGCTGATCGCCGGTATCATGAAGGTGCGGCTGTGGCTGTTCCTGCTGCTGGTCGGCGGCGGCAAGGCGCTGCGCTACGTGTCGGTCGCTTATCTCACCCTCGCCGCACCGATCTGAAGCGATCACTCGATGTTTTGCACCTGTTCGCGCATTTGCTCGATCAGCACCTTGAGGTCGACCGCGAGCTGGGTGGTTTCACCGTCCTGCGATTTCGAACCGAGCGTGTTGGCTTCGCGATTGAGTTCCTGCATCAGGAAATCTAGCCGCCGGCCGACCGCTTCGTCGCGCTCGAGCACGTTGAGCACTTCGGTGATGTGGGTATCGAGGCGATCGAGCTCCTCCTCGACGTCGAGTTTCTGCGCGAGCATCACCAGTTCCTGCTCGAGGCGGCTCTCGCTCGCCGCGTCGCGCCACTGCTCGAGTTTCTCGTCGAGCGCGGTGGTCCATTTCTCGCGCAGCGCGGCCATCATATCGGGGCGGCGCTTGCGCAACTCGGCGACGATATCGGTCACCTGGGCGCAGCGCTGGCGAATCATCTCCTCGAGCGCCTTGCCCTCGGTCTCGCGGCTTTGCTGCAATTGCGCCAGCGCCTTGTCGAGTCCCGCCAGCGCGAGCGCATGCAGCGAACCCAGGTCGCGCTCGACATCGCTGATCACGCCCGGCCAGCCGAGAATGTCGGACACCGACAGCTTGGCGCCCTCGTGGACGATGTTGAGAACTTCCTGCTCGACCTCGCGCAGCTTGCGCACGATTTCCGCGTTCAGCGATATATCGCCCTGCTGGCCCGGATCGAGCTTGTAGCGCATACCGACGTCGACCTTGCCGCGCGCGAGATGCTGCGCCAGGCGCTTGCGAATCTCGGGCTCGAGCTGACGAAAGTCCTCGGGCAGTTTGAAGCCGGGCTCGAGGTAGCGGTGATTGACCGAGCGCAGCTCCCAGGTGACGGAGCCGGCGTCGTTACTCTCCTCGACGCGGGCGAAGGCGGTCATGCTGCGGATCACATCAGGTACTCCCGGCGAAACGGTCGAGGCATCATAGCTCATTTGGCCGTGGCCTTAAATGATGCGGACGCTCCCCGGGCGGATGCGTATAATGCGGCTCTTTTCGAGGAGATTCCGAATGCGACCCTCAGGCCGCGCCGCCGACGAACTGCGACCGATCACGATGACCCGCGATTACATCAAACATGCCGACGGCTCGGTGCTAATCGAATGCGGCGATACCCGCGTGATCTGCACCGCGTCGGTCGACGCCACGGTGCCGCCGTTCCTGCGCGGCAAGGGTAGCGGCTGGGTCACCGCCGAATACGGCATGCTGCCGCGCTCGACCGGCAGCCGCATGCGCCGCGAGGCGAGCGCCGGGCGCCAGGGCGGGCGCACCCTCGAGATCCAGCGCCTGATCGGCCGCGCGTTGCGCGCGGCGGTCGATCTCGACGCGCTCGGCGAGCGCACGATCACCCTCGACTGCGACGTGATCCAGGCCGACGGCGGCACCCGCACGGCGTCGATTTCGGGCGCCTGGGTCGCACTGCGCGATGCGCTCGACGGCCTCGTCGCCAGCGGCGAGCTCGCCGCTACGCCGCTCGTCTGCCAGGTTGCCGCGGTATCGGTCGGTGTCGTCGGCGGCGCGGCCGTGCTCGATCTCGACTACGCCGAGGATTCGACCGCCGAGACCGACATGAACATCGTCATGACCGACCGGGGCGGTTTCATCGAGCTCCAGGGCACCGCCGAGGCGGCGCCGTTCTCGGACACCGAGCTGAACCGCATGCTCGAGCTCGCGCGCGCCGGCATCGCGCGGATTTTCACCCTGCAGGCGAACGCGTGAAACGGCTGGTGCTGGCGTCCAACAATCCCGGCAAGCTGCGTGAACTGACCGCTCTGCTCGCCGACTTCGACTGCGCGCTGCTGCCGCAGGCCGAATTCGGCGTGCCCGAGGTCGCCGAGACCGGTACGACCTTCGTCGAGAACGCGATCATCAAGGCGCGCCACGCCGCCGCGCATACCGGTCTGCCGGCGCTGGCCGACGACTCGGGCATCGCTGTCGATGCGCTCGGCGGCGCACCGGGCGTCTACAGCGCGCGTTTCGCCGGGCCCGGCGCAAGCGACGCCGACAACAATGCGCTGCTGGTCGAGAAGCTGCGCGACGTGCCCGCGGCCGAACGCGGCGCGCACTACCGGGCGGTGATCGTGCTGATGCAATCCGCGACCGACCCGTCGCCGCTGATCTGCGAGGGTCGCTGGGACGGCGTGATCCGGCTCGAGCCGGCCGGCAACGGCGGCTTTGGCTACGATCCGCATTTTTATCTGCCCGAGCTCGACTGCACCAGCGCCGAGCTGGCGGCGGCGGAAAAGAACCGGCGCAGCCACCGCGGCCAGGCACTCGCCGCGCTGCGCGCCCGGCTCGCCGAGCATGGCGTTTGACGCGCATCCGCCGCTCGGGCTCTACGTGCACCTGCCGTGGTGCGAGCGCAAATGCCCGTACTGTGACTTCAATTCGCACGCGGCGGCGGAGATCCCTGAAGACGCTTACGTCGATGCGCTGCTCGACGATCTCGTCGCGGACCTGCCGCTCGTCTGGGGGCGGCGCATCGAGACGCTGTTCATCGGCGGCGGTACGCCGTCGCTGTTTTCGGGCGCGGCAATCGACCGGCTGCTCGGCGGCTTGCGCACGCTGACCCACTTTTCGCCGTCGATCGAAATCACGCTCGAGTCCAATCCCGGCAGCGCCGAGGCCGAACGCTACCGCGACTACCGCGCGGCCGGCGTCAATCGGCTGTCGATCGGCGTGCAGAGCTTCGACGACCACCAGCTCGACGCGCTCGGCCGGGTACACGATGCCGACGAAGCCCGCCGCGCCATCGACCTCGCGCGCGCGGCCGGCTTCGACAATCTGAATCTCGACCTGATGTACGGCTTGCCCGGGCAACGCGTCGACGATGCCGTGGCCGACCTCGAGCAGGCGCTCGCGCTGGCGCCGGAACACCTGTCGCACTACCAGCTGACGATCGAGCCGAACACGCTGTTTCATCACCGGCCGCCGGCCGACCTGCCCGACGACGAACGGGCCTGGCGCCAGCAGCTCGAGTGCCAGGCGCGACTCGACGCGGCCGGTTACGAGCATTACGAGGTATCCGCCTACGCCCGCCCGGGGCGCGCGGCGCGACATAATTTGAACTACTGGCGCTTCGGCGATTATCTCGGCATCGGTGCCGGCGCCCACGGCAAGCTCACGCTCGTCGGCGAGAACCGGGTCGTTCGGCGGGTGCGCGTACGCCAGCCGCGCGCCTACCTCGCCGCGCGCGGTGACGCCCGCGTCGCTCGCGAAACCGAACTCGACGCCGGCGATCTCGTCTTCGAGTTCATCCTCAACGCGACCCGCCTGGTATCCGGTTTCGACGCGCGCTTGTTCCACCAGACCACCGGGCTCGGCCTCGACGCGCTGTTACCGGGCATAAACCATGCTAAAAACAAGGGTTTAATCGAGTTCGACGGTCGCCAAATCCGGCCGACCGAAACCGGACTGCGATTTCTCAACGACCTGCAGGCGCTGTTTCTCGACGCCGGCGAGCCACGCCGCAACCCGATTTTCGAATCCGGTGGCGAAATTATGCACAACTGAGAAAATCGCGCCGAATTTGTCAAGATTTTTTTCGCATTAATTCACAAAAAAAAACTGCCCGGCCCCCAAGTATCTGATTTTTCTTAAATTTTTTGGAGTTGGTCAAAAAATGACTAATTTAACCAAAGCCCCGGTCCCGATTGACTTTGCGGCGTTCTGACGCCGTTTATGCACAAAGTTATCCACAGAATTTGTGGATAAAAATCGAGCCGCAGGGCGCTCAACGTTTTAGCAATATCTGATTACAAAATACTTTAACAATCGCGTCTAAACAATCCGGCAGCAACGCCCGGAGGGCGACAAAAGGCTTGAATTTTGACCGCGAAAAGTTCACAATTCGCGCCCTTTGCAGGCCGAGCGCCGACGGAATCGATCAATGAAACAAGGCATTCACCCGGAATATCGCGACGTTGTCTTCCAGGACATTTCTTCCGACTTCGCGATCCTGACCAAGTCGACCGTCCCGACCAAGGAAACGATCAAATGGGAAGACGGCAACGAGTACCCGTTGCTGCGCCTCGAGATCTCGAGCCAGTCGCACCCGTTCTATACCGGCAAGCAGCACATCCTGCAAACCGCCAAGCAGGTCGACAAGTTCCGCCAGCGTTACGGCAAGAAATAAACGCGAGCGATTCACGCGAAGGGTGCCACGGCACCCTTTTTTTTGCCTTGAATCGGCCGACCCACGATTCAATAATGCCGTCATGAAACGCCTTGCCTGCCTCAGCCTGATCTGCGCGCTGCTGTTGCCGGGTTGCGCGATCAACCCGGTTACCGGCAAGCGCGACTTCGCGCTCGTGTCCGAGTCGGAGGAAATCGAGCAGGGGCGCCGTTTTCACGCCGAGATCGTCCGTCATTACGGCCTCTACGACGACCCCGAACTACAGGCCTACGTCGACGGCCTCGGCCAGCAACTCGCGGGCGCCAGCCATCGCGCACACCTGCGCTACGAGTTCAGCGTGCTCGACTCGCCCGAGATCAATGCCTTTGCCCTGCCCGGCGGCCACATTTACGTGACCCGCGGGATCCTCGCCTACCTCGATTCCGAGGCCGAACTCGCCGGCGTGCTCGGCCATGAAATCGGCCACGTCACCGCGCGCCACTCGGTTCGGCAGCAATCAGGGCAGTTCGCCAGCGAGCTGTTCGGCGTGCTGATCGCGGCGACCACCGGCCACGGCGGCCTCGCCAATCTGGGGCAGACGGTCGGCACCGGCATCGTGCGGGGTTATGGCCGCGAGCACGAGCTCGAAGCCGATCGCCTCGGCGCCGAATACCTTCACGCCATCGGACACGACCCGGAGGTAATGCTCGACGTCATCGGCGTGCTCAAGGACCAGGAAGTCTACGAAGTCACGCGCGCGCAGCGGGAAGGCCGCGAACCGAGCGTCTACCACGGCGTGTTCTCGACCCATCCGCGCAACGATCAGCGACTCAAGACGGTCGTGCGCGCGGCGCGCAAGCTGGCGGCGCAGAACTACCGCGACGCCAACCGCGATACCTATTACCGCATGATCGACGGGCTCGCCTGGGGCCCGAGCAAGCGCCAGGGGGTCATCGACGGGCGCCGCTTTTCGCACCCCGATTTGCGTTTTGCAATCGACCTGCCGGCTGGCTGGCAAAGCGTCAACCGGGACGCGTACCTGCAGGCGCGCGATCCCGAATCGGGCGCGGTGGTACAAGTCGGCGTGGTCGAACGGCAGGCCGACGAGTCGCCCGCACAGCTGCTGCGTCGGCTGTTACGCGACGGCGAACTGGCCGTCGAGACCACTCGCTACGGCGCGCTCGCCGAAACCCGCGTGCGCACCCGCGACGGCTCGCAACAACCGGCACTGCTGGCCGCGATCACGCTCGACGACCGCAACGCGCTGACCCTGCTCGGCACCGCGCCCGAGGCCCACTTCGCCGCCAATCGCGCGCGCCTGCGCGCGGTCAACGAGAGTTTCACCCGGCTCGACCAGGCCGCGGTCGACGCGATCCGCGTGCGGCGACTGCGCATCGTCGATGCGAGCCGTTACGCGAGTTTTACCGCGCTCGCCAACGCCAGTGCGCTCGATCGCGACGCCGAGGATCAGCTGCGCCTGCTCAACCGGGCCTATCCCGACGGCGACATTCACGCCCGCGAGCGCCTGAAGACGGTAAAGCGGGATGGTTGAACGTCACGCCGCGCTCGGCCTGCTGCTTGCCGCGAGCGTCGTCGCGTCGGGCGCCGTCGCGTCGGGCGCCGTTGCGTCGGGCGCCGCTGCGTCGGGCGCCGCCGCGTCGGGCGCCGTCGACGTCGAGCAGGCCTGCGGGCGAATTGCGGCGAAACTGGCGAGCGTCGGCTACGAAGAGTGTACGAGTCTCGATCTCGAACCCAGCGGCTTTCGTTCGGTCGAGGGTTTTCCGCTATTGATCAAGGAGTATCCGCCGCTCGCCCAACGCGAACCCCTCGGCCGCGTGTTGTTGATTGGCGGCACCCACGGCGACGAGCTGTCGTCGATCAGCATCGTCTTCAAATGGATGCACAAGCTCGAGCAGCATCATTCCGGGCTGTTTCACTGGCGCATCAATCCGTTGATGAATCCGGACGGCGCGTTGCGCAAGCGCCATCGCCGCACCAACGCCAAGGGTGTCGACCTGAACCGCAATTTCATCACCCCGGGCAGCGATAGTCGTGCCGCCCTGGAGTACTGGAAGGTTTCGGCGCGCAAGAACAAACGCCGCTACCCGGGGCCCTACCCGCTGAGCGAACCGGAAAGCTACTGGCTATACCACGAAATCGAGCGTTTCAAGCCCGACGTGATCATCTCGGTTCACGCACCGCACCGCCTCGTCGACTACGACGCGCCGAGTCGCAAGAACGCGCCGCGACGCATCGGCGCGCTGCACAAGCGCCTGCTCGGTACCTATCCCGGCTCGCTCGGCAACTACGCCGGGCTGCATCTCGGCATCCCGGTGGTGACGCTCGAACTGCCGCATGCCGGCATCATGCCGAGCGCGAAGCAGATCAGCTGGCTGTGGACCGACCTGGTGCGCTGGCTCAGGCGAAACGTTTAACCGCCTGCCGATTTGTGCGATATTAGGGCGTTTACAGTCTCGCTGAATTCCGACCGTGTCCAGTTTTCCGTTCACCCGCAAACGCCGTATGCGCCGCGACGAGTTTTCGCGCCGCCTGATGCGCGAAAACTCGCTGTCGGTCGACGACCTGATCTACCCGATGTTCGTCCGCGACGGCGACGGCCAGCGCGAGGCGGTCGAGTCGATGCCCGGCATCGAACGCGTCAGCATCGACCTGCTGCTCGACGAGGCCGCCGAGATCGCGCGCCTCGGCATCCCGGCGATCGCGCTGTTTCCGGTGCTCGGCGCGGACGCCAAGAGCGAGGATGCCGAGGAGGCCTGGAATCCGGAAGGCCTGGTACAGCGCGCGGTACGGGCGCTGAAAGACGCGCAACCGGAACTCGGCGTGATCACCGACGTCGCGCTCGATCCCTACACCAGCCACGGCCAGGACGGCCTGCTCGACGCCGACGGCTACGTGACCAATGACGCGACCCTCGACGCGCTGGTGCGGCAGGCGCTGTCGCACGCCGAGGCCGGCGTCGACGTGGTCGCGCCGTCGGACATGATGGACGGGCGCATCGGCGCAATTCGCGAAGCCTTCGAGGACGGCGGCCACGTCAACACGCGCATCCTCGCCTACTCGGCGAAGTACGCGTCGAGTTTTTACGGCCCGTTCCGCGACGCGGTCGGCTCGGCCGCAAACCTCGGCAAGGGCAACAAGTACACCTACCAGATGGATCCGGCCAACAGCAACGAGGCGCTGCACGAAGTTGCGCTCGACATCGACGAGGGCGCCGACATGGTCATGATCAAGCCGGGTCTGCCCTACCTCGACATCGTTCGGCGGATCAAGGACGAACTCCAGTTCCCGACTTTCGTCTACCAGGTCAGCGGTGAATACGCGATGTTGAAAGCCGCCGGGCAAAACGGCTGGATCGACGAACGCGCCTGCGTGCTCGAAGCCTTGCTGTCGATCAAGCGTGCCGGCGCCGACGGCATCCTGACCTACTTCGCAAAGGCGGTCGCCGGCTGGCTCCGCGACGCGGCGTGAGTTCGCCCGCCGGGGTCGACCGTTACGCGGTCCTCGGCAACCCGGTCGCACACAGCCTCTCACCGCAGATTCATGCGCGTTTCGCCGCCGCCACCGGCGACAAGCTCGAATACGTCGCGATCGAACTGCCGCGCGACGACTTCGTCGCGGCGCTGCGCGCGTTGCTTCGCGACGGGCTCGCCGGGGCCAACGTCACCGTCCCGTTCAAACAGCAAGCCTGGGCGTTGTGCGATACGCGCAGCGCGCGCGCCGAGGCGGCTGGCGCGGTCAACACCCTCAGCTTCGGCGCCGACGGCGCAATTGCCGGCGACAATACCGACGGCATCGGCCTGGTGCGCGATCTGCGCGACAACCTCGGCGTCGAGATCGCGCGGCGCAAGATCCTCGTGCTCGGCGCCGGCGGCGCGGTGCGCGGCGTGCTCGGCCCCGTTCTGGCCGAGGCGCCGGCCGGCCTGACAATCGCCAATCGCACGCTCGCGCGGGCGCAGGCGCTCGCCGCGGACTTCGCCGAAACTGGCCAAATCCGGGTTCTGGCCTATAAAGAACTGGGAGAACAAGCTTTCGATCTCGTCATCAACGGCACCGCGGCAGGCCTGGCCGACGAAGTCCCACCCGTGCCGCCCGCTGTTATCGGTGACGCAACGGTTTGCTACGATATGATGTACAACACGCAACGGACGACCGCGTTCGTCGACTGGGCGCAGCGTCACGCCGCGGCCCGGGCGCATGACGGCCTCGGCATGCTGGTCGAACAGGCTGCCGAGTCGTTTTCGATCTGGCGCGGTCGGCGCCCCGAGACCGGGCCGGTCATAGCCGCGCTCAGGGGCGCATGAGCGCTGCCGCAGCCGAGACGCTCGTCGCCCGGGAAGCCCTGACCGACGTCAAGTCGGAACAAATCCGGATCCTGTTCGCGGCGGTACCCACGTCGCTGCTATCGATACTGATCTGCAGCCTGGTTCTGTGCCTGGTGCAGTGGCCGGTGATCGATCGGACAACCCTGGTCGCGTGGTTTTGCGTCACCAACCTGCTGTCGGTGGCCCGCTACGTTTCCTACCGGCAATTTCGGCACGGCGACCGCGGTCGCACGGTGGCCGGGCACTGGTATCGGCTGGCGATCACCACCAGCGCCGCGTCGGGGCTCACCTGGGGCATCGGCGGCTTCCTGCTGTTCCCCGAGCACAGCGCGGTGCACCAGATGTTCCTTGCGTTCGTTGTCTCTGGTATCTGCGCTGGCGCAATCACGACGCTGTCGGCGATCCTCGAAGCCTGTCGGGCCTTCGTGCTGCTCGCCTTGCTGCCGGTGCTGGTCAAGATTCAATTGCTCGACAACGAGCTGACCCTGGCAATGACCGGGCTGACGCTGCTGTTCATGATCATGATCCTGGTTTCCGCGCAGCGCCTGAACCAGACCATCGTCGAGTCGCTCGAGGTGCGTCTCGCGCGCGAAATGGCCGAACAAAAGGTGCGCTACCAGGCGCAGTTCGACGCGCTGACCGACCTGCCCAACCGACGCCTGTTGCTGTCGACGCTGCGCCAGGAGATTGCCAAGGCCGACCGTCATCGGCGCTTCGGCGCGGTGCTGTTCGTCGACCTCGACCGTTTCAAGGCAATCAACGATTCGCTCGGTCACGCGGTCGGCGATGACCTGCTGGTGCAGGTGGCGTCGCGCATCTCGGCACGCCTGCGCGAAGAGGATACCGTCGGCCGCCTCGGCGGCGACGAGTTCGTGGTGCTGCTGCCCGAAGTCGGCGAGGACGAGGACGCATCCGGCAGTCACGCGCTGCAGATCGCCGACGACATCCGCCTGCGCTTCAAGCAACCGTTCGACATCCAGGGACACGAAATCCACCTGACGATCAGCATCGGGGTCGCGCTGTACCCGTGCGGCGTCACCGCCGACGACCTGCTCAAATACGCCGACGTCGCGATGTACCAGGCGAAGAACGCCGGGCGCGACACGATCCGGTTGTTTTCGCGCGACATGCAGGAGGCGGTCAACCAGCAGCGCGAAATCGAGAAAGGCTTGCGCGACGCGTTGATGCGCGGCGAGTTCGAGCTTTACTTTCAGCCGCAGTACGACGCCTCGGGTCGCGTGATCGGGGCCGAATCGCTGTTGCGCTGGAATCATCCCGAGCACGGGGTGACGACGCCGGGCCAATTCATCGAGGTCGCCGAGCTGACCGGCCTGATCGTGCCGATCGGCGAATGGATCCTGTGCTCGGCCTGTACCCATCTCGAACGCCTGCCGCAGCCGCTGACGCTCGCGGTCAACGTCAGTCCGCGCCAGTTCGGCGACCCCGACTTCGTGACCGAATTCGAGCGCATTCTCGCCGCGACCGGCGCCGACCCGGCGCGCCTCAAGTTCGAGATCACCGAGGGTCTGGCGATGGCCAACCTCGAGCACACGATCGAGACGATGCGGCGCCTGCGCGAACTCGGCGTCGGCTTTTCGATCGACGATTTCGGCACCGGCTACTCGTCTTTGAATTACCTCCACCGCCTGCCGGTCGACGAACTCAAGATCGACCAGTCTTTCGTGCGCGACATTTCGGCGAGCGCCGAGAATGCGGTCATCGTCGACACGATCATCGTCATGGCGCAGCAGCTCAAACTCGCGGTCGTCGCCGAGGGTATCGAAACCGAAGCCGAACTCGACTACCTGCGCGCGCGCCGCTGCGATCGGTTCCAGGGATTTTTCTTTTCGCATCCACTGCCGTTCGAGCGCTTCCTCGAGTCGACCTGATCCCGCACGCGTCCGACGGAAGGTAATTTCCGCCAAAACCGCGCAAAATCGCCCGTCATCGACGTCGCATCGCGACGCCGCGTCCAACAATTTCACATTCGCAATCCAGCACGATGGCGAACCCTGGACTATTATTGATAGCAGGCAGATCAGCGGAGGATGCCATGATCGAAATAACGCCCATGCGCAAGTGGATCGGAGCGACCGCGGCCTGGCCGCTGCTGTGGATCCTGGTGTTCGACAAGTGGTTTTTCTGGACTCCGATCGGATTGTTCGTGACCTTCGGAATACCGCTCGCGGGCTGGCTCGTCTGGTGGAATTTCTATCGCGGCGAGGAGCAGAAAATCGTCGCCGATGGCCGCCAGGTCCTCGACAAGACGGCGGCAACCCTGCTCGAGCTGAAGAAAAAACACCTCGCTTCCGGCAACAAGAAAGCCCGGCGCTGAGCGCCGTTCACGGCGCCGCAGCGCCGGCTCCCGAGCAGCCCCGAATATCGCTGCGCCAGCGCCGCGGCCGCTAATTCAGGTAATAACCCCTGAATTCCTTGACCGTCGACAGGCTCAGCAGCGTCCGCATTTGCATCACCGACGGTATTTCCGACAGCTTGTTTCGCAACAGATCTTCGTAGTCGGTGGTATTGCGCGCGGCGACCCGCATCAGGTAATCGAATTCGCCGGTAATCAGGTGACTTTCGAGCACCTCGGGGATCTCGGCGATGGCGGACTCGAAACCGGCAAACGCTTCGCGGCGTTGCGAAGTCAGCTTGACCTCGATGAAAACCTGCACCTCGAGCCCGAGCGCGTGCCGGTCGAGCTGTGCGGCGTAATGGCTGATGACACCGTTGGCCTCGAGCAACTTCACTCGTCGGTGACAGGCCGACAACGACAACCCGATCTGCTCCGACAACTCGGCCATCGAGATGTCGCCGCGCTCCTGCAAACAGGAAAGAATCTTGTAATCAAGCCGGTCCATAATAATTTTTACTAATTATATTTAGAATAAACGCAATATTTTCAAATTTTTATCAAATTATTGCAAATTAACAGAACTATTACGAGCCCGATCGCGTTAGGCTAGTCCTCGTGTCCGTCGCGGCACATTCGATACAAAAATAGGAGGAATTCATGTCTACCCGATATATCGTCGGCTGCGACGGCAGCCCGGCCTCGGAGCGGGCCGTCCGGCTCGCCGTCAACCACGCCAAAGCCTGCGGTGCGTCGGTCACGATCGCGCACGTGCTCGAGTGGTCGCCGTACTCGTTCCTGACCCCGGAAGAAATCGAGGAACGTCACAAGAAGCGCAATGAAGAACTCGCGCGCGCCAAGGAGCACATCGTCGATCCGGTCATCGCATCGCTGGCCGATTCCGGCGTCAAGCTGGATTGCGCGATCAAGTTCGGCCACGTTGCCGAGACGCTTGCCGGCATCGCCGAAGAGTCCGGCGCCGAGCAAATCTTCATCGGCCGCACCGGCCACAGCGCGCTCGCCAACCGGATCTTCGGTTCGGTGGCTTCGACGATGGCGCAAATCGCACCCGTGCCCTGCACGATCGTGCCCTAACCAAACCTCAGGAGTCATAGACATGTATAACAAGAAACTGCTTGCGGTTATCGGCGCGCTGGGGCTCGCGCTGGTATCGAACGCCGCGCTCGCCCAAACCGTCGACGAGCGGGTCAACGAGCTGTTCTCCAGCGCGACCGGCTGGTTCGTGGCCTTCATCTTCAGTCCGTTCCCCGGCACGAGCTTTCCGTGGATCGTCGCCTGGCTGGTGGTCGCCGCGACGGTCTTCACGCTCTACTTCGGCTTCATTCAGTTCCGTGCCTTCATGCATTCGATTTCGCTGGTCAAGGGCGATTACGCCGACCCGAACGACGCCGGCGAGGTCAGTCACTTCCAGGCGCTGGCGACGGCGCTGTCCGGCACCGTCGGCCTCGGAAACATCGCCGGCGTCGCGGTTGCGATCGGCATCGGCGGCCCGGGTGCGACCTTCTGGATGATCCTCGCGGGACTGATGGGGATGGCCTCGAAGTTCACCGAATGTACCCTCGGCGTCAAGTACCGCAACGAGTACGACGACGGCACCGTTTCCGGTGGCCCGATGTACTACCTGACCAAGGGATTTACCGAGCGCGGGCTGCCCGGCGGCAAGATCCTCGCGGTCATGTTCTCGATTTTCTGTATTCTCGGCGCGCTGGGCGGCGGCAACATGTTCCAGGCCAACCAGGCGCACCAGCAAATCTCCGGCATCTTCGGCGGCTATCCCGGCTGGATCACCGGCGTGATCTTCGCCGCGGTCGTATTCGCGGTCATCGTCGGCGGCCTCAAGTCGATCGCACGGGTGACCGAAAAGGTCGTGCCGTTCATGGGCGTAATGTACGTCACCGCCGCGATCGTGATCATCGCCGTCAATTACGACAAGATCGGCTGGGCCTTCGGCCAGATCTT
>JBPEYE010000065.1:0-5963 GCA_052030825.1 Gammaproteobacteria bacterium | reverse complement strand
GACGCGTAGCCGAGCGCATTGGCGCGCTCGACGAGATCACGCGGATGCGAAGCGCCGTGGAGGAAGCTGAAGTTGGTCTTGCACAACCATTCGTGGAACCCGTCGAACATCGCGCGCCACGGTCAACAGAATTCGCCGACGCGATACCAGGCGCCGCCGGCATCGCGGTAAACCCAGCTCGCACGGCCGCGCGCGTCCCGCAGGATGAAGTAATCGCGCAACGCGCGCCCGGCATCGCTACCCTGCCACCACGGACTCGCACTGCGCTCGACGAAGATCGCGCGGCCGCCTGGCGCGCCGTCGATAGCCTGCGCCTCCGGATAGCGGAACAGCGGCTTGTTGGCGGCGCTGCCGGTCCAGGGATCGAGCGCGAACGGCGCCTCGTGGACGGCGCCGAGGGCGGTGCGGACAAATGCATCCTCGGCGAGAAAAGAGGCTCGCCCGCGGTAGCATTCGAGTTCACGCGGCAGCTTGTTCTGCAGGTGCCGGACGCGTTCGAAATCGACCGCGCCGGTTTCGTCAGCGAACAGGTCGAGCCACTGCGGGGTCAGCGACAGGCGTTCGCTGAGTTCGAGCCGCCAGGCGACGAACGGAATCTGCTCGGGCAGATCGAGATCGCTGTTGCGCGCGGCGAGGCGCCGCATGAGGTCGTCGTAGACGTAACGCGCCTGGTAGAGCGCGGTAGTGAACGCCGGCGCGTCGCGATGCAGCGAATACGGGTGACGGAATGACAGATCGACGTCGAGATGCGACTGGTTGTAAAGCGTGATGCGCCAGCGCATCCGGTTGACATGCAGACCGTCGTCGCGCGCGACCGCGGCGCACAGCCGTTCGCAATCCGCGCGCAGCAGCGCCGCGGTCGTCTCCCAGTCGTTGACCGGGTAGTCGAGGTCGCGACGCACCGCCGGCGGCGGCGACGGCGCAAAGGCTTGCCACGGAAAACCATCGAGATCGTCAACCGGGGTAAAGCTCCAGCGCCAGATGCGGCCGAGCCAGCGGCCGAAGCGGCGCGCGATCGCGTGCCCGTCGGCGCTTCGCAGCGCCCGCGGCGCGGCGACCGCGCTGCGCTCGAGGTAACGGCGAAACTGTGCCTGGCGGGCAGCGAAACGCTGCGCATCGAAGCCACGCGAGCCGAGCGCTTCGAGACGCGCGGCGAGCTCGGCCTGCGGCGCGAACCAGGCATCCCAGTCGAGCGCGCGGTAGATGCGCTGGCTCAGCCGGCTGGCGAACCAGTGCAATCCGGGCGCGTCGTGCGCGCGCTGATAATGCAACAGCAACAGGCACGGCCAGGGGTGCTCGCCGAAAACCGCGGTGAAACCGTCGCCGCAGTGTTCGCGCAGCAGCGGCTCGAACAGCCCGCTGAGCCGCACGCGGCGTTTTTTTTTCTGCGCGAGCCAGAATTCACGGCAGCGATCGAGTCGGCACAGCCAGGTGTCGTCGTGCCAGTGCATGACCTCGGGCGACAGCGCGAAAGCGCTCTCGGGGGCGAGACCGTGGACCGCGGCATAGGCGGGCAGACGATCGCCGGCGCCGTGCTCGGCGAGATCAATGATTCGCGTCGTAGTCCGCATGGTCTTCGGCCACGGCGCGGTACGGCAGCGCGAGCCGGCCGGTGGTCGCGCCCTTGATGACTTGCAGCGTGAACGCGCGCTTGCCGCTCTGCCAGGTGTTCAGCCGCAGGCTGGCGTAAGGATTGCCGCGCTTTTCGCTCAGAAAATAATGCCGGATCACGAACACGATCTGGCCGTGGCGGCGCGCCTGCTGGCTGACGAAGGCCATGTCGCCGGCGCTGAAGCGGCGCGGTGAGTCGATGATGATGCGGCGAAAAGTGTCCTCGAGAAACAGCGGGCGCAGCTCGCGCACCGGTTGCTCGGAACAGATGAAGAACAGGCGTTCGAGATCGACACCGTGGGCGAGCCAGCTGCTGGCGAACACGCCGAGGCCATGATGATGATAAATCCACACCGACAGCGGGATGTCGTGCTTGAGCAGTTGCAGCGGGATCAGGCGTCCGTTGAAACCGGGCGGAATCCCCCATTCGACCAGCTCGCCGGGTCTGACGCCGGCGAAGCAGGCGTCGAGTTCGGCGATCCCTGAGCACAGCGCGCCGGGTTCGCGCGCGAGCCGCTCGGACAGGCTCCGCGCGGTCTGCAACTGCTCTGCGAGGCTGGCGTCGGCGAATTGCGGAGGGATCGAGGCCATGGTGGTCGCCGCCGGCTCAGACCTTGCGCACGATGCCGACCAGCTTGCCGAGAATCTCGAGCCGGTCGGCGGCGACGGTGCGGATCGGAAACGCCGGGTTGGACGGCACCAGTTCGGCTTCTTCACCGCGCAGGCGCACGCGCTTCAGGGTGATTTCGTCCTCGATACGCAGCGCCAGGATGTCGCCCTTGAAAGCTTCCTGCTGACGGCGAATCATCGCGATATCGCCGTCGGCGATGGCGTCGCCCGCCATGCTGTCACCGACGACGCGCACCGCGATGACCTCGCCACCGCCGAAGAAATCGTGACCGAGGGTCAGCGACTCGCGCGACTCGTCGTAGACCGGCAGCGGCGCGCCGGCCGGGATCCGCGCGATCAGGTCGAAGCGGTAGGGATCGGCCTCGTAGTCGTCGGCAAGCATGTAGTCGGAGACGCGCTGGGAACGCTTGACGAGGTAGCCCTTTTTTTCGAGCGCCTTCAAGTGAAAGCGCGCGGTGGTATGCTGGAAACCGAAATGCGCGGCGATCTGGCGCAGCGACGGAAACGGTTCTCCCTGTCGCAGCTGCTCTCGGGTATAGTCATAGACCGCTTGCTGAATTTCGGTGAGCGCGTGCATGCGCGCAATATAGTATATAACACTGTTGTATGCAACATCGTTGTATTATCGTGTAAACTCCTGGTCCATGCCGCCCGAGCTGCCCCCGACCTACTACCTCGACAACGTCGTGACCCTGCTCGACCAGGTCGAATCGCTCTACGTCGACATCCTCGACGACGAACTGCTCGACTTTCTGCGGGTCTTCGGCGATCTCGGCGACGACGCGCGCAAGCTCTATATCCGCCTGCTCAACCGCAGCGCCGACTGTTACCGTATCGCCCGGCTCGACTATCCCGAAATCGAATCGCTGGCCGCGGCGATCGACGAGCTCGCCGCGGCAGGCTGCCTCGACGCCGAGCCGGCGCTCGAGGCCGACGAATTGCTCAGGCTCTACACCAAGCCCGAACTGGTCGACGCGGCCGCCGAACCCGGCCTCGCGAGTCTCGACCGCGCGAGCCTCGAGGCATTGCTCGCCGAGTATGGCGGCAGCGGCTTCCTCGACGCGCTGCGCGCGCGCGAACCGCTGCTGCGGGTCAACCATCGCGACGCCTACCTGCAATGCCAGATGCTGTTCTTCGGCAACAGCAACCAGTCGATGACCGACTTCGTGCTGCGCGACCTCGGTCTTTTCCAGTACGAGGATTACCGCATCGACGGCGAATTCCGGCCCTACCGCAGCGCGCTCGAAATCCAGCACCACTGGCTGCTGCAGCAACTCGCCGCGCTGGTCAGCCAGGTCGAGCTCGACGACCCGGCGCTGGTCGCCGAGCTGTTCGACGCGATACCGCCGGATATCGACGTCGACGCGCCGGCCTGGCGCAAGGCCGAGCGCCTGCGCTGCGAACTCGCGCGCCAGCTCGAACGCCTCGGCGAACTCGACGCCGCACTCGCACGCTACCGCCAGTGCACGCTGCCGCCGGCGCGCGAACGCGAGGCGCGCGTGCTCGCGCAGCAGGGCGAAATCGACGCCGCGCTCGCCCGCTGCGGTGAAATCCTTGCCGCGCCGCGCGACGAGACCGAGCTGCAGTTCGCCGCCGCCTTCGCCACGCGCCTCGGCAGGAAACACGCGATCGAGCCACCGGCCGCGGTCGCCGATGCCGCGGCCGGCCATGCGCCCGAAATCGACGAGCTCGAGCTCGATTTTGCCGATTCGGTAGAGCTCGCCGCGGCCGCGCACTACAGCGCCGCCGACGGCGCCGAGACCTGTTTCTACGTCGAGAACAGTCTCTTCACCGGGGTCCTCGGTTTACTGCTGTGGGACATCGTCTTCGCGCCGGTCGCCGGCGCGTTCTTCAACCCGTTCCAGTCGCGGCCGAGCGATTTCTACGCCGCCGATTTCTGCGCCCGGCGCGCGCCGCTGCTGCGCCGCCTGTGGGCCGGGCTGCGCAACAACGACGACCTGCGGCGAATCGTGCTCGAGCGCTACGAACAGAAGTACGGCATCATGAACCCGCTGGTCCACTGGCCGGCACTCGACCCGGCATTGATCGAGCGCGCGCTCGCGCGCATCGAGCACGCGCACTGGCGCGCGATCTTCGACCGCATCCTCGCCGACCTGCGCAACAACCGCGCCGGCTTTCCCGACCTGATTCACCTGCCGCCGGACGGCGGCTACTGCCTGATCGAGGTCAAGGGTCCCGGCGATACGCTGCAGAAAAACCAGCAACGCTGGCTCGAGTTCTTCCACGCCCACGGCATTCCTCACCGGCTGGCACGCGTGACATGGCGCGATCGCTGAAGCTCGGCGTGCGCGAGCTGGTCGAGTTCTGCTGCCGACGCGGCGACCTCGGCGGCGACTCGACCCCCGGCGTCACCGCGCTCGACGGCATCGACGCGCACCAGCGCGTGCAGCGCCGTTACCGCGGCGATGCCGACGCCGAGCATCGCGTCGGGCTGGTGCGCCAGATCGACGACACTACGATCGAGCTCGGCGGCCGTATCGATCTCGTGTTCGCCGCCGCCGAGCCGCCGCGGCTCGAGGAAATCAAGACCGTCTACGCGCACCGCGACGACCCGCCCGGTGACGACAGCGTGCACTGGGGGCAGCTCGAATGTTACGGCGCCTGCTACGCGATCGAACACGACCTCGAGCGGGTCGAACTGTGCCTGAACCGGGTCGACCTGGCGCGCGACGAGCGACGCGAATCGCGCCTCCGCGAGCGCGCCGAACTCGAAGACTTCGTCGACTCGATCCTGCGCGACTACCTGTCATGGTACAAGCGGGTCGCGGCGCATCGCGTCACCCTGCGTGAACAGGCGCGCGCGCTGGCGTTCCCGTTCCCGGACTACCGGCCGCAACAGCGTCGCTTCGCCGCCGAGGTATTTCGCGCGGCGCGCGATCGCGCGCGCCTGCTGATCGAGGCGCCGACCGGTTCCGGCAAGACCATCAGCACGTTGTTCCCGGCGGTCAAGGCGCTTGGCGAGGAACACGCCGAGCAGGTCGTGTTCCTGTCGGCCAAGGTGTCGGGGCAGCGCCAGGCGGTCGCCGCGCTCGATGCGCTCGACTGCGATCTGAGCTATGTCGTGCTGCAGGCAAAGGCGCGCGCCTGCCCGTGCCGGCGCGAACTGTTCGAACTCGACGCCGACGGCCGCTGTCTGCGCTGCATCGGCTTTTTCGATCGCCTGCCGGCGGCGCGCACGGCGCTGTTCGCGCGCGGCCGCCTCGACGCCGACACGATCCTCGAGGCCGCCGACGAGCATCGCCTGTGCCCGTTCGAGCTCGCGCTGCAGATGCTGCCGTGGGTCGACATCGTCATCGCCGACTTCAACTACGTCTTCGATCCGCTGGTGCAGCTCTCCTACTTTCGAGGCGACACCCGGCGCAAGCTGCTGCTCATCGACGAGCTGCACAACCTCGTCGATCGCGCCCGCGGCATGTACTCGGCGCGGCTCGCCCGCGGCGCGCTCGAGGCCGCGCTGGCGGCGCCCAATTCGGCGCCGGTGAGCCGCGCGCTGCGCGCGCTCAAGACCGCGCTCGACCGCGAGCTGCGCGCGCTGCCGGAAGACGATCTCGTCGCCGCCGAACCGCCAGCGGCGCTGCTGGCCGCGTGCCGGCGATTCATCGAACGCATCGGCGCCGAGCTGTTCGGTGGCCAGCCGCTCGCCGCACCGACGCAGGAACTCGCGCGCGAGGTCGTGCGCTGCCTGCGAATCGGTGAACTCT
>JBPEYE010000064.1:0-17929 GCA_052030825.1 Gammaproteobacteria bacterium | reverse complement strand
ACCTGACCGCCGGTCAGCACGGCGATGTCCTGCAGCATGGCCTTGCGGCGGTCGCCGAAGCCCGGCGCCTTGACCGCGCAGACCTTGACGATGCCGCGCATGCTGTTGACGACCAGCGTCGCCAGCGCTTCGCCTTCGATATCCTCGGCGATGATCAGCAGCGGCTTGCTCGCCTTGGCGACCGACTCGAGAATCGGCAGCAGCTCGCGAATGTTGGAAATCTTCTTGTCGAACAGCAGGATCAGCGGATCCTCCAGTTCGCTCGACATGGTGGCCTGCTCGTTGACGAAATACGGCGACAGGTAGCCGCGGTCGAACTGCATGCCCTCGACGACTTCGAGTTCGTTCTCCAGCGACGAGCCTTCTTCCACGGTAATGACGCCTTCCTTGCCCACCTTTTCCATTGCCTCGGCGATGATGCTGCCGACGCTCTCGTCGGCGTTGGCCGAGATCGTGCCGACCTGCGCGATCGCCTTCGAGTCCTCGCACGGGGTCGACAGGGTCTGCAGGTGGTCGACCGCCGCGATGACGGCTTTGTCGATGCCGCGCTTGAGGTCCATCGGGTTCATGCCGGCGGCGACCGCCTTCATGCCTTCGCGGACGATCGCCTGCGCCAGCACGGTCGCGGTGGTGGTGCCGTCACCGGCCACGTCGGAAGTCTGCGAAGCGACTTCCTTGACCATTTGCGCACCCATGTTTTCGAGTTTGTCCTCGAGTTCGATTTCCTTGGCGACCGAGACCCCGTCTTTGGTCATCGTCGGCGCGCCAAAGCTCTTGTCGAGCACGACGTTACGGCCCTTCGGGCCGAGCGTTACCTTGACCGCGTCGGCCAGGATATTTACGCCCTTGACCATGCGCGATCGCGCATCGTCACCGAATCTTACTTCTTTAGCACTCATTTGAGTTTCACCCTCTTTTTCGAATCCTGGTTATTCAACAACAGCGATGATGTCATCTTCGCGCATGATCAGCAGTTCCTCGCCGTCCACCTTGATCTCGGTGCCGGAGTACTTGCCGAAATAAACGGTATCGCCGACCTTGACGTCCAGCGAACGCACGTCGCCGGAATCGGTGATCTTGCCGTTACCAACCGCGAGTATCTCGCCCATGCTCGGCTTTTCGGTTGCGGTGTCGGGAATCACGATGCCACCGGCAGTGGTCCGCTCTTCCTCTTTGCGCCTGACGACGACTCGGTCATGCAGGGGACGAATATTCATGCTTGCTTCGCTCCATTAAAATCGTTACGGTTTGCCACCCTCGGGCGGCCCCAATCTTCTTTCCGCGAGTTAGCACTCGCCCAATGAGAGTGCTAATAATATTCAGCGGTTCGAGCTAGTCAAGCCAGTTGGGGAATTTTTGTCCGTTTTCAAGCCCGAACGCGGACCGAATGGCCGGACCGGGCCGCGCCGGGGCCGCGATCAGTCGTCGCGCCGGTACTTGACGCCGTCGATGACGTTGCGGTCGCCGCCGCGGATATCGCCGTGAACGTGGACCTGAGCGCCGGCGACGAGGCGCGCCGCGAGGCGCCGCACCAGCCATTGGCGGGTCGGCGGCAGCAGCAGCAGGAAACCGACGCCATCGGTGAAAAATCCCGGGGTCAGCAGCAACGCGCCGGCGATGACCAGGCACACGCCCTCGAGCAGTTCCTGCGCCGGCAGCTCGTCGTGCTCGAGCTTGTGCCGCGCGCGCAGTAGCGTCGACAGGCCCTGCAGCCGCAGCAGCCAGACGCCGATGATCGCGGTCAGCACGACGAGCGCGACGGTCCAGCCGGCGCCGATGACCTGGCCCACCTTGATGAGCAGGTAGATTTCGACGATCGGTACGGTCAGAAAGGCCAGGGCCAGGAATGGGAACATACTTGTCGGGCCGCGGTGGCGGCTGTCGGTTGCGGTTGGGGGCCGCTTGGCTGAGTAAAATTTAACAGTATTTAAGCTATGGTTAGCATAACATCAATTCAACCGCCGACGGCATAGTTGCATGGACGAACGCTACCTGGTGATCACTTCCTGGCCCGACCTCGACGGCGCGAAAGCGCAGGCGCGCGAGTGGATCGAACGAAAACTCGCCGCGAGCGTGAACATTTTGCCGCCGATGGACTCTATTTACCGTTGGCGGGGCGAGTTGCGCGAGGGCCGGGAGCACAAGATTTTCATCAAGACCCGGGCTTCGCGGCTGGACGAGCTTCAGCGCCGAATCAGGGCCGCTCATCCCTATGAAATCGCCGAAATTTTGTGTTTTAGGATAGACTCGGGAGATCAGGACTACCTCGACTGGATCGACGCTTCGACCCGATGAAACGCCCCGGACTCATATTCGCCTGGCTGCTGCTCGGCTTCGGCCTGTTCGGCGGGTTCGCCGTCGCGCAGGACGACGAACTGCTGCCGCCCGAGCAAGCCTTCGCGCTCGAAGCCTGGCTCGACGGCGATCGTCTCTTTGCCGAGTACACGATCGCGCCGGGCTACTACATGTACCGCCAGCGCTTCGAATTCGTGGTCGACCCCGACACCGGCGAGGTCCGCATCGAGGCGCTGAAAATCCCGCCGGGCAAGCGCAAGGTCGACGAATTTTTCGGCGCGGTCGAAACCTACCGCGATCGCGTCCGCATCGAGCTGCCGCTGGCCCGCTCCGGCGACGACCTTACGCCGTTCCAGGTGCGCGCAACGAGCCAGGGCTGCGCCGACATCGGCGTCTGCTACCCGCCGCTCAAGCAGGCGCTCGCGGTCGACCCGGCGCGCACCGGCCGAATCCTGCCGACCGCGTGGACCGGTAGCGCGATCGAGACCGCCGCCGGCGACGCCGACGTCGAGCTGTTGCAATCGCTGCTCGGCGAGGTCACCGCCAACCTCGAGCAACGCAGACAAGAGACCACCGCGAACAAAGTCGACCCCGACGACGGCGCCGACGCGCTGACGCTGCTGCAGTCGCTCGGCGACGAAATGGGACTCGGCGGCGACGACGAAATCCTGCATCCGGACGAGGCTTTCATCCTGTCGGCCCGTCTCGACGCCAACAACGTCATCCGCAGCAATATCCTGATGGCGGACGATATTTACCTCTACCGCGACAAGGTCAGGATCACGCTGCTCGAAGGCGAAGGGCATCAGCTCGGGCCGATCTCGCTGCCGCGCGGCAAAATGAAGAACGACGAGTTCTTCGGCCCGATGGAAGTCATCTACGGCGAGCTCGACGTCGCGATTCCGATGATCTCCGGGCCCGACGCAAGCGATCGCTTCCAGCTGTCCTATCAGTACCAGGGTTGCGTCGAGGACCGCATCTGCTACCCGCCGATCACCAAATATCTCGACGTCGACGCGGGCGCGGGCCTGGTGCAGGTCAGGCACGAGCTCGACCCGGACGCGCCAGCGAACCCGTGGTCCGGAGCAGCCGTCGTCGCGGATGCCGATACCCCGGTATCGGAACAGGAGCAGTTCGCGCGCCTGCTGCGCGACCAGAGCCTGGCGCTCGTCATCGGCCTGTTCTTTCTCGCCGGTATCGGCCTGACTTTCACGCCCTGCGTGTTTCCGATGATCCCGATCCTGTCGAGCATCATCGCCGGCCAGGGCGAATCGATTACGACCGGCAAGGCCTTCACGCTGTCGTCGGTCTACGTGCTGGCGATGGCCGCGACCTATGCCAGCGCCGGGGCGATCGTCGGTTACTACGGCGCCGAGTTCAACATCCAGATCTGGTTCCAGGACCCCGTCATCCTGAGCATTTTCGCCGCGATTTTCGTGCTGCTCGCGCTGTCGATGTTTGGCTTCTACGAGCTGCAGATGCCCGCCGCGATCCAGTCTCGCCTCGCCGCGATCTCGAACAGCCAGCAGGGCGGCACGCTGATCGGCGTCGGCCTGATGGGCTTTTTCTCGGCGATCATCGTCGGCCCGTGCATCACCGCGCCGCTGGTGGGCGCGCTGCTGTTTATCTCGCAGACCCAGGACTGGCAGCTCGGCGGGCTGGCATTGTTTGCCCTCGGCCTCGGCATGGGCGTGCCGCTGCTGATCGTCGGCACCTCGGCCGGACAGTTGCTGCCGCGCGCCGGCCAGTGGATGGACTCGGTCAAGGCTTTCTTCGGCATCGTCCTGCTCGGCGTCGCGATCTGGCTGCTCGAGCGCATCCTGCCGGTCGGCGTCACGATGGCGCTGATCGCCGCGCTGCTGATCGGCTCCGCGATTTACATGGGCGCGCTCGACAGCCTCGACGCGTCAGCCTCCGGCTGGCGCCGTTTCGCCAAGGCTGTCGGTTTGCTGGTGCTCATCTACGGCGCCGCCTACCTGATCGGCGCGGCCGCCGGCAGCAGGGACCTGATCCAGCCGCTGCGCGGCGTCGTCGCCGCATCCGGCGGCGAGCGGTCGAGTCAACAACACCTCGTTTTCCGCCAGGTCAAGGGGCTCGACGGCCTGCAGCTAGCGCTCAACGATTCGGTCAGCGCGGGCCGCACGACGATGCTCGACTTCTACGCCGACTGGTGCATCTCGTGCAAGGAAATGGAGCGCTACGCCTTCACCCATCCCGATGTGCTGGCGGCGCTCGACGGCAGCGCGACGCTGCAGGCTGACGTCACCGCCAACGACCGCGAGGATACGCGGCTGATGAGCTCGCTCGGCATCTACGGCCCGCCCGCGATCCTGTTCTTCGACGCCGCCGGCAACGAGATCCGGCACCGCCGCGTGGTCGGCGAGATGTCGGGCGAAAAGTTCGCCGCGCACGTCATCGCCACCTTCCAGTGAAAACCGGCCCGCTGCTGACCGGCGCGGTCGCGCTGGCGTCGCTGCTGGCCGGCGTCGGGCTGTACCTGTGGCTCGAGCCCGACCTGCGCGAAGCGCCGGCGGGACCGCCGCCGGTCGCCGAACTGCAGGCGATTCCGTTGACCGGTCTGGATGGCGAGGCCAGCGTCCTCGGCGACTGGCGCGGCCAGGTCCTGATCGTCAACCTGTGGGCGCCGTGGTGCGTGCCCTGCCGGCGCGAGATCCCGACGCTGATCGAGATTCAGCGGGAGTACCAAGACCGCGGCGTGCGCGTCCTCGGCATCGCCTTCGACGGCGCCGAGCCGGTACGCCGCTTCGCCCGCGAATACGCGATCGACTATCCGCTGTTTCTCGCCGGCAACGGCATCCCGATGTACAACGCCGCGCTCGGCAACGCGAGCAGCGCGCTGCCGTACACCGCGATTCTGGACCGAAATCTGCGCATCGCCGCGCGCCACACCGGCGAGGTCAGCCGGGCGCAACTCGAGGCCTGGCTGGCCGATCTCGAGTAGCCGCGAAACCCCTTTTCTGGGGTTGATATGTCGTAAACTTCGCCAATCTGGCGGCAAACTCGCAAAAACTGGACTCTATTTTTGCGTTATGCAAGAATCTCCAGTCCCGCGACACGCCTGAATGACGAAAATGACGACAATACTGGTCATCCATGGCCCCAACCTGAACCTGCTGGGCACGCGTGAACCCGAAATCTACGGCGCCGACACGCTCGAGACGATCGATGAAGACCTCGCGCAGATGGCGGCGCAAAACAAGGTTTCGCTGCAAACCTTCCAGTCGAACGCCGAGGGCGAGATCGTCGACCGGATTCAGCAGGCCGCAAAAGATGGTACCGATTTCATCCTGATCAATCCGGCCGCGTTCACGCACACCAGCGTCGCGATCCGCGACGCGTTGCTGGCGACCCGAATCCCGTTCATCGAATTGCACCTGTCGAACGTCTACTCGCGCGAGACATGGCGCAAGCACTCGTATTTTTCCGATATTGCCGTCGGCGTCATTTGCGGTTTCGGCAAGCAAAGCTACCAGCTGGCTTTCGACGCAGCCGTTCTCCGCTGCAAGCCGGCCAGTTAACCCAGGGCCCAGTCAATGGATATTCGCAAGGTAAAAAAACTGATCGAGTTGCTCGAGGAATCGGGCATTGCCGAGCTCGAGATCACGGAAGGCGAAGAATCGGTGCGCATCAGCCGGCAAACCTCGACCGTCGTGCAAACCGTCGCGCCCGCGCCGATCGCCGCGGCGGCGGCGCCGGCCATCCCGGCCGCCGAACCCGCGCCGTCGGCCGACGCCGAGGGCCGCGAAGAGATCAAGGGCCACGAAGTGCGCTCGCCGATGGTCGGAACTTTTTATGCCGCGGCCTCGCCAACCTCGGGCCCGTTCGTGACCGAAGGCCAGTTCGTCAACGCCGGCGACACGCTGTGCATCATCGAGGCGATGAAAATGATGAACCAGATCGAGGCCGACAAGGCCGGACGGGTGCGTTCGATCCTGGTCGAAAACGGCAGCCCGGTCGAGTACGACCAGGTCTTGTTCATCATCGACTAGGCGCCGGCGATGCTCGAAAAGATCCTGATCGCCAACCGCGGTGAGATCGCGCTGCGCATCCTCCGCGCCTGCCGCGAAATGGGCATCAAGACCGTCGCCGTGCACTCGACCGTCGATCGCGATCTCAAGCACGTCCGACTGGCGGACGAGTCGGTCTGCATCGGACCGCCGTCGTCGCTCGAAAGTTATCTCAACAACTCGGCGCTGATCTGCGCTGCCGAGCTGACCAACGCCGACGGAATCCATCCGGGCTACGGCTTCCTCTCCGAGAATGCCGAGTTCGCCGAGCAGGTCGAGTCCAGCGGCTTCAAGTTCATCGGTCCGAGCGCCTCGGCAATCCGCACGATGGGTGACAAGGTCGCGGCGATCCGCACGATGAAAGCCACCGGCGTACCGACCGTGCCGGGATCCGACGGCCCGCTCGACGACGACAAGGAACGCAACCTCGAGCTCGCCCGCAAGATCGGTTACCCGGTCATCATCAAGGCGGCCGGCGGCGGGGGTGGCCGCGGCATGCGCGTGGTCCACGCCGAGGGTTCGCTGCTGAATTCGATCCAGCTGACGCGCTCGGAAGCCGCGGCGGCGTTCAACAACGATACGGTTTACATGGAGAAGTATCTCGGCAAGCCGCGCCACATCGAAATCCAGGTGCTTGCCGACTCGCACGGCAACGCGATTCATCTGGGCGAACGCGATTGCTCGATGCAGCGGCGGCACCAGAAGGTCGTCGAGGAAGCTCCGGCGCCCGGGATTACCCCCGAACAGCGCGCCGAGATCGGCGGTCGTTGCGCCGACGCCTGCATCAAGATGGGCTACGAGGGCGCCGGCACCTTCGAGTTCCTGTTCGAGGACGGGCAGTTCTTTTTCATCGAAATGAATACCCGCGTCCAGGTCGAACACCCGGTCACCGAGCTGGTTACCTGGGTCGACATCATCAAGGAACAGATCTCGATCGCGTCGGGCGAGCCGCTGAATTACCGCCAGGAGGACATCGAAATCCATGGCCATGCGATCGAATGCCGGATCAACGCCGAAGATTCGAAAACCTTCCTGCCGTCACCGGGCAAGATCACCCTTTACCACGCGCCGGGCGGTCCCGGCGTGCGCATGGATTCGCATATTTACAATGGCTACACCGTGCCGCCCTACTACGACTCGATGATCGGCAAGCTGATCACCTTCGGCAGCACCCGCCAGTCGGCGATCGCGCGCATGAAAGGCGCGCTGTCCGAGATCGTCATCGAGGGCATCAAGACCAATATCGACCTGCAACGCGATATCATCAGCGACGGCAACTTCGCGCGCGGCGGCACCGATATCCATTATCTCGAGAAAAAACTCGGGATCGACTAATCGTTGATGGCCTGGTGGCGTATCAGCCTGACCTGTCCTGCCGAAAAGCTCGAAATGGTCGAAACCGCTCTGCTCGGGCTGGGCGCCGAGAGCCTGTCGCTCGCCGACGCCGGCGACGAGCCGATATTCGAACCGCTGCCCGGCGACAATCCGATCTGGCGCGAATCGATCATCAGCGCGCTGTTCGACGATCGCACCGATCCCGACAGCCTGCAAATCGCGCTTGAACGCGCGCTGCCGCTCGAACTCGCCGGCGAGATCCGCCGCGAGCGTCTCGACGACACCGACTGGGAGCAGGCGTACCGCCGGCATTTCGAACCGTTACAAATTGCGACGTCGCTGTGGATCGTGCCGAGCTGGTGCGAACCGCCCGATCCCGATGCCACCGTGATCCGCCTCGACCCCGGGCTTGCATTCGGTACCGGTGGCCACCCGACGACCGCGCTGTGCCTCGAGTGGCTGGCCGCGCATCCACCCGTGGAGCAGACAGTCATCGATTACGGTTGCGGCTCGGGGATTCTCGCGATCGCCGCCTGCCACCTCGGCGCGGCCGCCGTTACCGCGGTCGACATCGACGCCCAGGCGCTCGCCGCGAGCGCCGCCAATCTCGCCGCCAACGGCATTGCGAATGCGGTTCGGCTGTGCCATCCGGACGACCTGCCGCCGACGCCCGTCGACCTCCTGATCGCGAATATCGTCGCCGCACCGTTACTCGCGCTCGCGCCGAAGTTTGCACAAAGAGTCCGGCGAGGCGGACAAATCGTGCTTTCGGGGATACTCAAAAGTCAGCTTGACGAGATACAATCGGCCTACGCGGGGGCTTTTCGCCTCGCCGCGCCGCGCGCGCGCGACGACTGGATATGCCTTTTTGGACAACGACGGGACGATTGAGCGATGTTCAGCAGCACCCACCTCGGCGACGTCATGGAAACCACCTGCAACCAGTGCAAGAGTCGGTTTCGTATCACCGAGAGCCAGCTCAAGGCGGCTTATGGCAAGGTTTGCTGCGGCGAATGCGGCTGCGTGTTCAACGCGCTCACCAGCCTTAAAAGCTACGACGGCGAACTGCCGCCGGAATACCGCGAAACCGCGAGTGCGGAATTTGGCGATGCGATCGACGAGGCGACTCAGCCGGTTACCGACTTCGATAGCGGGCCGCCGGAACCGGCCGGCGTTCAGCTCAGCCTCCAACAGGCCATGTACGGCGAAGAGGGCCGCACGCGCTTCGCCTCGAGCCCCCTGCTATGGTGGATCGGTATCCTGTTGCTGATCGCCCTCGGACTCGCGCAGGTGGTTTACTACCAGCGCTACGCGCTGATCGAAGATCCGCGATTTCAGCAACAGGTCATCAACCTGTGCCAGGTATTGCCCTGCGCACCGGAACAATTTTCCAACACCGAGCAAATCCGGTTGCTCGAGCGCAACGTGTTCACCCATCCCGTTACCTCCGGCGCGCTGATGGTGACCGGGTCGTTCGTCAACCAGGCGCCGTTCCCGCAGCGGCCGCCCGACCTGCTGATCAGCCTGTTCGACATCCAGGGCAATCTGATCGCCAACCGCGTGTTCAAGCCCGCCGAGTACCTGCTCGAACGGCGCAGCCGCGGCGTGATCGAGCCCGAGGCCCCGGTACAGTTTCGCCTCGAGATCGTCGACCCCGGCACCGACGCGCTGACCTACGAGTTCGAGTTCCTCTAGGCCGGGATAAAAAAGTCACATTCGATGAGGCAGGCATCATCCACAGCTACCGGCGTCGGTAAAGTCGGAGTATATTGCGCTCTTTGCGCGGCGGCGCCGCGCCCGAACCACCAATCGCGATGAAACTGCAGCACCGGCTGACGCATTATTTTCCGTTCCTGCGCTGGGGACGCAATGTGACGCGCGAAACCCTGCGCGCCGATGCGATTGCCGGCCTGACCGGCGCCGCGCTGGTGCTGCCGCAGGGCGTCGCGTTCGCGACCATCGCCGGCATGCCGCCGGAATACGGTCTCTACACCAGCATGGTGCCGGCCGTGATCGCGGCACTGTTCGGCTCGTCGTGGCACCTGGTCTCGGGGCCGACGACGGCGGCGTCGGTGATCATGTTCGCCTCGCTTTCCGGCATGGCGACGCCGGGCAGCGCGGAATACGTCACGATGGCGATTACCCTTGCTTTCATGGTCGGCTTGCTGCAACTCGTCATGGGCGTCGTGCGCCTCGGCGTGCTGGTCAACTTTATTTCGCATTCGGTCGTCATCGGCTTCACCGCCGGTGCCGCGTTCCTGATCGCAGCCAAGCAGGCCGAAGATTTCTTCGGTATTCACATACCCGACGGCGCCGCGTTGCTGACGATGATCCAGTACATCGGCGTCAACTGGGAACAGCTCAAGCCTCTGGTCATGCTGGTCGGCGCGATTACGCTGCTGACCGCGATCATCGCGCAGCGCCGCTTCGGCGGCATGAGCATGATCGTCGCGCTCGGTGTCGGCAGCGTCGCCGCGGCGCTGTTCAACTGGCTTTTCACGCCCGAGGTTTCCGGCATCGAAATGATCGGCGCGCTGCCGCAGCAGCTGCCGCCGCTGTCGCTGCCGGATTTCTCGCCCGAAACCTTGCGCCAGCTGTCACCGCTGGCGCTGACGATGACGCTGTTCGCGCTGACCGAGGCGGTCTCGATCGCGCGCTCGATTTCGATCCGCTCGGGCCAGCCGATCGACGGCAACCAGGAGTTCATCGGCCAGGGACTGTCGAACATCTTCGGCAGTTTTTTCTCGTCCTACGTCGCAACCGGTTCGTTCAACCGCAGCGGCGCGAACTACGACGCCGGCGCGCGCACACCGATGGCGTCGGTGATCGCCGGGGTGATGCTGGTTTTGATCGTACTGCTGGTGGCGCCGCTGACGAGCTACCTGCCGAAGGCGGCGGTCGCCGGCCTGCTGTTCCTGGTCGCGTGGCGGCTGATCAATTTCATCGAGATCCGCAAGATCCTGCGCGCCGACCGCCACGAAGCGGTCATTCTCGGCGTGGTCTTCTTCGGCACCGTGTTTTTCTCGATCGAGTTTGCGATCCTTGCCGGCGTCATCCTGTCGCTGATGATATTTCTGCGCAAAACCTCGAAACCGCGCCTGTCGCCGCGGGTACCGGATCCGAATTCGAGCTCGCGCAAGTTCATCTACGGTCAGTTTCTGCCCGAGTGCCCGCAGCTGAAAATCCTGCGGCTCGACGATTCGCTGTACTTCGGTTCGGTCGCCCACGTCGGCGAATTGCTGCGCCGCTACCGCGAGCATTATCCCGAGCAGAAAAACCTGTTGCTGCTGACCAAGGGCATCAGCCAGGTCGACGTCGCCGGCGCCGAGCTGCTGGTCAACGAGGCGCGCGAGCGACGCAAGATGGGGGGCGATCTGTTCATGTACCGACTGCGCGAGTCGGCTTCGCAAGTCTTCGAACGCGGCGGTTACCAGGACGAGATCGGCGCAGCCAACATGTTCGATACCAAGGGCGAGGCGATCGCGGGCATATTCGAGCGCCTCGACCCGGCAATTTGTGCACGCTGCGAGGCGCGAATCTTTCTCGAATGCCGGCAGGTCCCCAAACCCGAGCCCGTCGTCGACGGCGAAGATGCCGCGCAGACAAAGGCCAAGTCCACGGCGCCGGTTGCGAACGATTCGGCGGGCGATAACGAACCCGTGCCGGATGATCCGGCGGCCGGCGAACCGGCGGCCGGCGAACCGGTCAGGACCTGATGGCGCTCCGGATAGGACCCTACGAATTCGCCAATCGGCTGGTGCTGGCGCCGATGGCGGGTGTCACCGACCGGCCGTTTCGCCAGCTGTGCCGCCGGCTCGGCGCCGGCATGACCGTTTCCGAGATGGTCACCAGCCGTCCCGACCTGCGGCATAGCCGCAAGACCTGCCTGCGCATGGATCACAGCGGCGAGCCCGGTCCGGTCATCGTGCAAATCGCCGGCGGCATCCCGGCGATGATGGCCGACGCGGCGCGCTACAACGTCGATCACGGCGCGCAAATCATCGACATCAATATGGGCTGCCCGGCGAAAAAAGTTTGCCGGGTCGATGCCGGCTCGGCGCTGCTTCGCGACACCAAACTCGTGCGTGCGATTCTCGAAGCGGTGGTCGCGGCGGTTACGGTGCCGGTGACGCTGAAAATTCGCACCGGCTGGTCACGCGCGCGACGCAACCCGGTCGAGATTGCAGGCATCGCCGAGGACTGTGGCGTCCAGGCGCTGACCATTCACGGGCGTACCCGCGAAGATCGTTTTCTCGGCGATGCCGAGTACCACAGCATCCGCGACGTCAAGCGCGCGGTATCGATACCGATCATCGCCAACGGCGATATCGATTCGGCGAAAAAAGCACAAATGGTCATGGACTTCACCGCTGCGGATGCTATTATGGTTGGCCGTATTGCGCAGCAGCGGCCGTGGATTTTTTCGCAGATCGAGCGCTACTTCGAGACCGGTCTGACGCCCGAAGAGCCTGCGGACGATTTAAAAAAAGAATGGCTGATTAACCATTTACGAAATCTGTATGCGTTTTACGGCGAGCATCAGGGGGTGCGAATCGCGCGTAAGCATATTAACTGGCAGCTAGGCCAAAACAACAACTACGACCGCTACAGGCCTGCTTTGATGCAGGCGACAACCGCCGACCGACAGCTGCGCACGATTGAGGCTTACTTCGAAGATCGCATCCTGGAGGACTATGACTGGGCATCTTGAGCGGTGCCCGCGACGCAACCTGGTTTGTGAGAGTGGCAAAAAAGAAGAACACGAGTCAGCTGCAGCAATCGGTCGAAGCAGCGATTCGCAAATACCTCGACGATCTCGACGGCGAGCTGCCCTGCAACCTGTTCGATACCGTCATTTCCGAGATCGAACAGCCGATGCTCAAGACCGTGCTTCGTCACTGCGACAACAACCAGTCCAAGACCGCGCTGTGCCTCGGCATCAATCGCGGCACCCTGCGCAAGAAGCTGAAGCAATATCACATCGAGCATTGATGCCACCGCCATCGTCGCCAGCCAGGCTGGCCCAGCCCGTCGTTCAACCCGAAGGAATCACCCCATGTCCCAGCCGATTCGTCGCGCGCTGATCAGCGTCTCGAACAAAACCGGCATCGTCGATCTCGCGCGTCGGTTACAGGCGCGTGGCGTCGCGCTGCTGTCCACCGGCGGTACCGCGCGCCTGCTTGCCGACAGCGGCATCGAGGTCACCGAGATCTCCGAATACACCGGTTTCCCGGAAATGATGGCCGGACGGGTCAAGACCCTGCACCCGAAGGTGCACGGCGGCATCCTCGGTCGCCGCGGTGATGACGACGCGGTGATGCGCGAGCACGGCATCGAACCGATCGACCTGGTCGTCATCAACCTCTACCCGTTCGAGCAAACCGTCGCCGATCCGGATTGCAGCCTCGAGGACGCGATCGAGAACATCGACATTGGCGGCCCGGCAATGGTGCGCGCCGCGGCCAAGAATCACGCCGCGGTCACGGTGGTCGTCGATCCCGCCGACTATCCGGAACTGCTCGACGCGGTCGAATCCGCGGGCGGCGTCGGCGACGCGCTGCGCTTCTCGCTCGCGATCAAGGCTTACGAGCACACCGCGCACTACGATGGTGCCATCGCCAACTATTTCGGTCGCCTGGTCCAGCCCGAATCCGAGCGCGCTTTCCCGCGCACGCTGAATCTGCAATATCGTCACGCGCAGTCGATGCGTTACGGTGAAAACCCGCACCAGTCGGCAGCCTTCTATGTCGAACGCGAGCCCGCCGAGGCCAGCGTCGCGACCGCCGAGCAGCTGCAGGGCAAGGCGCTGTCGTTCAACAACATCGCCGATACCGACGCCGCGCTCGAATGCGTCAAGCAGTACGACGCGCCGGCCTGCGTCATCGTCAAGCACGCCAACCCGTGCGGCGTCGCGCTCGGCGACGGCCTGCTCGACGCTTACCGGCGCGCGTACAGCACCGATCCGGAATCGGCTTTCGGCGGCATCATTGCGTTCAACCGTCCGCTCGACGGCGACACGGCGCGCGTCATCGTCGAGCAGCAGTTCGTCGAGGTCATCATCGCGCCGGAGGTCGACGCCGCCGCGCGCGACGCGGTCGCGGCCAAGCAGAACGTGCGCCTGCTGCGCTGCGGTCAGTGGGACGCGGCGCCGGCGCGGCTCGATTTCAAGCACGTCAACGGCGGCGTACTGGTGCAGGATGCCGACCAGGCGCTCTACGAGCGTCTCGAGGTCGTCAGCAAGCTGAAGCCCGACGACGCGCAGATGGCGGACCTGCTGTTCGCCTGGCAGGTCGCCAAGTTCGTCAAATCCAACGCGATCGTCTACGCCCACGAGTGCATGACGATCGGCGTCGGCGCGGGGCAAATGTCGCGCATCAACAGCGCGCGCATCGCCGCGATCAAGGCCGAACACGCGGGTCTCGAGGTCGCCGGCTCGGTGATGGCTTCCGACGCGTTCTTCCCGTTTCGCGACGGCATCGACGCGGCCGCCGAAGCCGGGATTCGCGCGGTCATCCAGCCGGGCGGATCGATGCGCGACGATGAGGTCGTCGCCGCCGCCGACGCGCACGGCATGGCGATGGTGTTCACCGGCATGCGCCATTTTCGCCACTGATGGCGGCGTTGCGCATCCTGATCGTCGGCGGCGGCGGGCGCGAACACGCGCTGGCGTGGAAAGCGGCGCAGTCGCCGCTGGTCGGACAGGTCTACGTCGCCCCCGGCAACGCCGGCACCGCCGACGAAGCCGGTATCGACAACCTCGCGATCGGCGCCGAGGATATCGACACGCTGCTCGAGTTCGTCCTCGATCGACACATCGACCTGACCATCGTCGGCCCCGAGGCGCCGCTGGTCGCCGGCATCGTCGACCGCTTCGAAGCCGCCGGGCGGACAATTTTCGGCCCCACCGCGGGCGCCGCGCAACTCGAGGGCTCGAAGACCTTCACCAAGGACTTTCTCGCCCGGCACGCGATTCCGACCGCCGCATACCAAAGCTTCACCGAGGTCGAGGCCGCGCTCGAATACCTGCGCGAGCGACCGCTGCCGATCGTGGTCAAAGCCGACGGACTCGCCGCCGGTAAGGGCGTGATCATCGCCCACGACGCCGACGAGGCCGCGCGTGCGGTAACCGACATGCTCGCCGGCAACCGCTTCGGCGAGGCCGGCCATCGAGTCGTGATCGAGGACTTTCTTGCCGGCGAGGAAGCGAGTTTCATCTGCATCGTCGACGGTGAGGACGTGCTGCCGATGGCGACCTCGCAGGATCACAAAGCCCGCGACGACGGCGATCGCGGACCCAATACCGGCGGCATGGGCGCTTACTCGCCGGCACCGGTGGTAACGCCGGAAATCGAGGCGCAGGTCATGCGCGACATCATCGTGCCGACGGTGCGCGGCATGCAGACCGAGGGGCATCGCTACCGCGGATTCCTCTACGCCGGCCTGATGATCGGCGCCGACGGCGTCGCCCGCGTCCTCGAATACAATTGCCGCTTCGGCGATCCCGAAACCCAGCCGATCATGGCCCGCCTGCAATCCGATCTCGTCGCGCTGTGCCTGGCCGCGTGCCGCGGCGAACTCGCCGGGCAGTCGGCGCAATGGGACCCGCGTGCGAGCCTCGGCGTGGTGCTCGCGGCCGCCGGCTATCCCGACACCTATCCGAAGGGCGAAATCATCGGCGCAATCCCGGCCGAGAACCCGAACGGCAAGGTATTCCATGCCGGCACCGCGCGGGATGCCGACGGCCGCCTGGTCACCAGCGGCGGCCGCGTGCTGTGCGCGGTCGGCCTCGGTGACGACCTGCGCGCCGCGCAACGCCGGGCCTACGAACTGGTCGACGCGATCGACTGGGATTCCGCCTATTACCGGCGCGATATCGGCTTCAAGGCGCTCTGAACGGGTAAACCACGCCGCCTGCGGTTGTTCAATTCTGGGGAGGGAAACCTGCGCCGGTTGTTAAGTCCTTGAGCGCGAAGGAAAAAAAATTCACGTCCCTGTGAAATCGACACAACCACTACATATAGTATATAAAAAAATAAAAAACCGCAAGATATTGTGATTATTTTTTTTACGTCTATACTACCGGGAACCGGTCGAGGGGTCCCCGCAATGAAGTGTCAGAAGTGCAATTCGCAGATGTTCGTCATCGACGAAACCGTATCCGAACGCAGCCAGGTCACGTTTTACCGCTGCAGCCTGTGCGTCAACGAGCACGTTTCGTCCGAACCTGTGGTCGCCCAGCCGGCGCCGCAGGCCGCGAGCTTCCTGAGCCCCGCGGCGGCGGACAGCCCAACGCCCCTGCTGGCCTGAATCGCCGTTTTCGACGGCAACGGGCGCGCCCGCGCCCCGCTCGACGAGTACCCCGTGCCGCGGCCGGATTCTCGGCCTCGTAGCGCGCGTGCCGCGCACCGAATACGCCGCGGCGAGCGCTTTGACTACCTGCCCGACGCCGTTATTCTGCTGTATGGATTGTGGCTGATGCTGACTGCCGGCGAGCCAGCTCACTGAGTCGTCAGGCGGCCTGGAACCTGAGGCTGACCCTTAACCCGCCGATGTCGGCGCGACCGAAGTCGAGTTTGATATTGTAGGATTCGACGATGTCGGCAACCACCGCGAGCCCGATGCCCTGCCCTTCGGTGGCCTCGTCGAGCCGCGCGCCGCGCTTGAGAATTTGCTCGATCTCGGCCGCGGCAAGCCCGGGACCATCGTCTTCGATGACCAGGTCGATCGAGCGATCCTCGCGCGTCTCGCCGCGCAGATCGACCCGCGAACGGCCGTACTTGAACGCGTTGTCGAGCAGGTTGCCGATCACCTCGAGGCAATCGCCCTCGTCGATACGCAACGGCATCTGCGCCGGCAGGCGCTCGGTCACGCGGATGCCTTTTTCCTGGTAAACCTTTTCCAGCGCCGATCTGAGCTTGGCGACGATCGCAACCAGGTCGACCGGTTTGCTGATCCGTATCTCGGAAACGCTGGTCGCCTTCTGCAGCTGGTAGGACACGATCTGGTTCATGCGCTCGGTTTGCTCACGCAGCGTTTCGAGCTGCGCCGTCTCCACGTCGGTCCGATCGGCAAGACCGGTCAGAACCGCCAGCGGTGTCTTCAGGCTGTGCGCGAGGTCGTCCATCGCGTTGCGGTAGCGCTGGCGCTGAAATTGCTCGCGCTTCAACAGAATGTTGAGGTTTTCGGTCAGCGGCGCGATCTCGGTCGGGTAATCCCGCTCGAAGCCGGTTTGCTGCTGGTCCTCGATCGCCTTGACCTCCTGGCCGATCGCCTGTAACGGCCGCAAACTCCAGCGCATGACGGCATACATCACGATGAGCAGTAACACCGTGGTCACGATCAACCAGGCCCACAGCGTCTGCCGGAAACGGGTCAATTGCTCGAAATATCCGACCGCGTTGCGCCAGACGACGACTTCGTAATGCCGCAATCGATTGTCGATGTCGGGCCACTGCAATGCGAAGCCGAGCCGGAAATACGGCGTCGCCAGGTGCTCGACGATGTCGAAGCGCCATTTGCCGAGCTCGAGTCGCTCGATCGGCGGAAAACCGACCGTGATCGATTCCGAGCGCCACAGTTCGCGTTTGGCGCGATCGAACAGCTGCGCGTAGAGCCCCGAGTTACGCGTCACCAGGCTCGGCTCGAACAGCCGGTCGCGACCGACCGTGATGCTGCGGCCGCTGGCGTCGCGATCGACCGCGGCGAGGATGCTGTAAACCAGCAGCTTGAGTCCGTCTTCCTCGGCCTGCAGCGCGCGCTTGGCCACCGCTTGCTCGAGCGCGATCGCGGTCAGCACCATGAACACGACCAGCACCACCATGGATACCAGCGTCAGCCTGGATTTGATCGACTTCACGCGTCGCGAACGCTCTCCGCGCGCGGCAGCGTAAAGCGATAGCCGCGGCCACGCAGGGTTTCGATCGGCTTCAAACGCTCGTCGGGATCGAGCTTTTGCCGCAGCCGGCGAATGAAAACCTCGATGACATTGCTGTCGTTGTCGCTTTCGTCGTCGTAAAGATGCTCGGTCAGCGTAGTCTTCGAGATCACCTCGCCGGCGTGCAGCATCAGGTACTCGAGTACCTTGTACTCGTAGGCGGTGAGATCGAGCTCGCGCTCGTCGACGTAAGTGCGCTGGGTCGCCGTGTCGAGGCTGACCGGCGTGCAAACGATGCGCGAATCCGACCAGCCCGACGCGCGCCGGATCAACACCCGGATGCGCGCCATCATTTCCTCGTGATGAAACGGCTTGACCAGGTAATCGTCGGCACCGG
>JBPEYE010000063.1:0-9281 GCA_052030825.1 Gammaproteobacteria bacterium | reverse complement strand
GCAATTGTGGCAGAAAAACCATCTAGAGGCATGCTACTGCCTGGAAGGTGAAGGGACCGTTGAAGAGGTTGACTCCGGTATTATTCACAAGATAAGTCCAGGCACACTCTACGCGATGAATAACCACGATCGCCACCGAATTAAGGCGAAGACTCAAATGCGATTAATCTGTACGTTCTATCCCGCTCTTACAGGCCACGAAGTCCACGATGCAGATGGATCACTTTAGCGGCGAGTTACCGCCTAACAAGGCGCTGCAGCCGGAAGGCCCAAAGCTTGCTTCGCTCGCTTTGGGCCGCCGCTGAGCGCAGCGTTATGCATATTTAGGTGACGAGCAATGAATAAAGATTTGCGCCAAAAACTAGAGACCTTAAAACAAAAAGACATCCGCGCCAGAGCAAAACTGCTTAATGAAGGCAGGCTATTTGGTGTGTATGAAGAAGAAATGCAAAAAGTGCACATGGAAAACGCCAACGCACTGAATGAGATTGTAGAAAAAGAGGGGTGGCCGGGCATTTCGAAAGTTGGGCTAGAAGGCTCGAGGGCGGCATGGCTAATTGCTCAACATTCAATTTGCACACCTGATTTACAAAGGAAATTTCTAAAGCATCTTACTGAAGCGGAAAAAAGAGGCGACGTTCCAAGTAAACAAGTAGCGTGGTTAACGGACAGAATTCGATTCAATGAAGGTAAGGCGCAGGTATATGGCACCGTATATGACTGGAATGAGTTTGGGGAGTTAACTTGTGAAATTGAGAGCCCGGAGAAGATTGATCAACTGAGGGAAAGCGTTGGCCTCCCTCCCTTTAAACAAGCACTTGAACGAGAAAAGCTGGCTATAGAGAAAGAGGGTGGTGGTCCTCCTGGTGATTATAAAGCTTACAGGCAGGCGGCAACATTATGGGCAAAGAGAGTTGGGTGGCGGTAAACGCGTAACAAACAAATACAGTCGGACCACAGTGCCCGCTACGCGCGCGCTTGGGCCGCTGATTCGCGACAGTAGGATGCTATTTTTTATCTATGGCGGCAGTAGAAATAATTGAAGCCACAAGTGTTCACTCATCAGTTGTGGCGTCTCAAGTAAAGTCATTACTTTTAGAGCTAAAAGCCGAAATTGACCACAGCCAAATGGATTTTTCGGAAATTGCGAACCGACTTATTAGCAATCGAAAGATAATTGCGTTTCTAGCCATGCATGAGGAAGAGCCGATTGGGGTACTCACACTACATGAGTGTGCAGCAATTTATGCTGGAGGACTGTTCGGTGAAATTTCCGAAATATATGTAAAACCAGAGTATCGATCACGAAGTATCGGCCAGTTACTGATTGCCGCTGCAATACGAAAGGCCAAAGAATTAAACTGGAAAAGGCTTGAAGTAGGTTCACCTCCTGAGGAAGAAAATCCTTGGGCAATAAAGTTCTACCATGCCAACGGTTTCAAGGTAATTGGAGAAAGGCTTGGCCGAATTGTGTAAAAAGGCCTTAACCTATCGCTGCGGCCGGACGTTCCAAAGCTCGCTTCGCTCGCTTTGGGCCGCTGCTGAGCGCTAGCGGCAAGCGGCTTTGAGATATCCGCCATTCATCTGAAGACTATTTCTGGGAGGTGGTTATGTCAGCCTACTTTATAATGCACAACCGCATACGAGATGAAGGCAAGCTGCAGGAATACAGATCCAAGGCATTCCGAACGATGGAGAATTACAATTACGAAATGCTAATCTTTGATGAAAACTCGCATGTGATTGAAGGGGAAACGAAATTTACGAGAACTATCGTGTTCAAATTCGAATCCCGCGATGCACTGATGACTTGGTACGAATCGCCAGAGTATCAAGAGGTCCTCCCCTTACGCCTTCAAGCTACAGAGGGTTTTTCAGTTGTTGTTGATGAAATAAATGCATCGTAACGATAAAGCCTTTATTAGAACTTTGTTTCAACAGAATCGCAGGACCTTCAAGTCGAGGAATTTCGGTTTTGCGAAGTAGTTTATTGCATTTCAAAAAGCCGCCTAGCAAGCGCATGCAAACGGACCGGCCTACGGCCGGCAGCTGGTACGGGGCGTTATACGTCTGATTCACAATCCAACATCGGAGCATGCCAATAATCGTCATTGGGGGTAATTAGATGGACCAAGTTGAAGTGCATCCCGTGATCAAAAAGTGGCTCTCGTGTTGGGAGGCAGGAAATTTGGATGACCTCCCTATTCTCGATTGCTTTCGCCATACAAGTCCTTTTGGAACCATCGAAACGAAAAAGCGGTATCTAGAAATCGTAGAAAAAAACAAATCCGACTTTCTTGGCAATACGTTAACCGTCATCAACCAGATAAAGGAAGGAGACCAGGTCTGCGTGCAGTTCGAGCAAAAAAATGCAAACTCCGGCCTGGAGATGGTTGTTTGCGAGTGGTATACCCTGGAAGGAGACCAGATTAGAGAAATTCGGTCTTTCTACAATATCGGCGATGCAGAGATTAAAGGTTGATCACGTACGCTCTACTTTCAGAAGAAAAAGATGGATAAATAGCTCATGCAGTCGGGCAAAAAGCCCGCTACGCGGCGATTTGGCCGCCGATGCGAGGCGTTCTGTGAATTTACTTCACCTAATGGAGAAATGAACGAGCGACGTATGAGGTCAAGTCTTGGCTGCACACATCGGAAACTCGCGCACGCAACCGACTTAAGATCTGGATATCGTGAAATGTCACGTCCTGGCCCCATGTGCCTTAGGCTGAAACGGCCGACACTTCCAATGGCAACCGGATGACCAGGTCTCGCTCGACGATGTGCCGCAAAATAGCCGATCAGCCGCTAGCCGATGCGACTGTCACTGTCCGCAATTGACGAATACTGTCTGAGATGAAAATCTGGGTCGATGCCGATGCCTGCCCGGTGGCTATCCGGGAGATATTGTTCAGGTCCTCGAAGCGCACGGGGATCAAGCTGACGCTGATTGCGAACCAGCGCGTGGCGATACCCCGATCGCCGCATATCAGGATGATCCAGGTTGCTTCCGGATTCGATGTTGCCGACAACGAGATTATCAGGCGCATGGAGCCGGGCGACCTGGTGGTGACGAGTGATATTCCGCTGGCGGCAGACGTGATCGACCGGCAAGGCTTGGTGCTGAGTCCTCGCGGCGAGCGTTTTAACAAAGACAATATCGGGGCCCGCCTCAACATGCGAGATTTCCTCGACAGCCTGCGTGCCAGCGGAGTCGAGACGACCGGCCCGTCGGCATTGAGTCAAAGCGACAAAAAGGCTTTTGCCAATCAACTCGACAAGCTACTGTTCCGAGGGGCTCAGAAAGCCGGGCAAGCGTCGAGATGATGCGAAACTGCCGGCGGTGCTGACAACGTGAATATACCCGAACAGCTGCGAGAATTCTGGGCCGGGTACGAGGCCGATTCGGGGAGCGCCCAGTCGGACCGCTTCTACGAAGCTTTCCATTTCGATGATAACGAGGAAGATGCCAATGCTCTGGCAGCCCTGGTGTTGTCCGGCACCAAGCGGGCGACGGCAGGCCTGCTTTGGACCTACGAAGCAGCGCATAAGCCGCTGCCGGTTCCGGGTTCGCTGAGCGTGGTGACGGACTGGTACGGGAACCCCCTGTGTGTCATCGAGACAGAATGTGCAGCCGTTGTTGCCTTTAACGACGTCAGCGCTGAATTCGCCGCCGCCGAGGGCGAGGGAGATGGCAGCCTGGAATTTTGGCGAAGGGTTCATTGGTCGTACTTTGGCCGGGAATGTGCACGCATCGGAAGATCACCGATTCCCGAGATGCCGGTCGTTTGCGAGCGATTTTCGGTGGTTTACCGCCGAGTTTCATGAGCTAGTTACCCGATCGGGCGCCGCGATCGGAGCGCTCCACTTGCCCAATCGCAGGTTGCTTGTTTCACCGCAGGCATTACAGTAGCCGAAATGGAACAGCTCCCCGAAATCATCATCATCGATGGCGTCCTGCATACCCTCTACACGACGCCGCTGTTGCCGTGGTTGCGCGACCAGGAGCCGCCGCCGGCTTTCGACGTGCGCGCGCCGAGTTGCGAGCGCGGTTACGTCGGTCGCTGGATGATTCGCGACGGCGTACTCTGGCTGACCGGGGTTTTTGCGTGGCGTGACGGCGAGTCGATTGGCGTCCGCGATTTATTCGAGCAGCGCAGCGAGGTCGAAGCGGACTGGTTTTCCGGCCCGCTGATCGTTGAGCCGGCGTCGTCTGAAATCGGCGGCGGCGCGCGCATCGGGATCACGACGATTCTCGTCGAGGCCGGCCGGGTAGTCGCCAAACTCGACGACTAACGCGCACAAAGCATTGATTTAATTAGTGGCTTTAAAAACGCAAGTCACCTAGGGGTATAAACTTGTATTTTGCAAGTTAGCTCGTTATCTTGGCGTCCATGGCCAGACTCGACTCTTCCGTATCGAAGCGTTCGTCGTGCCCGATCGCGACCACGCTGGATTTGCTCGGCGACAAGTGGTCACTGCTGATCCTGCGCGATATCGGCCTGTTCGGTCGCCATCGCAACAAGGATTTCCAGCAGGCGGGCGAGGGGATCCCGAGCAATATTCTCGCCAACCGGCTGAAATCTCTGGTTGCGCACGGCCTCGTGCAAAAGCGCCTTTACCAGAACCATCCGCCACGCTACGAGTATCACCTGACCGCCGCTGGCCGCGACACGATTCCGGTGATGAAGGCGATGGCCGCGTGGGCCAAGACCCATGTCGCCGGCGTCTCGATTCCGCGTTTCCGGCGTTAGCCTTGCCGCTACGCCGATACCGTCATTGCGCGCCGTCGGTGCAAGCAACGCCGCGCCGGTAAAATGCGGCCACGATCAGGCCGGGCTGGCGCCGGGTCGTGCCGCCGCGAGCCGGCGGATGGTCTCGACGATATCCTCCTCGGTGGTCAGCGGATTGATCGTGCACAACCGCAGCACGCTCTTGTCGCGCAGCATCGTCGACGAGACACAGGCAAAACCCGAATCGGTTATCGTCTTGGTGCAGGCCGCGTGTTCGCCCGGTTTCCAGTCTTTGAAAGCGAAGGTGACGACGCCGATCTGCGCGGGGGTCACGAGATCCCAGGTATCGGTATCGCGGCGGATTTCAGCCTCGGCGAACTCGGCCAGCTCGACGCCGCGCTGTACCGCCTCGCGAAACTTGCCGGCGCCATAGGTGCGCAGGCTCAGCCACAGTTTCAGCGCGCGCGAGCGGCGCGTCAGCTCGAGGCTGCGGTTGCCGAAGTTGACCGCACCCGTCGTCGTCTGAACGTCCTTGAGATACTCGGGCGACATCGCGTAGCACCGCTCCAGCGCACCCGGTCGCGTGACCAGGCAAACGCCGAGATCGTAGGGCTGAAACAGCCACTTGTGCGGGTCGAGCACCAGCGAATCGGCGCGCTCGATGCCAGCGAGATACGCGCGGCCCTCGGCGGTCACCGCGGCCGGGCCGCCATAGGCGGCATCGACGTGCAGCCACATCCCCTCACGTTCGCACAGGTCGGCGATTTCATCGAGCGGATCGACGGCTCCGGTATTGGTCGTGCCGGCGGTCGCAATGACCATGACCGGTCGCAGCCCGGCGGCCTTGTCCGCTGCGACCGCGGCCTCGAGCGCTTCGATCGACATGCAGTAGTCGTCGTTGCTGACCAGCTTGTGCATGTGTTCGTCGATGCAACCCATCGCGACGAGATCCCGGTGCAGCGACGAATGGGTCTGGTCGGTGTAGTAAGACACGCCGCGGCCGAGCTCGGCGCGCGCGGCAAGAAAGCCGGTGACGTTGGCGATCGAGCCGCCCGATACCAGCACGCCCTCGGTGCCCTCGGGCATGCCGATCATTTGCCGCAGCCATTCGATCGCGACCAGCTCGATCGTCGCCGGCCCCGAGGCGCCGCCCCAGGACGCGCAAATCGTGTTGAAGCCGGTGCCGAGCCAGTCGCCGAGCACGCCGGCGAACGAGCTCGGCCCGGGCACGCGGGCGAAGTAGCGCGGATGGTCGCCGTGCTGCTGGTAGGCGAGCGCGATCTCGGCCAGCAGCTCGATCGAATCGTCGACATCGAGCGGAGATTCCGGCAACGGGCCGCCGAGCGCCGCCATCAGCTCGGCGGGTTCGCCGACGACCAGGGCCGGTTCGGTCTGCTTGCGCAGCAGCCGGTCGACGACGAGGTCGACGACCTTGTGGCCGAGCCGGCGCATCTCCTCGGGTGACATGCCGAGGGCATCGGCAGGATAGGGGGCGTCGACGTCCCTCAGGTAGCGTGGATTGCGTGCAATCATCGGTGTCTCCTCGACGTCAGTCGCCGGCGGCGTGCCGGCACGAGTTGATTTTGGGTCATCGGCGCTCGGTCACAGGCAACGGGTCACTTTCGCCCGCGCAGCAATTCCCAGGCCGCCAGCGCCGACAGGCCGCCAACGACCCCGCTCAGGTAGCTCGGGATACGCGCGTCAAATGCCTCGCGCCACAGCCAGCCGACGACGAAACTGGCCAGCACCATCGCCGCCAGCGTTATCAGTGCGCGCTTGCCGAATGTCATCGAATCTCACCTTCGTCTAGCGGGTTAGGATATCAATCGTGCAGATTACACTATAGCGGTGCAATTGGGCGCGCGGGTTTGCCCGCCCGCCGGTCTGTGCTAGAAAGGCGACATGGTTTCGAATCCGCGAAAATTCCGTCTCGCCGAACTCGGTTTGATGCGGCAAGTCCTGCTCGGACTCGCGCTGATCAATATCCTGTTGCCGGTTCTGCACGCATTGGGTCTGTCGGCGGCGAACGCCGAACGCTCGCTGTGGGAAGTGTTCGCGACCCTGATTGCGCCGGTCATGGCGCCGTTGCTAGCGGTCGTAATCCTGTTCGATTACATCATGTCGCGGGTGCGTGCGGCTGACTCCGAGGGTGACGAGCGGGCCCGTTTCGCCGCAATCGCCCGGGTCGAGCTGATCATCATTGCTATCTCATTGATTTTCTGGGCGCCTTACTTCAGCTTGCGGATTTTCTGAGCGTGGCGCGGTAAACTCAGCGCGGCTGAAGCGGTTGGCGAGCGGCGCTCCGCGAACGACATTGACCCCGCTTTTGCGATATTTCGGTTCGACAAGTGTTTTTTCGGGAAGCAGTTAACCCGCCGAGGGTGAAATGATTCGTATTTCACCGTCCCCGCCGCCGCTATTATTTCCGACATTGCCCCCCGTCGTTTCGCGGGCGAGTCTCGATATACAGGACAGGTGACAGCGATGAAGCAACGCAGCCGGTGGGTCTTCCGACGTCTTCGCCACGGACGCGTCATCGTACTCGGGGCGCTGCCGGCCTTGCTGCTCGCTTGCAAGCAAGCGCCGGAGCCGAGCCTGGTCGAAATCGGCGAACGCATTTTCCTGACCGAAACCTTCGCCGGCAACGGCCGGACCTGCGGAACCTGTCACCGTCCGGAGGACAACTTCGGCCTGACGCCGGCGTTCATCGCGACGCTGCCGGCCGACGATCCGCTATTCGTCGCCGAAACCAACCCGGACCTCTCGCGCAACTTCGAAAATCCCCGGCTGATGCGCGAATTCGCGCTGATCGTCGAAAATCAAGATGGCTTCGACGATCTCGAAAACGATTTCAACATGCGCGGTATTCCACACACGCTCGCGCTGCGAACGTCGATCGACAGCCGCGACGGGCCACGCACCGGCTGGTCGGGCGATGGCTCGCCCGGTGACGGCTCGCTGCGATCCTTTGCCGTAGGCGCGGTGATCCAGCATTTCACGCTGACGACCAATCGGATTCCCGGTGTCGATTTCCGCTTGCCGACCGACGACGAGCTCGACGCGCTCGAGGCATTCCAGCTATCGCTCGGCCGCCAGCAGGAATTGTCGCTGCCGCTCGCGCTCACCGGCACCGTCGCGAGTCGCGGGCAGGAGATATTCCTCGATAACGGACTCGGCAAATGCAATGCCTGCCATTTCAATGCCGGAGCCAACGCGAATCCGGCCATTTTCGGACCGGACGCGGGTAATCTGAATTTCGATACCGGCGTCGAAGATTTGCCGGATCAGCCCGCGCGCCTCACCGGCGAAAAGGTGCCGCCGGACGACGGTTTCGGCGTTCCCGGCAACGGCGAGTTCAACACGCCGACGCTGGTCGAAGCGGCCGACACGGGACCGTTTTTTCACAACAATTCGGTCGAAACCGTCGAGGGTTCGGTCGCGTTCTATAACGGCGATGCATTCACCAATTCGCCGTCCGGGCAACTGCTGATCAATGCCACCGGCAGTGCGATCAACCTCGACGCGACCCAGGTGGTCGCAGTGGCCGCGTTCCTGCGCGTTATCAACGCGCTGGAAAACATTCGCGCCAGCCTCGATTTGATCGATCAGGCGAACGGCGCGGTGGCGGATGAGCGCAAGCTGACGCTGCTCGACCGGGCAACGCACGAAGCCGAGGATGCGGCCCAGGTGCTCGCCGGCGGCGGCTTGCACCCGGCCGCGGTTGCCGAACTCGAGGCGGCGCTGGAACAGTTGCGGGCGGCGCGCTCGCAGCGCAAGGCGCGGAACCGGGGTGGCTACGTCGACGCGGCGACCGTGGCGCTCGAGCGGGCGCGCGCCGACCTGATCGAGACCTGAGCCGACCCCATGGTCGAGGAGAGATCGCCGATGAAGACTAATTCCGGATCCCGCTGGCGCCTGAAATTATTACTGCCTGGATTGCTGGCACTCACGCTGCCGGCGTTAGCGCAACAGACCACCGAACGCTTCATCCCGATCGGCCAGTCCCCGGGCATTTCGGGAAAGTACAGCACGATCGGTACGCTGCGCGAATTCGACGCCGCCAGCGGTGCCTTGCTGATCGAGGGTGAAGCCGGCGCCAAACGATACCTCGTCACGCCGACGACGCGAATCTGGATCGATCGCTCGGCATCCAGGCGCGCCAGTCTGGTCGGCAGCAGCGCCGATCTGGCGGTCGGCAGCAGGATCGAGGTCATGTACCGACGCGACGACTCGCAGCAGCTTGACTGGATCAAGATTGGGGCGAATTGAGTACCGCGCAGTGATACGACGCGTGTTTACCGCCAACTGCGGTTAAACTCCGGCCACGCGAGTCCGCCAGCATGAGTGCCCGATGTCCAACGCCGTCTATGCCCTGAACCTGTTCAACGTATCGAATCGAGACGAATATCTCGCTTACTCGAAAAGCTCCGCGCGGGAAGTTGCCGCCCACGGCGGCCGCGTCGTCGCGCTCGGCAAGTTTCGCGAAGCCGTCGCCGGCGATCTCGAGCCGCGCCAGGTGCTGATCCTCGTCGAGTGGGAATCGCGCGA
>JBPEYE010000062.1:0-1994 GCA_052030825.1 Gammaproteobacteria bacterium | reverse complement strand
CGCGGAACACCGGCTCGCCATCAGTCGAGCGCAGCGACTGGTGGATGTGGCAAGACGAACCCGCGGCGTCGTGGTGCCACTTGGCGAGAAAGGTCACCGCGCGATTCTGCAGAAACGCGATTTCCTTGACCGCGTTCTTGACCAGCACGTGGTTGTCGGCCATCTCGAGGCCGTCGCCGTAGCGGACGTTGATCTCGGCCTGGCCCGGGTCGGCTTCGCCCTTGGTGTTCTCGACGCCCACGCCGGCGCCCTGCAGGCCGGTGCGGATCGCGCGCATCAGTGACTCTTCCTTGGTCGTCTGGAAAATGTGGTAATCCTCGTTGTACGGGCTGATCGTCGTCATGTCGCGATAATCCTTGTCGCGCATTTCATCGAAACTTTCGCGAAAAACGAAGAATTCTAGCTCGGTCGCGACCGCCGACGCGAGCCCCATGCCCTCGAGCCGCTCGAGCTGGCGCTTGAGCACGCTGCGCGGCGCATGCGGCACGAGATCATGCGTGTGGTGATCGAGCAGGTCGCACAGCACCAGCGCGGTGCCTTCGAGCCACGGCAGCACGCGCAGCGTAGCCAGGTCGGGCTGCATCACGTAGTCGCCGTAGCCGGCCGACCAGCTGGTCGATGCGTAACCATCGACGGTGTACATCTCGAGGTCGGTCGCGATCAGGTAGTTGCAGCAGTGGGTTTCCTCGTGCGCGCTGTCGAGGAAGAACTCGGCCTGGAAGCGCTTGCCCATCAGCCGCCCCTGCATGTCCGGAATCGCGGTGATGACGGTGTCGATTTGTCCGGCCGCGACCTTGTCGCGCAGCTCGTCTAGCGTCAGATTGCCTGGCATGTGATTGCTGTTGTTAAAAAAGGGGGCGTATAGAATACGCCCCTGATTGTTCTTCGATCAACCTTGCCAGCGCGCCGACGCGGGCAGGGCCCGGGCCGGCGGCGGCAGGGTCGAATCCGCTGTCAGCTGTAACGGTACGGTACGCCGACCTTTTCCATGACGGCCGAATACTTCTTGAACGCGTCCACCACCTTCTTGGTGCGCGCGCTGATCGAGGCCAGCTCGTCCCAGAATTCGGCCGAGTCGGCGACCACCTGGTCCCACTCGTCCGCCGGGATCGTCGTCAGTTCCATCTTCTTGCCGTTGACCCGCAGATCGGCTTCGCCGCCCCAGTACCAGACCTGGCGGTAGTAGTGCGAGTCGTTGCAGGACATGCGGAAGAGTTCCTGCAGGTCCGGCGTCAGCTTGTTCCAGCTATTGGTATTGGCGAAATAGGAGCCGCACCAGGCGCCGGTGACGTTGTTCAGCAGCGCGTAGTTGCAGACGTCGGCCCAGCCCACTTCGTAGGCCTCGGTAAAGCCGCACCAGGCGACGCCGTCGAGTTCGCCGGTCTGGATCGCGACCTCGATATCGTCCCACGGCAGCGTGACCGGGATCAGGCCGTAGCGCGACAGGAAGCGACCCGCGGTCGGCACGCCGAAGACGCGCAAGCCTTTCATGTCGGAGAGCTTGCGGATCGGGGTCTTGGTGAAAATGTGCAGCGGATCCCAGGCGCCGGCGCTGATCCACTCGACGTTTCTGACTTCGCCGTAGGCTTCCGCCCAGATTTCGTCCAGGCCATAGTACTTGAACAGTACCGGCAGGTCGAGGCTGTAACGCGTCGAAAACGGGAAGTAGCCGCCGAACACGCTGATGTCCACCGGCGACGCCATGGTCGCGTCGTCGCTTTGCACCGCGTCGATGGTGCCGTTTTGCATCGCGCGGAACAGCTCGCCGGTCGGCACCAGCTGATCGGCGTAGTAGAGCTCGATCTCCATCTTGCCGTGTGCCGCCTTGTTGAAGGATTCGATCTGCGGCAGGATGACATGCGCGCCGAGCGGTGCGCCCGAATAGGTTTGCAGGCGCCACTTGATCGGGTTGGTCGCCGAGTAGGCGTAGGGCGCCGTCCCCGCGGCCAGGATCCCGGCCAGGCCCGCGCCCGCACCCTTGACGAAACTTCGTC
>JBPEYE010000061.1:0-4134 GCA_052030825.1 Gammaproteobacteria bacterium | reverse complement strand
ACCACAAGTTCCTGCGTGGCCTGCACGGCAGCGGGCATTTCCTGAAAGCCGACGAGCCGAAGCAATACGGCGGCTCGGAGCAGGGTCCGACGCCGTACGACCTGCTGTTGATGGCGCTCGGTGCGTGCACGTCGATGACGCTGCGAATGTACGCGAATCGAAAAAAGCTGCCGCTCGACGACGTCAGCGTACGCCTCGAACATGCGCGCGTGCACGCCGAGGATTGCGTTGACTGCGAAGTCGGGATCGAACGCATCACCCGGCGCATTGCGCTCGACGGCGAACTCGATGCGGATCAGCGCGCGCGCCTGCTCGAAATCGCCGACAAGTGCCCGGTGCACCGAACCCTCGAGGGCGACCTGCGCATCGAGACCGAGCTCGCCGACTGATTGCGACTGCAATCGGCCGGGCCGGCGGTTCAGTATTCGCGCGTCAGGCGCAGGCCGAAGGTGATGTCGGGTGCCGACTCGACGTAAATGTCCTCGGAGAAGAACAGGTCGAGACGATGATCTTCGAACAGGTTCGTGAACCCGAGGCCGAACAGAATCTGCGCCGAACTGCCGAGGCCTCGCAACGAGCTGTCGTCGAACCACGCAGAGTGCAGATCGATCTGGGCCATGCCGATCAGGCTGTCGCTGAAACGATAGTCGAAACCCAGCTGGCCGATCCAGATCCGCTCGGCAAGGAAATCCTCGAGCGGCCCGCCGTCGCCCGGAATGCTGACACCGAACATCCAGTTGAGCGTCATGTTCTCATCGATGGCGTTACTGCGGGCGAGCCACAGGGCGATATCGACGGCCTCGTTGCCGGTGAAATCGTCTTCGCTGCCGGTGGGCAGCTCGATGCCGAAATAATAACCGGTCATTTCATCGCGCTGGTATCCGAACGACAGGGCGATATCGCCGAGTCCGCGGCTGCTCGCGGTTTGCGAGTAGACGGTCTCGCCGTCGCGCTGGTACTCGATTTCGATCTGGTCGCGTTCGAAACGACTGCGATCGCCCCCGGGAAGTCCGAACAATGAGTGCCACTCGTCTATCAGGTGGTCGAGGCTGCCGGCGGAATTGCCCAGGTAGGGCAGCTTGGCCTGCACCAGCCAGTTGCCGCGGCGAAAGCCGATGTCGAGTTCGTAGCGATAATTTTCGACGTCGATAACGACGCTTTCGCTGCGGTTCGACTCGGTTTGCGAGGTATTGGTGATGAACAGGTTGTGCTCCACCCACCAGCCGGCCTGCGGGCCAGGCCGTGAGTAGCCGGGCAGATAAACGGGTTGCAGCATCGGATTCAAATCCCGGGTTGCCAGCCCGTTTCCGGCGAGCGCGCAATAACTGCCACCGAAACAGGCCGCCGCGCAGACCATGGCTGCCGGCCTAGGCGCTGACATAGTCACCGTGTTCGCGCGTGGCGAGGAAGCGAATCTCGGGCCAGCGCTCCTCGGTCATCGTCAGGTTGACGCGAGAAGGCGCGACGTAGGCGAGGTCACCGGCATGGTCGAGCGCAAGATTGGCGCGCATTTTGGTTTTGAATTCTTCGAGCTTCCCGGCGTCGTCGCTGTCGATCCAGCGCGCGGTGCTGACGTTGACCGCCTCGAACTGGCAATCGACGCCGTACTCGTCCCTGAGCCGGTGCGCGACGACGTCGAACTGCAGCACGCCGACCGCGCCGAGAATCAGGTCGTTGTTCGCCAGCGGACGAAAAAGCTGGGTCGCGCCTTCTTCGCACAGCTGCAGCAGGCCCTTCTGCAGGGCTTTCATCTTCAGCGGATCCCGCAGCTGTGCGCGGCGGAACAGCTCCGGTGCGAAGTTCGGGATGCCGGTGAACGCCAGCGCCTCGCCCTCGCTGAAGCTGTCACCGATGCGAATCGTGCCGTGGTTGTGGATGCCGATGATATCCCCGCTATAGGCCTCGTCGACATGGCCGCGATCGGCGGCAAAAAAGGTCAGCGCATCGGGGATTTTCACGTCCTTGCCGATGCGCACGTGGCGCGCCTTCATGCCGCGGCGGTACTTGCCCGAGCAGATGCGCATGAAGGCGATGCGATCGCGGTGCTGCTTGTCCATGTTGGCCTGGATCTTGAAGACGAATCCGGTCAGCTTGTCTTCGTCGGGCGCAACGACCCGCGTGCGCGTCGGTCGCGGCAGCGGCGCCGGGGCGAACTCGTCGAACGCATCGAGCAGCTCGGCCATGCCGAAATTGTTGATTGCCGAGCCGAAGAACACCGGGGTCAGCTCGCCGGCGCGGAATGCTTCGAGATCGAAGGCATGCGACGCGCCGCGCACCAGCTCGATCTCGTCGCGCAGTTCGGCGGCCATCGAACCGAGCACGCGGTCGAGCTCCGGGTTTTCGAGACCTTCGATGACTTCGCCGGCAGTGACCTTGTCGGCGTCGGTGGCGGAAAACAGGTGTACCGAATCGCGGCCGAGGTGAAACACGCCCTTGAGGCGTTTGCCCATGCCGATCGGCCACGTAATCGGCGCGCACCGAATGCCGAGCACCGCCTCGACTTCGTCCATCAACTCGATCGGGTCGCGGCCCTCGCGGTCGAGCTTGTTGATGAAGGTGATGATCGGCGTGGCGCGCAGGCGGCAGACGTCCATCAGTTTGATCGTGCGCTCCTCGACGCCCTTGGCGCAGTCGATCACCATCAGCGCCGAGTCGACCGCGGTCAGCGTGCGGTAGGTATCCTCGGAGAAATCCTCGTGGCCGGGGGTATCGAGCAGGTTGATGATGCAATCGCGATACGGGAATTGCATGACCGACGAAGTGACCGAGATACCGCGCTCTTTCTCGAGTTCCATCCAGTCCGAGGTCGCGTGACGATTGGCCTTGCGACTCTTGACCGTGCCGGCCATCTGGATCGCCTTGCCGTAGAGCAGCAGCTTTTCGGTAACCGTGGTCTTGCCGGCATCGGGGTGCGAAATGATCGCAAAGGTGCGCCGGCGACGCATTTCGTCAAGATCGGACATCGTGGATCCGGCCGGTTCGATCAGGCCCGCGAACTCAACGCGTTGGACGGCGCGGCAATGTGGCGCGCGAACAGCAACGCGTCTTCGCGCCCGTTGGCGGCGGGATAGTAATCCTTGCGGCTGCCGATTTCGCTGAAACCGGCGGCGTGGTAGCACTGGATCGCGGCGGTATTGCTCGGTCGCACCTCGAGCAGCATGGTTTCGGCGGCGTGGGCGCGCGCGTCGGCGACGAGGAATTCGATGAACTGACGGCCGTAGCCCCGTCGCTGGTGTGCGCTCGCGATCGACAGGTTCAGCATGTGGCTCTCGCCGGAGGTGACGCTGATCACCGCGTGGCCGATGACGACATCGTCGGCCAGTGCGAGCCAGCAATGGTAACCGACCCGAATACAGTCATTGAAGATGCGCTCGCTCCACGGGAATTCGTAGACTTCACGCTCGACGCGAATGACCTGGTCGAGATCGGCCGGCGTCATGCGCCGGAATCCGAGGTTTCGGTTCATCACCGCAACATCCGCGCGAGCTGTTTCAGGTCCTGCCAGGCGATGGCCTTGGCCGACGGGTTGCGCAGCAGGTAGGCCGGGTGATAGGTCACCTTGACCGGGATGTCGGAACCGGGCAGCGTGTGCAGCTCGCGAATCAGCTTGCCGACCGGCGCACTGGTGTCGAGCAGGTTGTGCGCCGACACCCGCCCGACAGACAGGATCACGCGCGGTTCGATGGCACGAATCTGTGCTTCGAGAAAGGCGCGGCACTTGAGGGCTTCTTCGGGCCTGGGATCGCGATTGCTCGGCGGGCGGCACTTGACGATGTTGGTGATATAAACCTGCTCGCGCGCGATACCGATCGCAGCGAGCATGCGATCGAGCAGTTGACCCGAACGACCGACGAAAGGCTCGCCACGAATGTCCTCGTCGTGCCCCGGCCCCTCGCCGATGATCATCAGGTCGGCTGCGCGACTGCCGACGCCCGGCACCTTTTGCGTGCAGTTCTGCGACAGTTCGCAGGCCTCGCAGGCATGAATCGCCTCGATCAGCCCGTCCCAACTTGCGAAATCAGCCGCCGGCTCCGCACTCGTGCGGACCTCACCATCGGGGACAGACCGCGCCTGCGAATCACCGTGCGAGGCGGGATCAACAGGAACCTCGACGCCGGGGTCGATATCATGGCG